>JBGSTO010000317.1:0-69234 GCA_041736465.1 Anaerolineales bacterium | reverse complement strand
TGTACGAGAAAGCCGGGATGCATTCGGATCCCCAGTACCAGCACGATCTGTACGAGAAAGAGCTGCGACCCGGAATAGAATTGAGCCGGCGGAGTTTGGAGCCATAACCGGCACTGTCGGTTAGAATTGGTCAATCACTATCCGGCGAAAATCAAGGAGAATGTATGGCAATCGAGGCAGTAATCTTTGATCTGGGAGGCGTGCTGGTGCGTACCGAAGACCGCCAGCCGCGGGCCAGGCTGGCAGCCCAGCTGGGGATGACCTACGAGACCCTGGAGGCTGCAGTCTTTGACAGCCCGACGGGTTTCAATGCGGCGGTCGGAAAGCTATCCACCCTGGATCACTGGCGCAGCGTGCTTGCCAGCCTGAATCTGGATGAGAGCATGCTGCCGGAAGTTCAGGCTGGCTTTTGGGGCGGGGATAAGCTTGACCTGGAACTGGTCGCTCTGCTGCGCAGCCTGCGCGGTCGCTATCGAACCGCGTTGTTGAGCAATGCCTGGGATGACCTGCGGCAGGTTTTGGCCGATCGCTGGCGCATCACCGACGCTTTCGATGAAATGATCATCTCTGCCGAGGTTGGGCTGGCGAAGCCCGACCCGCGTATCTACCATCTCGCCGCGCAGCGATTGCAGGTCGAACCTGGGCAGGCGGTGTTCGTGGACGATATGCCGCGCAATATAGACGCAGCCCGGGAGCAGGGCATGCATGCCATCCGGTTCATCGATGCGCAGCAGACCAGGAATGACTTGATGGCGCTGCTGAGCAGTGGGTAAGGAGAGATGGCGATGGATCTGCACCGTTTAACCATCTGGGAGGCGGCAGACCTGCTCCGGCAGAAGCAGATTTCTCCGCTGGAGCTGGTTGAGGGGTATCTCAGGCGCATAGAAACGTATAACCCGAGGCTGAACGCTTATCTAACCGTCACAGCAGAACTGGCGCTGCAATCGGCTCGTAAAGCCGAACAGGAGATCATGCAGGGAAGCTGGCGTGGGCACCTTCACGGTATCCCGCTGGCGCTCAAGGATTTGTTCGATACCGCCAACGTGAGAACCACCGGGGGTACGAAGTTCTCTGCCGGACGTGTTCCAGCCGAGAACGCCGCGGTAGTTCAGAAACTGGAAGACGCCGGCGCGGTGCTGCTGGGCAAGCTGAACATGCACGAGATCGCTTTGGGTGTGACCAACGTGAACCCGCATTACGGCGCCTGCCGCAATCCCTGGAATACATCCTTGATTACCGGCGGCTCATCCGGTGGGTCTGGTGCGGCCCTGGCGGCGGGATTATGCCTGGGATCGCTGGGGAGCGATACGGGCGGTTCCATCCGCATTCCTGCCTCACTGTGCGGTATCGCCGGTTTGAAGCCTACCCGGGGACGTGCCAGTCTGCGCGGTGTGCTGCCTTTATCGTGGAATATGGATCACGTAGGTCCAATGGCGCGCTGCGTGCGCGACGTCTGCTTGCTGATGCAGGCTATCGATGGGTATGATTCACAGGACCCGTATTCGCTCCCGCACCCATCCGAGGATTGGCTGGCTGAACTGGATCGCGGCGTGCGCGGCTGGCGCATCGCGCTGGCGGATGACGAGTTCTACACTTCAGCTACCCATCCGGAGGTGTTGGGCGCAGTCCGGTCAGCAGCGCAAACCTTCGAGCAGCTAGGCGCCAAAGTAGAGCGAACAGCGTTCCCAGACTCGCGCCGGGCTGCCGCAGCGAATATGCTGATGGTAACCAGTGACGCGGCTGCATTCCACCAGGAACGGATGCAGTCTTCCCCCCAGGATTTCGGTGAAGATGTGCTGCGCAGGCTGCAAGCAGGGGCTGCTTATACCTCCAGTGAATACGCCCTGGCGCGCCACACCCAGGCCCAGCTTCGCCGGCAGTTTGAACTGTTCTTTGAAGCGTATGATGTGCTGCTGACGCCAACCACACCGGTTCCCGCGCCGCCTATCGAAGGGCCGGACGCAGTGGAGCAAGCGCGCTTGCTGACGCGTTTCACCGCGCCGTTCAATCTAACCGGTCTGCCGTCACTTTCGCTGCCGTGTGGTTTCACAGCTTCCGGGCTGCCGGTTGGCTTGCAGATCACCGCCCGCCCCTGGGCGGACCGGGCAGTGATGCAGGCTGCATACGCTTATGAGCAGGCAAGCGGCTGGTACAGGCAGCAGCCTGCTGGTTTCGATTGAGTCTGGATGCTACCACCTGTGCGAAAAATGGATGCCTATGCCCTGTACCTGCGCCTGCAGGCTGTGGCTTCGTTTAGCTTTGCATTGATCTTTACCATCAATATGATTTACCAGGTGGAGACGGTCGGTCTCACCCCGCTTCAACTGGTGCTGGTAGGAACCGCTTTGGAGGCATCGGTTTTCTTGTTCGAGGTGCCCACCGGTATTGTTGCGGATGTGTTCAGCCGGCGCGCTTCGGTGCTGATTGGCTACATGATCATAGGCGCCGGGTTTATCCTGGAAGGCTCTATTCCGGCTTTTTGGGCTGTGGTGACCGGTCAGGCGCTTTGGGGTCTGGGGTATACGTTCACCAGCGGTGCAACCCAGGCCTGGCTCAGCGATGAGATCGGCGAAGCCAATGCCAACCGGGCATTCTTGCGCGGCCAACAGATGAGCCAGCTGGGGGCGCTGTTGGGCATCCTGACCAGCGTATGGATGGCTGGTTTTAGCCTGAGCTTGCCGATTCGTGCTGGGGGAATGCTGTTTATCCTGCTGGGATTACTCCTGATCTTGTGGATGCCGGAAACCGGATTTCAGGTGACCCGCTCTGAAGAGCGCAGTTCCTGGAAGGAAATTTCGCATACATTTCGCAGCGGGCTGGGCATGATTCGTGTGCGGCCCATCCTGGCGACGATCTTACTGATCGGTTTGTTCTATGGCTTGTACAGCGAAGGCTACGACCGTTTATGGACCAAACACCTGCTGGACAGTTTTTCTTTTCCCGATTTTATTCGCCTGGATACTGTAGGCTGGTTTGGTATTATCCAGATCGGCAGCCTGGTGCTGGCGGCAGCGGCGATAGAAGTTGTTCGCCGCTGGGTGAATATGGAAAATGCTGCCAGCATCGCCCGGATGCTGCTGGTACTGACCGCGTTGTTGGTTTTGAGCCTGCTTATTCTGGCGCAGGCAACCGGATTTTGGGTGGCGCTGCTCTGCGTCTGGATGGTGTCGATCACCCGCGACCTGATTGGCCCGATTTATACCGGTTGGGTGAACCAGAGCCTGGATTCGCGTGTGCGCGCTACCGTGATTTCGATGAGCAGTCAGGTAGACGCAATCGGCCAAATTGCTGGAGGGCCGGTGATGGGTGCGGTGGGTAATCTTTTTTCTGTTCGTGCTGCACTCTCTCTATCTGGGTTGATCCTTTCGCCGGTACTGCTCCTGTTTGCTCAGGCGATGCGATCAAAGCCGGCAGCCCAATTCAATGAGAGTCTTAAGTGACTGTCACAACATTCTATTAGGGAGATGAGATGACCACTTCTACTGATACAGCTCTATCTGGTTGGGATGTCTCGAACGTGTATCCAGACCTGGAAGCGCAAAGTTATTTGGAGGATATCCAACGCCTGGATGGAATGCTGAAAGAAATCGAAGACGCCTTCCCGGTCGCGGAGCGTGATATCCCCGACCTGGCAGAATGGATCGGAAAGATGATCGACCGGTTCAACGCCGCGCTGACTCTTTCAGCAACACTGGGATCGTATATAAGGGCTTTCGTGACCACCGATTCCTACGATGCCCTGGCAAAACGCCGGCTGTCTGAGCTGGAAAAAATGAATGCTCACCTGCTGGACTCGCGCACTCGTTTCCAGGCGCTCCTGGGACGCCACAGCCGCGAGCTGGAAGAGGTTATCGCCCGGAATAAAACTGTTGCAGAGCATGCATTTGCGCTGCGGGAGATTGCCCAGCAAAGCCGCTACCTGATGTCGACAGCGGAAGAAAGCCTGGCGGCTGAGCTGAGTTTGAGCGGCGCCCAGGCGTGGAGCAAACTGCAAGGGACCGTAACATCGCAGCTGAGCGTTGACTTCGAGCTGGACGGGCGTGTGCAGCGCCTGCCGGTCACCGCGTTGATCAACCTGCGTTCTCATCCGGATGCAAAAACTCGCCAGAGAGCCTACCATGCGGAGATAAAAGCCTGGGAAAGCGTGCAGGAGCCTCTGGCAGCGGCTATGAACGGCGTCAAGGGTGCGGTTGGCACATTGAACCGGCGCAGGGGCAGGCAGGATGATCTGCACACTGCCCTTGACCAGGCGCGCATCGATCGGGAATCGCTGGAAGCCATGTTGAGCGCCATACAGGGCTCCTTGCCGGTATTTCGCCGCTACTTCCAGGCCAAAGCCAGACGGCTGGGGCATGAGAAGCTTCCCTGGTGGGATGTTTTCGCTCCCAGTGGGAAGCCAGGTGCAACGTACGACTATGCCGGTGCGCAAGCATTCATCCTCGAACATTTCGCGAACTTCTCTCCGGATTTGCAGGCGCTGGCGCAGCGCGCCTTTGACCAGCGCTGGATCGACGTTGAGCCGCGCGATGGCAAACGCGGCGGCGCATTCTGTATGGGCTTGCCTGCCGTCCAGGAATCGCGCATCTTGACCAACTTCGACCACTCTCTGGATGGCGTATTTACCATTGCACATGAGCTGGGCCACGCCTATCACAATGAAGCCTTGTTCCGCGCCGGTAAGACGGCTCTACAGCGAAGCATACCCATGACGCTGGCAGAAACCGCCTCGATCCTGTGTGAAACCATCGTGATCAATGCTGCTCTGGCGCAAGTGAGCGATCCTGCGCAAGAGCTGGCTATCCTGGAGACTTCTTTGATTGGAGACGCTCAGGTAATCGTGGATGTCTACTCGCGCTACCTGTTCGAGAAGCAGGTGTTCGAGCGGCGAACCAGCTCGGAGTTATCTGCCCAGGAGCTGTGCGGTTTGATGGCTGAGGCGCAGAAAGCAGCCTACGGCGAGGGCCTGGATGAACGCTACCTGCAGCCGTATATGTGGACCTGGAAACCCCATTACTACCGCCCGGAGCTGTCGTTCTATAACTTCCCATATTCTTTTGGCCTGCTGTTTGGGCTTGGTTTGTATGCCATCTACCAGGAACGCGGCGCAGCTTTCGTACCCGATTACGTCAATCTGCTGGCGCGCACCGGCGAGAAGCAAGCGGCCGATCTGGCAGCAGAATTTGGGATTGATATTCGCAGCCAGCTTTTCTGGGAACGCAGCCTGGGAACAATCGCAGAACGTATCGAACGCTACATATCTCTATGAGGAGAGCAAGCATGCAGAAACAACTGCTGCAGGAGCATCATATCCTGCGCAAATTGGATGGTGGTCTGGTGATGCGCCGGGCGACAGCCCAGGATGGGCAGGCGCTGGCAGACTTCAATGCCTCAATCTTCCCCCGCCCCGAGGATGGCGAGGACCCTGAGTTGATACGCGCCTGGACCCTGGATCTGGTGGCGCGCCCTCACCCGACGTTCCAGCCCGAAGATTACCTGCTTGTGGAAGATTCCCACAGCGGGCAGATCGTTTCATCGTTGAATCTAATCTCCCAGACCTGGTCTTACGAGGGGGTAGAATTCAAGGTGGGAAGGCCCGAGCTGGTAGCCACCCATCCGGAATACCGCGACCGGGGTCTGGTACGTGCTCAGTTCGAAGAACTCCACCGCCTCAGCGCGGAGAAGGGGGAGATACTGCAGGCGATCACGGGAATTCCCTACTACTACCGGTTGTTTGGTTACGAGATGGCGCTGTCATTGAGCGGTGGGCGCCTGGGGTATTTGCCACACGTACCGAAGCTGGCAAAAGACCAGGAGGAACCCTACCGGGTGCGCCCAGCCGCAGAGAAAGACCTGCCGTTTATTACCGACTTGTACAATAAAGCCAGCCAGCGCTACCCGCTCCGCTGCGTGCGCGACCTGGAAATGTGGCGCTATGAGTTGTCGGGAAAATTGCCGGAGAATGTCAATCGATCTGTGCTGTGCATCATCGAGGATCCTCAGGAGAGACAGGTTGGTTATCTGGCGCATCCCCATTACAACTGGGCGCGTGGCGCCACCCTGGTGGCAACCGCTTATGAGCTTGCCCCGCAGATCTCCTGGGCAGCCGTAACACCAGGAGTGATCCGCTATTTGAAAAACACCGGAGATGCGCAAGCCCAGAAAGCCGGGCTAGAACCTTTCGGCGCGTGGGGATTTTGGATGGGCGAAGACCACCCGGTGTATCACGCTGTTCGCGACCGGCTGCCGCGTGTGCGTAAACCATACGCCTGGTATCTCCGGGTACCAGATTTGCCGGGCTTCATCCGTTTGATCTCGCCGGCGCTGGAACGGCGGCTGGAAGCATCCATCCTGAGCGGCTACAGCGGAGAATTGACGCTGACTTTTTACAAAGACGGGCTGCGCATGGTTTTCGAGCAGGGCAAGCTCAGCCTGGTCGAGGCCTGGAAACCCACACCTGGCAAAGGCTCAGGGGATGCGGCGTTTCCCAACCTGACATTTTTGCAGCTTTTGTTCGGATTCCGCTCGGTCGAAGAGCTGGACTACGCCTTTCCAGACTGCTACGTCGGAGATTCAGCCTGGGGGCTTCTGGAAGTGCTCTTTCCACGCAAGCATTCAGATGTCTGGCCGGTCAGCTGAGCATTACTGAAAAGCATCGTGGAGCGGTATATGCTGCACCGCTCCACGAAATTTTATCTGGTTTTATGGGCGCCGTTTTGGATCTGTGTGATCTGACTGGCATCCTTTTTTGATCCGTCATCCTTGTGCGTGCCCACTGCGTGCGACCAGCTTATCAGGGATATACCGGCACCGTCCAGCACTGGTATTTGGGGTTGCTCCCGCGCACCACGTCATCAAAGATCATGCGCAGTTGGGCGGTCACAGCGCCCATAACTCCAGCCCCGACCGGTCTGTGATCGATTTTTGTGACCGCGGTGACCTGGGCAGCGGTGCCGGTCATGAAGAACTCATCACAAAGATACACTTCGGTGCGGTCGATGGGCCGCTCGACGACAGGAACGCCCAGCTCTTCACGCAGCAGCTCCATGACGGTGCGGCGGGTGATGCCTTCCAGGATGTTGTCGGTCACTGGTGGCGTGATCGCCACGCCATCGCGCAGCATAAAGATGTTCATCGCGCTGCCTTCCGAAACGTGACCATCCTGGTTCAAGACCAAAGCCTCATCGAAACCGGACTGCAGCGCATCGCTCTTGATCAATGCGGAGTTTACGTAAGCGCCGGCAATTTTGCCGCGCGCCGGTATTGAATTGTCATCCACCCGGCGCCAGGATGAGATCGTAATATGCGCATTGGTATCATTCGCCACGTAGAGAGCGAAAGGCATCGAAACAATTGAAATCGCATCGTGAAGACCGTGGAGCTTCACACCGATAATTTCGTCTTCTTTGTACGCCAGCGGGCGCACGTAAACATCCTGCCGGTTGCCGTCGGCGCGCAGCAGGTCAATGGTCACCTGAGTCAGGCTTTCAGGCGTATGCTCGAATTCCATCAACAGCAGGCGGGCGGAATTCAGGAACCGGCGATAATGTTCCAGCGGGCGGAAGAGGTAAAGCTGCTGCTGTGTTTCATTCCAGTAAGCGCGCAAACCGCCAAACGCCGCGGTGCCATAATTTAATCCATGGGTAAGCACCCCGACTTTGGCTTCGCTGTATGGGACGATCTTTCCTTGAAAATACGCGTGTACGGGAAGATTCATCTGCCGGCTCCTTTGAATAACGCAGATTTTGGCAAGTTGGATGGTTTCATTATAACCTCATCTTGAGCTTCGGCCTGATAGCCGGTCCGTTCGAGCGTTTTAGATCGCGAGCTGCTGTGGTATACCACTTTTTTCAGCTTAAGAGTATACTAAAAATCTGCTGCAGCGAGCGATTTGTACCCATCATAACTTGGGAGGCTTACATGAAACGTGCGGTGAGTATCAGCATCGGTTCCTCAAAGCGCGATAAGGCTGTGGAGATTGAACTGCTTGGTGAACGGATACGCATCGAGCGCATTGGCACCGATGGGGATATGGAGAAGGCTGCCCAGCTGTACCGGGAACTGGATGGCAAGGTGGATGCCTTCGGCGTAGGCGGCGCCGACCTGGGCGTAATGGTCGATGAGAAATGGTATCCGCTGTACTCTGTACAATCCATGGTGCGCTTTGTGAAGCAAACCCCGGTTGTCGATGGCGCCGGCTTGAAAAATACGCTCGAAAACCGCATGGCCCAGGTTATCGATGCCAAAGTTGGCGAGTATGTCTTGAGCATGGGTAAACGCGCATTCGTCACCCTGGGCGTGGATCGCTGGGGAATGACGCGTTCATTTCTGGATGCCGGCTATGAATGCGTATTTGGCGACTTGATGTTTGGGCTGGGTATTCCGATTGCACTGCACAGCGAACGAAGCTTGAAGATTATGGCTGCCTGGTTGATGCCGCTGGCAGGCAGACTGCCCTTTGAGTGGGTTTATCCTACGGGTGAAAAGCAGGAAAAGCGGATTCCCAAATGGGAAAAATTTTATAACTCGGCTACGGTGATTGCAGGGGACTGCCACTATATCAAGCGTCACATGCCTGACCGCCTGGACGGGAAGATCATTGCGACCAACACCACTACTTCCGCGGATCAGGATATGTTCCGCCAGGCTGGCGTGAAATACCTGGTTACCTCCACGCCTGTACTGGATGGTCGCTCGTTTGGCACCAACATGATGGAAGCTGCGCTGATCGCTGCCTCTGGAAAATCACGCCCATTAACCAGAAAAGAGCTCAACGACATGCTGGATCAGCTTGGTTTCCAACCCCAACTGCAGGAGTTGAATTAAAAAATGGATGCGATTGTCACTGCCGGCGGGGTCCCACAGCCTGGCGACCCTTTGTATGAATACAGTCAGGGGAAATCTAAAGCGCTCATCGATATTGCAGGAAAACCAATGGCGCAGTGGGTTTTGGATGCCCTGACAGCCTCCAAAGAGGTTGAGGATATCGTACTCATCGGGGTGGATCAAGGAAGCGGGTTGTCCTCCCCGAAGATACGCGTCTATCTGCCCAACCAGGGACATATGGTTCAGAATATCCTGGCAGGTTTGATTAAGCTGATTGACTTAAAACCAGATACCGGGCACGCGCTGATCGTTTCATCCGACATCCCGGCAATTACAGCTGATATGGTGGATTGGGTGGTGCGGGAGGCCATGCGCACGAATGACGACATTTATTACAATGTAATCCCGCGCAGTGTGATGGAGACCCGCTTTCCAAATTCCAGACGATCCTATACCCGCCTGAAAGACGCCGAAGTCTGCGGAGGCGATATGAATGTAGCGCGCGCCTCGCTGGCGCAGTCGGATGCTGAGATTTGGGACAAACTAGTCGAGTCACGTAAGAATGTATTCAAGCAGGCGTCGTTAATTGGGTTTGATACGCTGCTGCTTTTGCTGCTGCGCCAAATCACGATCGATAAGGCAGTCGGCAAGGTGGCTAGAAAGTTGAAATTGTCTGGGAGGGCGATCGTATGTCCATATGCAGAGGTAGGTATGGACATCGACAAACCGCACCAGCTGGAGATGATGAGAGCAGATCTGGCACAGCGCCAGGGCCAACAGCCCAAAGCGGGGGGTGCCGCCTAGGCTTATGCAGCCTTTACTTCGCCTGGATGCTGAACTGAGCCGGCGCGTACGCGTGGCAGAGAAACCGGGATTGCTGCGCCGGGCGGCAGCAATTCTGGCGCACTCTGGCGACTCCTGGTTTTGGCTGGCGGGTCTTATACTTTGCTGGTTTTTAGGGAACAGCTACTGGCAGCAGCGCGCTGTATTGATGGCAGGCAGCATCGTGGCGACTGCCTTGCTGGTATTTGTGGTTAAAAACCTGGTCCGCCGGCGCCGTCCGGCTGGTGAGTGGGGCGCGATTTATCGCAATACGGATCCGCATTCATTTCCCTCCGGGCACGCCGCCCGGGCTGCCTTGCTGGCAGTGCTGGCAGCCGGCACTGGCCCGGTATGGTGGGCAGCGCTGCTGCTGGTTTGGGCTCCGCTGGTTTCCCTGGCGCGCGCTGCCATGGGCGTGCACTACGTGAGCGACGTTTTGGCGGGTATATTCTTCGGCAGCGCTGCCGGCGTGTTGATTCTGTTGATTGCCTGGTAAACCCGTTTTGCTCAGCTCAAGCCGCGGGGGATTTTAGTTTCCGGCGGCTTTCATTTCCCGTTTGAGATTCTCGATCATATCTACCGGCGTTGGATCGACCTGGTAGGCCATAGCCAGGTAGTAGGCGATGTAATCGCCCAGGTGCAGAGTGGTCCACAGGTGGGCCAGCCGTGTGCTTCCACGGGCGTTTGCGAAGTCTGTGCCGACCCCCTGGAGCATGAAGATTTTTCGCGTTAGCTCACTGCGCAGACGGTTGCGTGGGTGGTCGGATGGCGACTGCAGGAACAGCACAACCAGATCGTTCAGGCGCGGCTCTGGATTGATGATTCCCGCCAGGGTATTATGATCAGCCTCGGGTAGAAACTCGAACTGCGCCCAGGCTTTGGCAACTTCGCTGAATTGGCCTTTCCAGCGCCTGGCGACCGGCGCCAGGATATCTGAACCGATAACGGCTATATAACGCCCGACGAGCTGGCCTGCCAGTCGTTTAGCCAGGTTTTGGGTATCGGGCACCTGGGCTTCCAACGCGGCGCGTTGAGCGCGCATGGCCTGCAGGCAGTCGACCAATTCTGCGCCGGGATCTGCGACCAGACCTAGGCGGGTAAAGGCAGCCAGCAGCAGCCCGAACGAATAGCCAACCGCCGCACGCGGTTGACCCGCATGCTCGAACTGCCAGAGGGCGGCTTCCCGTTCACGAGCCAGTTCAGCTAGCTTTCCACCGGTGCTCAACACAAACAACTGGCAGCCCTTTTGGAGAGCTTTTTGGGCTGCAGACAATGTTTCTTCCGTGTTACCAGAGTGTGATGAGGCGATAACCAGGGTGCGCTCGCCCGCTGCCCAGGCAGGCAGGTCGTAATCGCGATGCACGAATACCGGAACCGGGCAAAACGGGGCGATGTATGCCGAGAGCAAGTCTGCCCCAATGGCAGAACCGCCCATCCCGGCAATCACGATACGGTCGATGTCTTTTATTCCTGGGTGAGGCAGCTCATGGCCCAGTTTCCAGGCAGCTTCGAGCTGTTCTGGCAGTGAGTGGATTTCTCCGAGCATGTTGCCGGGATCCAGCTTCTGAAAGGCGACGGGGTCATTCAGATTCATGGCTTCTTCCTTTCCGAGGCATTTGGGATGTATTTTGCAGCTGCTGTGTCAGGCGGCGGTAGATCTCCCGGCGGGGCCAACCAGAGAGCGCCGCCAGTCTGGCAGCAGCCTGGCTGGGCGCTTCTCCCTGATCCAGGGAAATTTTCAATTGTGTTTCCAATTCCATCTCGCTCCACTGAGCGACCAGACTGGCTGCGCCGGCGACTACCAGCGTGATCTCACCGCGCGGCTCATGCGCGGTGAAGTGCTCGTGAGCCTGATGCATCGAGCCGCGAAAGATTTCTTCGTGCAGTTTGGTCAGCTCGCGCGCCACTGCAATCTGCCTGTCGCCCAGCACGGAAAGCAAATCGACGAGTGCAGCTTGCAAGCGGTGAGGCGTCTCCAGGAAAACCAGCGTGGATGCCTGGCTGGCGATACCTTGCAGCAGTTGGCGGCGTTCGCTCTGGCGGCGCGGCAGGTAGCCCAGGTACAGGAAGCTGTCGGTGGGCAGCCCGGAAGCCACCAGCGCGGCAATAGGCGCACAGGCGCCCGGTATAGGGCTGACTTGATGCCCGGCCTTCAGTGCTGCCCGCACCAATTCATAGCCCGGATCGTTCAACCCGGGTGTGCCGGCGTCTGACACCACCGCCACATCACCCTGCTCCAGTTCTGCCAGGATCGGTTCGATCTTGCTCAGCTTGTTGTGCTCGAAGTAGCTGGTGAGCCGGGTTTGGATTTTATAGTGTGCCAGCAGCCTGGCTGTATGGCGGGTGTCCTCGGCGGCGACCAGGCGCACTTCGCGCAGCAAGCGCAGGGCGCGTGCGGTGATATCTTCCAGGTTGCCGATCGGGGTTGCAATCAGGTACAGGGTAGACATGATTTACCGGCATCCGTTCAGGGCAAAGCCCAGGTAAGGATCTCCAGGTTGAGCACGCCGCTGGCGGCGTCGAAACTGACCAGGCGAGCCCAACCTCCCCGGTTCTCGCCGGTGCGGTAGCACAGGTAGGTTCCGCTGCTCAAGTCATCTAGCAGCAGCGGCGATTGGCTGAGATCGTCGGCCTTGCAGGCCTGTGAATCCGGTTGTGAGCTTCCAAAGACCGATAGACCGGCTGTTTCGAGTGCGGTTAGCGTGAGCTGGCTGCTGGCGTTGCGTGCGTAGACAAGGTCTTGTCCTGTCCCGGGATTGATCTGCAAGCTATCCAGGTCGAGCTGATCGTTGGGATTCAATTGTGCCGGCCCGCTCACCTGAATGGGCGGTTGGGTGGGTGACGGCGTGATTGTAGGCGTGACCGAAGGCGGCGGGCTGGTTGGGCTGGGGCTGGGGGTAACGGAAGCGGTCGCCAATACCAGGATGCGCACCCAGAAAGGAGCACTGCCGTTCGGACCGATGCCAAACAGTACATTGGCGCCGTTGCGCAGCTTCCAGTTGCCCTGGTAGGATCCGGAGGCTGATGGTGCGAGCATTTCCACGGAAATATCGACGCTTTGCCCGGGTGCAACCTGTCCCTTCAGCGGCACCACAGCCGGCGCTCCCATCTGCTCGCCAGAGAAGAATACTGCTGCATAGGATGTATCCCAGGTACAGCTGCCGACATTTACCAGGCGCCAGATTTTTACGAAAGACAGGCCAGCCTGCACCGTTGTATCGTCTGGAATCGTGATATCGATCGGTGTGCCTGCTGAGGCCTGATCGCAAAGCCGTTGGGCGGTGACCGATGCCAGCGGCGCCTGCGCGGTAGCGGAGGGGGCTGGCGCAGAAGGGGAGGGTGTCATGGGGGTTTGTGCCGGCGTTGTTTGCTGCGTCGCTGAGACTTGAGGCGTTGGCGAATCCAGCGGCAGGCTGGCGCTCACGGTCAGGCGTGCTTCCACGGTTTGGTAAACCTGGGTGATATTGGGGGTTGGTGTGGTTTGAGATTGCCCGCTAGGCCGGTTGCAGCCTGCGAGCAGAGAGGCTAGCACCAACCCGAGCAGGGTAAAAGCAAAAGTCAGGTGGAATTTCGATTGTTTCATTATGTTCACGGGGAGCTGCTGGCCTATCACAGCCGGTGCATGTGTGGCAGCCTGGCTTTAGCCAGGATCAGGTGGGCCGGCTTTCTATTCTGGTTGAGGATTGCCCCTTTTGGAAACGGCTTTCAGCCACATAATTCATCATGATGTGGGCAATCTGGCGTGCGGCTTGAGGGTTTGCCAGACGACGTGCGTTATCTGCTGCCTGATCGCGCAGGTGCGGCTTCTCAAGCCATTTTTTTAGCGCGGCTACGATCGACTCGGTGCGCGGCGCCCAAACGCCGGCTTGTTCTGAAACAATGAAGCCGACATTGCCATCTTCCTGTCCCGGAAGGCGGCTGTAGAGCACCATGGGTAAGCCGGCGTTCAGCGCCTCGCTGATCGTGCCAGGACCGGCTTTGGTCACCAGGATATCTGCGGCTTGCATCAAAGCTGGCATCTCGCGTGTGAAGCCGTAAATAAACGCGGGGATTTCCCAGTGATAGGACTCAAGTCGTTCCTTCAAGCGGGTATTTCGCCCGCAGATCACTGCCAGGGCTGCCGGCAGGCGGGCGCTGGCGATTGCCTGGGCGGTCTTTTCCAACGGCCCCATTCCTTCACCGCCGCCGACCAGCAGGATAATAGGCAAGTCTTCGGGCCAATTCAGGCGACTGCGCAGCAGATACTTGTCCCTAACGGGCTGGCAAAAACGATCTGCTACGGGTAATCCGACCACGCGGACCTGCCCCGGTTTCAAGCCGAATTTTACCGCACGCTGCCCGGCTTCCTGTGTAGGGACGATGCACAAGTCTGTTTTACGGTGGTACCACAGGGCATGGGTGGTGACCAGATCGGTAACTACCGTGACGAAAGGAGGGTGCTTCTCTCCAAGGGTGCGCAGTACAGGAACATTCGCCAGCGGGTGTACCGATACGTACATATCGGCAGGATGGTGCTGAACCAGATTGAGCATCGAGCGGCGCACGTACGGGTAGGCAGTGCCCATCAGTAGCCGCGCGCGCCGGTCGCCGTTGCTCAAGTGATATCCCAGGCCCCAGACTTGCTGGATACGAACCATCTTCGGATACCAATCAGGCATGTAATTGAGAGGGCGCGGTGCGTACTGCTTGAAGATATCGACCATCTCAGTGGTCACCTGGTCGGGGAACTCTATGTTCAGCGCTTCTATAATTGCTTCGGTCGCGGAACGATGGCCCCCACCGGTATCCGAGAACAGGAAGACGATGTGCGGGTGGTGGATTGGTGAATTATTCATCAGCCTTTTTTGATACGATCGTCTTTATTCGCCTGGAAAGTTCCCGCCGCGGCAGCATAACGCGCCGCCCGCACTTAAGGCATTCCAGACCGATATCCGCACCCAGACGGACTACTTTCCATTCATAGCTACCGCAGGGATGCGGCTTGCGCAGCCGCAGTATATCTTCTAAACCCAGATCTGGCAGCATCAAAGGCATTATATCACGCCAGCATTCTCGGTCTTGCCGCGGGGCGTCTCATAATGCCAGATGGTATAATGATTTTGAGCAGTACACTCGGTTTTCAATTGAGAGTTTCCCAAAATCTGACTGGTCGTACAGGATTTTATTCAATATGCTCGATCTTTCGCCTTCGATGATCATTTCGCACTTGATTGTGCTTTTGGTTGCCTTTCCAGTGCATGAATTTGCCCATGCCTGGACAGCAAATTATTTTGGAGATGATACGCCGCGATTGGAAGGACGGCTGACCCTCAATCCATTGGTGCACCTGGACGTGTTAGGCTCGCTTTTGCTGATTGTTGCGGGCTTTGGCTGGGCGCGGCCTGTAAATGTTAATCCATATGCGCTTTCCCGCCGCTCCCCTGCGGCGATGATGTGGGTCTCTTTGGCAGGCCCGCTTTCCAACTTGATGATGGCGTTAGTGGCAGCAATTCCATTTCGCCTGGGGCTGGTTTCCTCTGGGCAGGCTTATCTGGATATGGCTTCCAACAGCAACCACATCCTGCCAACGCTTCCCCAGGTGCTGCTGGTATTTGTATACATCAATTTGCTTTTAATGCTGTTCAACTTGATCCCCCTGGCCCCTTTGGATGGCGAGAAAATTGCCGATTATTTCTTTCCCCCTGCCTTGCAGCGTGCCCTGGATGTAATTCGCCCTTACGGGCCGATCATACTCATGGCAGTCGTGTTCCTGGGAGTCCTCTCTTGGATCATCACACCGCCGCTAACCCTGCTGCTCAGGGCTCTGGTTGGATGAGTCGCGCGCGCATTTGCTACCGCGTGAGACAATTTTGGAAAGCATTGAGTGCCAGGCCAGAAAGGCAAGACCTGGCATTGGTCAGGGCTGTGTTAGGCCCACGACCTATGGATCTGTTCTTAACTATGCAGCCTGGAGAACAGATGCACAGTCTTGAAGTATACCGGCAGGTGGCTGCCAGGCTGCAGGCGCAGCCTGTTGAGGGCGGCGAGCATTTATTGGTTGCGGCTTTGCTGCACGATGTTGGCAAAGCCTGCCACCCGCTCAGTTTGTGGGAGCGGGTGGTGATTGTATTGGGAAAAGCTGTAACGCCATCGTTGGTAAAGGCATGGGGAGAATTTGAAGGGCCAGCCTCCAGCAAGATCCCTGCCTGGCGCCGCGCGTTTATCGTGGCATCTCAACACGCCAGGTGGGGGGCAGAAATGGCAGCCCACGCGGGTGTAACGCCTCAGGCAGTGCAGCTCATTTCCAGGCACCAGGACCATCTGCCCGATGAAACGGCGGCTTCGGAAGATAGGTTATTAAAAATCCTCCAAATGGTAGACGACCAGTTGTGAAAGGGTTGGTATGGCGATTCAGATCACTATTGTTGGACTGGGACAGATCGGCAGCTCGATTGGACTGGCACTCGGCAAACACGAAACGACCTTCCTGCGCGTGGGGCACGATCGCGATCCGGAAGTTGCTGACAAAGCGCAGAAAATAGGCGCCGTAGATCGCACAATGCTGAACCTTCCATCAGCGGTGCGCGAAGCCGATGTGGTCGTGCTATCGCTGCCAATGGATCAGATACGCGACACATTAGGTTTTATCGCCCAGGACTTGAAAGAAGGCGCCGTAGTGCTGGATACCGGCCCGGTCAAAGAAGCTGTCGCCATGTGGGCGGGCGAGCTGCTGCCGCCAGGGCGCTATTATATCGGCCTGACGCCGGTGATCAACCCGGAGTATCTGCATGCTACCGACCGCGGCGTGGAGGCGGCACGCGACGACCTTTTCAAGCAGGGGCTGCTGGCGATTGCTACGCCGCCAGGAACCGTCTCTGAAGCCATCAAGCTGGCAGCAGACCTGGCGCGCTTGCTGGGAGCAGTGCCGTTGTTTGTCGATCCGCTCGAGATCGATGGTCTCATGTCTGCCACGTACATCATTCCGCAGCTCCTGGCAGCCGCATTGCTCAACGCCACCGTTGACCAACCCGGCTGGCATGAAGCCCGTAAGGTCGCTGGGCGGGCATTTGCAGAAGTGACCGGGCCGATTGCTCAACTGAGTGAGACCAGCCCCTTGTTAACATCGGCGATCTTGAGCCGTGAGAATGTAATTCGATCTTTAGATGGTGTCATCGCCTCTTTGCAGGCCATGCGCAGCGATCTGGCTCAGGGAGATGCAGATGCTCTGCAGAACCGCCTTGAGCGGGCATTGCGCGGCCGGGGAGAGTGGTGGCAGCAGCGCCAGGCCGCAAATTGGGAGGAAGCGCAAACGAAATCAAAGCTGCCAAAACCAGAATCACCCGATTTCTTTGGGCGTTTGCTCGGCATTCGCCGCCGCCCAAAGGCAAAGCCTTAGAATAGCTGAAAAGCTGTCACAATACACCGCGCCGGTTATAAGAAAAGCCCTTCTACCACACAGAGGTGAAAATGTCTGCTTCCGAAACGAACGTGTCAGAAAAACTGCAGTGGATTCAAGATGAGCTGCAGACCCTGAAGGATAATGGCCTTTACACGCGCATCCGTACGCTAAGCTCGCCCCAAGGAGCCTGGCTGGTTGTTGACGGCAAGAAAGCCCTCAATTTTTGTTCCAACAACTACCTGGGCCTGGCAAACCACCCGCGCGTGGTGCAGGCAGCCATCGAGGCGATCAAGGAATTTGGTGTCGGTCCCGCGGCAGTCCGTACGATTGCCGGTACGATGAGCCTGCACGTCAAGCTGGAACAGCGCCTGGCGGCATTTAAAAAAGTTGAAGCCGCGATCACATTCCAATCCGGGTTCAATGCAAACGTGGGCGCTATCCCGGCCCTGGTGGGCAAAGAGGACGCAATTTTTACCGACGAGCTTAACCATGCCAGTATCATTGACGGCTGCCGTCTATCCGGTGCACGAATCATCCGCTACGCGCACTGTGACGCTCACGATCTGGAGCGGGCGCTCAAAGAGCACCGGGCTGGATTCACACGCGCATTGGTAGTCACGGATGGTGTGTTTAGCATGGATGGCGACGTGGCTCCCCTGGATGCCATCTACGACGTGACGCGCAACTATAATACCATCCTGATGGTAGACGATGCGCATGGGGAAGGGGTGTTGGGGAGTGGCGGTCGCGGGATTGTTGACCACTTTCACTTACATGGTAAAGTGGATATCGAAATCGGCACCCTTTCGAAAGCATTCGGTGTAGTCGGAGGCCTGGTCGCTGGAAATCCGGTTGTCGTTGAGTGGCTGCGGCAGCGCGGCCGTCCATTCCTGTTCTCTTCGGCGATGACCGTGCCCGATACCGCGGCTTGCCTGGCAGCCCTGGACATTCTGGAAGAGTCGACCGAGCTGGTGGATAAGCTGTGGGCTAATTCGCGCTACTTCAAGGATGAGATGCGCCGTTTGGGTTTCGATATTGGGCAGAGTGTGACCCCGATTACGCCGGTTATGCTGGGCGAAGCCCCCATGGCGCAGCAGTTCAGCCGGGAGCTGTTCGAGAACGGTGTATTTGCAACGGCGATCGGTTTCCCGACGGTGCCGCGGGGTAAAGCGCGCATCCGGGTGATGATCTCAGCCGCACATGAGCGCCAGGATCTGGACCAAGGTCTGGAAGTTTTTGCTCGCGTCGGTCGTGCGTTGGGAGTGATTGCCTGAGAGATAAAAAAAAGCAGCCATGCAGGCGAGCCTCTCTGCAGAGGCAGACTGCGTGGCTGCTGGCGGGTAGTTTGATGCGTTTTGGAGGCCTAGAGGTCGCTTTCTGCGAATGGGTCGAAGTTTGGATTAGTTCCAGCCCAGACGCAGCTTGCCCGTCCATCCAGGTTGCATGCGACTGCCTGCGAGCAGCGGTGTGAGATTACGCGCGGCGCCTGATCCGGAAGAAAATCTGCCGGAAAAATGACCTGGGCTTCCATGGATACCTCGGCGCCTGCATGTTCGCAGTAGCGTACTTTGATTACTTGCCAAGCCTTATATGCCATTGTCTGCCTCCGAAAGATCCACTAAGTACCTACCAAATTTTGGGTGCACAGTGCGCCACAGATATTTTTAGTATACCTCTATTACGGCTGAGAGAAAAGTGACAGGTGTCACAGGAAAATATGACAAATTCCATCCCGGTTGCCCAACTCGTGCGGCGCACCAGCGTACGCACAGCCCTGGGCCGGTGATTTTTACCCTATGCAATGGCGCGTACATGGAAAGCACCTGCGAAAACATCAATAGTCAATTGACTTAATTGGACGGAAAGATATAATCTTTGAGTTATACTGATAAATCACGTATAATTGACCCAGAAAAGGAGGTGAGATCGTAGCGATCACAATATGGTTTCCACGTATCCACTTTCGAATGTACCCACACATGTTTAGGATGGAGGAAGAAGAATGAGCCGTAAACCAATTTTTGTCTTCGTTGTGTTGGCCGTGCTGTTCAGCATGGTGCTTGGCGCCTGCCAACCCCAGGCAGCGCCCACACCGGAGGCTACCGTAGAAGTGATGGCTTTTGAGCCGATGAAAGCCGAAGCGCCGAATTGTGACTACGGCGGTCTGTTCAAGTCCATGGAAGCCATGGATGAATTTACCGTCAAGTTTACGATGTGCGCACCAGACCCGGCATTCCTGTCCAAGATTGCCTTCTCATCGTTTGCCATCCAGTCCGCTGAATATTTGGAGCAGACCGGCGGCGGCGGTGAGGGCAGCGCACTGTTGGAGAAGCCCATGGGCACCGGCCCGTACATGGTCGGTGAGTGGAAGCGCGGCGAGGAATTGATCTTCACGGCTAACCCGAATTACTGGGGTGCTGAGAAGGCTAAAAACCAGACCGTAGTATTCCGCTGGAGCTCCGAGGCCGCCCAGCGGCTGCTCGAGCTGCAGGCAGGCACTGTAGACGGCATTGATAACCCTGGCCCAGATGATTTTGCCAAGATCGAATCGGATCCCAACCTGACGCTGATCCAGCGCCCGGCGTTGAATATTTTCTACCTGGGCATGACCAATACCTTCGCGCCATTCGACAATGAGCAGGTGCGGCAGGCGATCGCTATGGGCCTAGACCGCCAGCGTATCGTGGACAACTTCTACCCGGCTGGCTCCGAAGTCGCCTCGCACTTCTCGCCTTGCGCGATCCCCAATGGCTGTGTCGGCGAGTCCTGGTACGAGTTCGATCCGGTTGCGGCCAAAGAAATGCTGACAGCAGCTGGTTTCCCCGATGGCTTTGCCACCAAGCTGTACTACCGTGACGTGGTGCGTGGCTACCTGCCGCAGCCGGGTGTGGTTGCCCAGGATATCCAGGCGCAGTTGAAGGAAAACCTAAACATCGATGTAACCATCGAGGTTCAGGAATCGGGCACCTTCCTGGATAATGCCGATTCGGGCTTGCTTGATGGTCTGCACCTGCTGGGTTGGGGCGCTGACTATCCGGATCAGACCAACTTCCTGGATTACCACTTCGGCGCCGGCTCTTCCAAGCAGTTCGGTGATAAATTTACCGACCTGACTGACGTCTTGAAGCAGGCTGCTGCTCTGGCTGGCGACGAAGCCCGCAGACCGCTGTACGAACAGGCCAACAACCTGATCAAGCAGCACGTGCCCATGGTCCCGGTGGCGCACGGCGGTTCCGCAACAGCTTACAAGGCGACTGCGGAAGGTGCACATTCCAGCCCGCTGGGCAATGAGAACTTCTCAGTGATGGGTGTTCCCGGACAGGATACCTTCGTCTGGATGCAGAACGCCGAGCCGATCTCGCTCTACTGCGCTGATGAGACTGACGGCGAATCGCTGCGCGGCTGTGAGCAGGTCACCGAGTCGCTGTATCGTTATGAAATCGGCGGCACGGCAGTCGAGCCCAACCTGGCTGAAGTCTGCACGCCCAACGCTGATCTGACCGAATGGACCTGCACCCTGCGCAAGGGCGTGCTGTTCCATGATGGCACCAGCCTGGATGCAAACGATGTGGTTACGTCCCTGCTGGTACAGTGGGACGCTGCTCACCCGCTGCACAAGGGCAACACGGGAGCCTTCAGCTACTTCAGTGGTCTTTGGGGTGGCTTCCTGAACGCCCCTGCAGAGTAATCTTTACCTGGCCTTCGGGCCTTTAGAACCGGCTCCGGTGGGGGCGCTGGCCAGCCAGCACCAAGACTGGCCGAGGTTCTCCCACCGGAACTTTTTTATATGAGCGAACCATGGTTACTTACATCACCCGACGTGTAATCTCCAGCATCCCGGTTCTCCTGGGTATCTTGTTTGTCACCTTTGCACTGGGCCGCTTGATCCCAGGGGATCCCTGCCGGGCTATTTTGGGAGAAAAAGCAACCGATATCGTATGCGACGCTTTTATTACCCGTCATGGCCTGGATAAACCTATCCTGGTGCAGTTTGGTATATACGTTGGCGAGATCGTGCGCGGCGACCTGGGCACTTCCTTGAGATACGGCAAGCCTGTGACCGAGCTGATCGTGGAACGACTGCCAACTACGCTGGAGTTAAGCCTGGCAGCGATGGGCTTTGCAGTCCTGGTCGGCATCCCCCTGGGCATCATCTCTGCAGTCAAACATAATTCTTCGATTGATATTGGCACCATGGTGCTGGCCAATGTGGGTGTATCCATGCCAGTCTTCTGGCTGGGGTTGATGCTGGCGTATATATTTGCGCTGCTTTTGAAGGATACCCCATTTCAATTGCCTCCGTCGGGCCGGCTGTCTCCTGGAACGATCGTACCTCCGTTTTACGATGTGTGGGGTATGGAACTGGCTGCCAGGGGCGTCTTCTCCAGCCTGATGATTTTTCTTGCTCGCTTGAATATCTTTAATTCCCTGCTTACCGGCCGTTGGGATGTGTTGGCAGATGCGATCCGCCACTTGCTGCTGCCTGCCGCAGCCGTGGGTACGATCCCACTGGCGATCATCGCTCGCATGACGCGTTCGAGCATGCTGGATGTGCTGGGGCAGGATTACGTACGTACGGCGCGAGCTAAAGGCCTGCATTTTAGAGGCGTAGTGCTGAAACATGCCCTGCGAAATGCCCTGCTGCCATTAGTGACCATTATTGGCCTTTCCCTGGGAAGCTTCCTTGGGGGCGCAGTGCTTACCGAAACGATCTTTGGGCTTTCGGGTGTGGGGCGCATCTTATATGATGCCATCACAGCCCGTGACTATGGTGTAGTTCAATCTTTTACTGTAGTGATTGCCGTATTCTTTGTACTCTTGAATCTGATCGTTGATATCTCCTACGTCTATCTGGATCCACGCGTTCGCTTGGAATAATAAAACTGCATGACGAGTCAGAACTTACCTCAAACAAAAACCGTCCAGGTTGCTCAACTGGATGCCGAGGCCTTATCCGCTAAAGGTATTTCCCTTTGGCATACAACCTGGCGGCGATTCTTCAAGCGAAAATCAGCCATGGTAGGATTGGTAATGCTGGGAATCCTGGTTATCTGTGCGGTATTTGCAGAAGTGATCGCGCCATACGATCCGCTGCAGGTGCTGATTGGCATTGAACCGGTAAAGATGCGCGCGGCGCCGTGCATTCACCTGCTTGGCTGCCCACAAGACCAGCCCCAGCATTTGATGGGAATTGACGGGAATGTACGCGACCAATTCAGCCGCATCATCTTTGGCTCTCGATTGAGCCTGATGGTAGGATTCACGACCGTTAGTTTTGCGGTGGTTATCGGCACCGTCTTAGGTTCCGTGGCTGGCTATCTGGGCGGTGCGGTAGATAATGTGATCATGCGCTTTATGGATGTGCTGCTGGCATTCCCCTCTTTGCTTCTGGCGATTGCCATCGTATCCATCCTTGGCCCTGGATTGATCAACGCCTTGCTGGCGATCGGCATTGTCTCTATTCCAGCTTATGCACGTGTGGTGCGATCCACGGTGCTGACAGTGCGCGAGATGGAGTTCATCGAAGCGTCACGCTCGCTGGGAGGCAGCTCATTCTATATACTTTTCACTCGCTTGCTGCCGAATTCGCTGACTCCCCTGGTGGTTCAGGCCACACTAGGTATTGCTACGGCGATCCTGGATGCGGCAGCCCTTTCCTTTCTGGGATTGGGGGCGACTCCGCCAACACCGGAATGGGGAACAATGTTAGGAGCGGAGCGCAACCAGGTTTTTACCGCCCCTCATCTGGTGTTCTATCCGGGCCTGGCAATCATGTTTACGGTGCTGTCCTTCAATCTGATTGGCGATGGCTTGCGAGATGCACTGGACCCGCGCCTGGCCCAGCGCAGTGAATGATTGTTAATGCATCCGAGAATCCGCCTGGCAGGTGTGCTCCGCCAGGCGGATTTTTTCTGCCTGGCAAGCTGAGGCTGTGGGCAATCTGCACCCGCTCCGAGATAGCGCTGAACCATACCTTTCGAAACTGTGAGCGCCTTACAGTAGACTGCGCTGTGTGTTGGCAGTGCACACCTTTGACATTCTGGCATGCCCCGGCTAAAATGGAAGGTGAACGAGGTATCTATCCGAATATGGGGTAGAGGAATCCCCTACCCCACAATACTATCGGACTGCTACCTGTCAAACAGGGAGTGTTCATGAGCGCCTGGACGGGAAAATATGTCATTGGGTTAACCGGGAATATTGCCACCGGGAAGAGCGTGGTGCGCCGTATGCTGGAGCACCTGGGCGCTTATGGCATCGATGCAGATGCACTGGCACACCGGGCGATTGCTCAAGGCGCCCCAGGCTATAAACCCATCGTGGAGAGTTTCGGGCGCTGGGTGTTGGGTGCGGATGGTGAGATTGACCGCACGCGCCTGGGAAGGGTTGTATTTTCGGACGCTGAGGCGCTGGCCAGGCTGGAGTCTATCGTCCATCCCCTGGTGGCTCAGGCGGTGGATGTGCTGGTGCGGCGCGCAGCGCAAAGAGTGATTGTCATCGAGGCCATCAAGCTGCTCGAATCGAATCTGCGCTCGCGATGCGACTCTTTATGGGTAACCTACGCTCCACCGGAAATCCAGCTTGCACGCTTGATGCACAAGCGTAAGATGGACGAAGGCACTGCTCGCCAGCGCATCCAGGCCCAGCCGCCTCAGGAGGAGAAGGTGGGCGCCGCCAATGTGGTTATTCGCAACCAGGGTTCTTACGAGCAGGCCTGGCAGCAGGTAGTGTCTTCATGGCAGCGCACCATCGCGCCCGTTCAGGCGGCTGCACCGCAAACAGCCCGGAGCGTACAAGGAGAACTCTCTGTGGAGCGCGCTAACCCCAGGCAGGCGGAGGAGATTGCTGCATTCATCACACGACACAGCGCGGGCCGGCGGCGCGTATCCCGAGACGATATCATGGCAGCCTTTGGCGAAAAAGCCTTTCTGCAGTTGAAATCCGGAGATCAGTTTGTCGGATTGGTGGGTTGGCAGGTGGAGAATTTGGTAGCCAGGGTGAATGATTTCTACCTGGATCCTACCCAACAATTCGCACCGGCACTGAAAGCGCTGACGGCTGAGGTGGAACGGGCCTCGCGCGAACTTCAGTGTGAAGTGGCGTTGTTCTTTTTGAGCGATCAGCAGGTTTCCAAAAACAATGCCTGGAGGGCCCTTGGCTACCAGCCTGCTACCATCGTTGAGTTGGGTGTGCGCGCCTGGCAGGAAGCCGCAGCAGAAATTATGCCGGGAAATGCCGTCATGCTTTATAAGCTGCTTCGCGAGGATCGCGTTCTAAGGCCAGTTTAGAAGTGCCAGATTTTATTCTTGACCTGATCAATAACCTGCAGTTCATCTTTGAACGCATCAACTGGTTGAACCTGGTTGACTTGGCGTTGGTGACGATTGTTTTCTTTGTCATCCTGCAGCTCTTACGCGATACGCAGGCGATGGTCTTACTGCGGGGTGTGCTGCTGCTGATCGTGCTGATCAGCTTGCTCACAAGCCTGGAAGTGCTGCCAGCCTTCTCCTGGTTGGTGCAGAACACGCTACCGGCTTTATTGCTCTCGATTCCGGTGGTGTTTGCCCCGGAGATACGCCGGACTTTAGAGCGCCTGGGCAGAGCGGGCACTCTATTATCCAGTGATGCGCAAGATTTGGACGCGCGCGACGTAATTACCCTGGTTGTGGGGGCTGCAACCCGGCTTTCGGACCGCCGGCATGGGGCTTTGATCGTTTTGCAGCGTTTTGATAGTCTGAACGATTATGTGAAGACCGGTGTACCGATGGAAGCCCAGGTAACGGCTGAACTGCTGTTGCAAGTCTTTTATCCGAACACACCGCTGCATGACGGCGCAGTGATCATCTCTGGCAATCGCCTGGTGGCGGCTTCCTGCGTGATGCCTCTCTCTGCCAGTGGTGTGCTCACGCGCTCTCCGGAGCGGCAAATGGGTTTGCGCCATCGCGCTGCACTGGGAATTTCAGAAGTGACTGATGCTGTGGCTGTTGTGGTCTCTGAAGAAACCGGGTCTATTTCCGTAGTCCATGGCGGGCGCATGATCCGCCGCCTGGATAGCGAGCGGTTGGAAAACATTCTGCGCACATTTTTCCGCCCGAATGCTACCCGGCGCGGCTTTTTCGGGCTGCTATCACGTGCGAAAAGCGATAGCGGAAATCTGCGAGAGGAGAATTAAGATGCCATCGGCCCCTTTGCGCTGGCTTGGACGTAATCTAAGCACACTGCTGATGGCTTTCATCCTGGCTGTAGTGGTATGGGTTTCCGCAATCCTGGCGGTGGACCCGAATGAAGAACGCACATATCCGCGCGCGGTCACCCTGGAAATAAGCGGGTTGGATCCAGGTCTGCTGCAGGTCGGACGGATACCTGCTCAGGTGAGGGTCACCATTGACGCACCGCGTTCTGTTTGGGATCAATTAACCTTCAATACCGATCGTGTGCGCGCCTGGATCGACCTTTCCGGGTATACTGTTGGTGAGTATCAGGCGCCGGTGCGCGTGCAGGTAAATGCTAATCCGGCGAGAGTTGTAAAAATCGACCCTGAAGTCGTTGAAGTGGAGTTGGAGGCACTGGTTGCCAGGGAATTTCCGATCGACCTGGCTATCACTGGCGAGCCAGCCCTGGGTTATCGCGCCGGCTCGCCGCAGCTAGACCCGGTGAGCGTGACTGTCACCGGCCCTGAGTCAATAGTCGCCAAAGTAGACAGGGTGACAGCCAGGGTTGATATTTCTAATTCCAATGACACCATCCGGCGCAATCTGGTGGTCGAGCCTAAAGACGCCAGCGGTCAAACCGTGGGAGAGCTGACGGTTGCGCCCGCATTGGTAGATTTTACCTTGAGCGTCAACCTGCTGGGCGGCTATAGAAATGTGGTGGTTAAGGTGCTCACAACAGGAGATGTTGATGAAGGATATTGGCTGACCAATATCAATGTCACGCCTCCCAATGTGACGGTATTTTCGACTGACCCGCAATTGGTGAACGACCTGCCCGGGTTTGTGGAGACGAACCCAATCGATATGTCAGGGTTGAGCGATGATACCGATATACGCGCCACCTTAAACCTGCCGCAGGGCGTTACACTGGCGGGCGATGTAAGCGTGCTGGTACGCCTCAGCATTGCAGCGCTGGAGGGCAGCCTGCCGATCGCCCTGCCGCTTGAGATCGTTGGCTTGCCGCCAGAGCTGCAAGCAACGATTGCTCCAAGCACGGTAGATGTAATGCTGGCAGGGCCGTTGCCAATTTTGAACAACCTGAACCCGGCAGGCATTCGTATGGTTGTCAATCTGACTGGCCTGGGGCCCGGTGTTTACCAGGTGCCCCCAGTGATTGATCTGCTGCCGAGCCAGGTGCGGGTAGCATATATACAACCGGAGACTGTGGAAGTCGAGATCATTGAAGCACTCACGCCAACACCTGCCCCGCAGGGCGTGGTTGCGCCGGCGACTCCAGTGGTCACCGGCACTGTGCAGCCCTGAGGAATTCTATGTCTAAGCCTGTAGTCGCATTAGTAGGTCGCCCGAATGTTGGGAAAAGCACTTTGTTCAACCGCCTGGCGGATGAGCGCCTGGCTGTGGTGGATGATACTCCGGGCACTACCCGCGACCGTTTGATCGCCGAGGCCGAATGGGCCGGCGTGGTGTTCGATATTGTCGATACCGGCGGCATCGATCCAACCCAAATAGGCCCCGGGAGCAGCCTGCAGCCCTTATCCATCGGTTCGGCTGACTTTATTGAGCAGATCCGCGAGCAGGCTGAGATCGCCATTCGCGAAGCCGATGCTGTCTTGTTCGTCCTCGATGCGGAGAGCGGAGTGACCCCGGCTGACCGCGAGGTGGCCCAGATACTGCGCCGCAACCAGGTGATGCGCGAAGGCGTGCCCTGGCCGCCGGTCTTGCTGGTGGTGAACAAAGCCGACAGTGCCGCGCGGCGTGAGCTGGTTTACCAGTTTTACGAGCTGGGCATGGATGAGCCTTATCCGGTTTCTGCCCTGCACGGCACCGGAACGGGCGATTTGTTGGATGCGCTGGTAGCGAAGTTTGTGCAGAGCGGTGATGAAACCGAAGATGACTCGGTGAAGATCGCCATCGTAGGCAAGCCCAATGTTGGTAAATCCAGTCTCTTGAACCGCCTGTTGGGTGAAGAGCGAGCTATTGTAAGCCCGATCGCGGGTACCACGCGGGATGCCGTGGACACTTCTCTGGAACTTGATGGTATCTCGATCACACTGATCGATACGGCAGGAATCCGGCGCAGAGGCAAAATCGACCCGGGTGTTGAGAAATATTCCGTGCTGCGCTCCATGCGCGCCATCGAACGCGCCGATGTGTGCCTGTTGGTGATAGATGCGGTCAGCGGAATTACGGCACAGGACGCCCATATCGCTGGTTATATTGTGGACGCCTGGAAGAGCGTTGTGGTTGTGGTCAATAAGTGGGATGCAGTTCCAAAAGATACACACACCATGGATACTTTCACCCGCCATGTGCGCTATGAGCTGAACTTCCTGGCTTATGTGCCGGTACTGTATATTTCTGCCTTGACGGGCAAGCGGGTGGAGCAGGTGCTGCCCATGGCTTTGCGTGTGCAGGAGGAGCGCCTGGTGCATCTGGCAACCTCCCGGCTGAATCAGATGCTGCAAAAAGCTCAAAGCGCGCACCCGGCGCCGTCGCACGCGGGGCGGCAGTTGAAAATATACTATGGAACTCAGGTGCGCAACGATCCGCCTACCTTTTTGCTGTATGTGAACGATCCTAAACTTGGACACTTCACCTATATTCGCTTTCTGGAAAACCGCCTGCGCGAAGAACATCCTTACCTCGGAACCCCTGTCCGCCTGATCTTGAAACAGCGCCAATAATCAATGTGGAAACGAGGGCGGAGCCGCGGGGTGTGTTGTCTTTGCCTGCACCAGGCAACCCCTCTTTTCCACTGACCTCCACAGTCGAAATCATCCTCACAATTTGGTGAGCAATACCTGCCAGCCCTTGCCCCTGCCTCATGGCGGTCTTATAATGAATTTTATGATTGGCGATGATGTGGAACGTGTACAGCCGCTTGCAGACGAAGGCTCAGGCAACCCCCCAGTGGAAGGGACGCTGCTGGAGGGCAATAAGCCGCAGGGTGCAGCCCGCCTGTCAGGTTTTATCAGAGATGTGCTGGAAACCCTGCTGCTGGCAGCAGTGATGTTTGCTGCGATCAATTGGGTGACTGCGCGTATTCGGGTGGATGGCATCAGTATGCAGCCCACGCTCGCATCGGGCAGCTATGTGCTGGTTAATCGCCTTGCCTACAGTCTGGGGTCGCCCGGTCACGGCGATGTAATCGTGTTCCACTTCCCCCGCGATCCGGATCAGGAGTATATCAAACGCATCATCGGACTGCCTGGTGACCGCGTGGAGATATCCAGAGGAGAGCTGCGAGTCAATGGTGTACTGGTGGGAGAGCCGTATATTAATGATTCGCCGCAGTACGAAAGCGCCCTGAGGGTGCCCAGGGATCAATTGTACGTATTAGGCGATAATCGCAATAACTCTTCAGACTCGCACCAATGGGGCCCGGTGCCTCTGGAAAACGTGGTTGGCAAGGCTTTGTTGGTGTATTGGCCTCCTAAAGAATGGAAGATCATCAGCCACTCGCAATCGCCCCGCTGATGCCTGGTGAATTGATATGAACGGATTCGACCGCGCAGGTGTGAAGATTCTTCAGGGTGAGGGTTGAGCCATGTCAAAAAATCATCAAGGAACAATCGAGAGTCAACCGCAGACGCCCGCGCTGTGCCCAGAATGCCAGACCGGCGTAATGAACCTGCAACATCTGACCTATTTTACCTGGCTTAATGAAGAGCTGATCAGCGTACCGAATTTTCCCGCCTGGGTGTGCGATGTGTGCGGCAGGCGAGAATATGACCCGCGTGCCATTCAATGGTTGAATGCTTTGCTGCATCCGGAAACCGGACGCAAGCATACCGCACGGCGCGGCGGTGGATTGCCGCGCACCGACCGGCCCCAACCCTGAGTTACTTTTCGAAGTAATTCGACAGGTGCGACCGGGCCAAGAGCAGCGCCCCTAGAGATTTTGCATCCCGAATCTGGCCATTTTCAGCCATGTGGAACGCTTCCTGAACGGGGATACGTTCGATGCTCAAGAATTCGTCGGCATCTCCGGGGAGTGGAGCGTGCAGGAGCTGGCTGGCGAGGAAGACGTGCATGCACTCTGTGGAATAGCCAGGGGCCAGATAAAAAAAGCCAAGTTTTCGCAGCTCTCCTGCATCCATACCGATTTCCTCCCGAAGCTCGCGCCGGGCGCTTTCCTCGGCCGGTTCTCCAGCTTCCATCACGCCTGCGGGCAGTTCAAGTAATATTTGTTCGGCGGGATGGCGGTACTGGCGGATAAACCACAGATAACCCTCGCCATCTACAGGCAAGATCGTCACCGCATCGCGATGGTCGACGATATCCAGGGTAATCTGTCTGCCATCGGGCAATTGCACCTGGTCCTGGCGGACCTCAAAAGCCCGTCCTTGGAAAACAGTCTCTGATTTGATCGGTTTGAATTCCATAAGCGCACCAGTTTCGTGAACAAAGCTGGGTCGTGACCAGCACGAAGCACCGGCCACGACCCAGGGATAGAACTCGGGGAGGAGAGTCGACTCAGGGGATGTACAGATTCTGTCCCGATGTCAGGTTGTAGGGGGCCTGCAGGGCGTTGGCAATGATAATCGCATTGGGATCTACGTCACCAAATTCACAGGCGATGGAGTAAATGGTGTCACCCGCAGAGGCAGTGTAGTTGGTGGGATGGGCTTTCAAAGAGCGCGCCGCCGGGAAATCTCCGCCGTCTTGAGGAATGCGCAGAACCAGGCCGGGGGAGTAGGTATCCCCGCCGCTCAAACCGGAAAGCTGCAGCATGGTAGTCGGGTTGACGTTGAAACGGCGAGCGATACAGAAGGGATGTTCGCCTTTTTGAAGCGTGTAGCTGGTGGGGATGCCCGGTGTGGGAGTGGGTACGACCACCGGAGGTTGGGTAGGCTGCGCTGCGGCGGGCGCTGTGGTCGGCTGTGCTGCAGCCGGTGTCTCAGCGGCGGGCTGCGCCTCTCCGCCAGCCGGGGTGGCCTCAGGTGTTGTTTGCACGGGCTGCTGGGTGGCTTGCAGTGCCATCAGCGTCTGTGTGGCAGCTCTCTCGAGCTGGCTCATGACATCGCTGGTGGCGCCTTCCTCTGGCGCTTTCTCACCCGGGGTGGATGCGCCAACCTCGGCAGGTGGCGTGGAGGCTCTTTGAACACAGCCGGTTGCCAGCAATGCCAGGATTAGCGCCAGGGTAACAAGGATATAGCGCGCTAGTTTCATGATCATTCTCCTTGAGTTGGATCTTCCTGCAACTGCCGGCGCAGGTACCCTGCCAACCGGCTGATTCTTCTGTGGTATTTTGCAATGATACTAGCACAAAGTGCATAAGTCGTCAAGTATTTTAGATTCTTGCAGATCTGCATACTTTCATTCATAATGCCAGGTAATTTGTTGCAAGTATCGTGCCAGATTCGCGCGGGTCAGGCCAGGCTGGCTGCAAAGTCTACCAGCAGGTTCGCTAATTTGGCAGGATGTTGCAGCGGGATATCGTGGATGCTGTTTTCCATCCAGATCACCCGGGTATTCTGGTGGCTGGACAGGATTTGTTGGATGCAGGATTGTTTCAAACTCAAAAACTCCGCTTCCTGAGCCGAGAGCGGCGGCGCGCTGCGCGCCGGCACGAGCAAGATTGGGCAGCTCACTGGCTGGTAGCGCTGCAATGTCTTGAATTCCCACATGGCATGCACGATCTGCATGTGGCGTTCATAGCTAAGGCGTGGATAAATGGTCTCTTCGGGAGTGATCTCGAAATTTGCCAGGATGATCTGCATAGCGGTGTCGTCCGGCTGCCAACGCTGGTTTGGGGCGCTGACCCTGGCGAGAAAGTCTTCCACAGGTATGCCCGCCAGGCGCGGAGGGGCAAGCCGCTCCTGGATCGACTCCCAGGTAGCCCCTGGAAGGTGATCCAGCTGCGCAAATCCGCCGTCTACCAATACCAATCCGGCGGGCGCCAATGGGCCGTGCATGAAGCGCGCTGCAAAATCCAACGCCAGCATAGCTCCCCAGGAATGACCTACCAATACCGGGTGCTCGATATTCCATGCCCTGAACAGCGCCGCCAGGTCGCGGGCATAGGTATCGAAATCGTAGCCGCCGTCGGGCTTATCACTCAAGCCGTGCCCGCGCAAGTCAGGCGCCAGGACTTCGAAGCCAGCGTCAACCAGGTGCGGCGCTGCCAGCTCCCAGATGCGAGCGTTGGAAGCCAACCCGTGCAGCAGTACCAGTGGGCGGCTGCCGCTGCCGATATTCCAGTGCAGGTAATGGTGTCGAAGATCGTTGATCAGCAGGTAGCTGGATGGCATGGCTTAAGTATATCCAGGTTCTCGTACGGGATTTTCACAGGAGCATCATAGTGAGACGCTTAAACTTTCGAGTCGATATGGAACGGGACGTCGATGATCACAATATCCTTGTAGTTTCGCAGCTCGGAACGCAAGCGGTTGGCGGTTTGATTATGCAAAAAACTCCCGATCCTGTAAGTGGGGACGAACTCGGGCACCACCACCGTGGTCAGCTGGTCTGGAAATTCTTCGTTGTTCACCTGCTCGATGTAGGTCACGATGGGGGTGATTACGTCGCGATAATCATAATCCACGGTCACCAACGTTATCCCTTCGGTAACATTGGGGAAACGCGCCCAGCGGCGCAGCAAGCGCTCTTTCATTTCAGGAGAGGTGACCACACACAGGGCGCGCACATCCTTCGAGAGTCTGCGAGCATACATCAAGGCGCGCAGGGAGCCGCGGTGTACGTCGGCAATGGGCACGACGACCACATCTGCGACCTCCGAAATCTGCTCAGCCTTCAGATCGCGCGTGCTCAAGGCTTTCGAGACGCGTTCATAATGCGCGTGAATCGAATAAAACATAAGGATCAAAACGGGAATGATCACCATAACAATCCAGGCGCCTTCGAGGAATTTCGTACTGGCCAGGATGATGAACACAACGAAAGTCACAACTGCTCCAACCGCGTTCAGGGCGCGCTTCCACTTTGCATTGCTCTCATAATGAATTTCGGTTACCTGGGTTTGCAGTGTTTCCCCGGGTTTAAGGTGTGCGATACGTCCCATCAAGCGGAGCATGCCGCTCTGCGAAATGCTGAAGCTGAGCATTACACCCAGAGCGTATAACGGCAGCATCGCGATTTCATCTGCCTGGAAGAAGACGACGAGCAATGAAGCAATCAGAGCCAGCACGATGATCCCCGAGCTGAACACCAGGCGATCGCCGCGAGTTTGCATCCAGCGCGGCATATAATTATCCTTTGCCAGGAAAGAACTGAGACGTGGAAAGTCCTGGTAGGCGGTATTGGCTGCCAGGATCAGGATCATAGCGGTGAAGATCTGCACCCAATAATATAGCGCACTGGTACCTGCAACCCGCCTGGTCATTTGGGAGAGAATGCTATCGGTTTCGACCGGGATGAGATTGATATGAGTGGACAAGAAGGTAATTCCTAGAAAGAGGGACATTGCCAGGAAACCCATCGCCACCATGGTTTTGGCAGCATTCTTGGATTCGGGTGGTTTGAAAGCCTGTATGCCGTTGCTGATCGCCTCAATGCCGGTCAAAGCCGTGCAGCCGCCGGCAAAGGCGCGCAGAATGAGCCATAGGTAAGCAAAGCCAGCTACAGAAAGTTCCGGAGGTGTTATTTCTTGGACTACAGGTATTGGGATCGCGCCGAACCAGCCCCAATACCGCACCAGGCCGACCAAAATTACCAGCCATACGCCGCCGACGAATGCATAGGTGGGTATGGCAAAAACCGTCCCGCTCTCCCGTACTCCCCGCAGGTTGATCCAGGTCAGGATGGCGATGGCGGCTATAGATATTACGACACGATACTCGAACGCATCCGGGAAGGCTGAGGTGATGGCGCGTACGCCTGCCGAGACAGATACGGATACGGTCAGAATATAATCCATCAGCAAGGCTGCTGCTGCCAGCAGAGAGGGGAACCGCCCCAGATTATCCTTGGCTACCGTGTAGGCGCCCCCGCCATCTGGATAGTGCAGGATGGTTTGTATGTAGCTGAATATCACCAGCAGCACCAAAGATGCCACGCCCAATCCTATAGGCAGGGTCAGGTGTAACGCCTGGCTGCCCAATAGAATCAGCACGCTCATGATCGCTTCGGTAGCGTAAGCGTTCGAGCTAATTGGGTCGGAAGCAAACACTGCCAGGGCGCGCACTTTGTCCAGGCGTTCGTGCGAGTCCATGCTGGTAGGGAATGGCTTGCCAATCAGGATTTCTTTGAAGGTCTGCTTTGCCATGTGAGTTTCTACTCATCACAACAAACGTATTGAATTTGACTGGTACAGCATGGTAATAATATCATCAACGCTTCAGCCGCGCCTGTACCTTCTCGCTGGTCAGCTCGCGTAAGGCGTCGCTGGCTACCCACCTGACTGTCCGTGTCGCCTTGGATTCTGCATATGTTTGTAATTGTATCTGCCGGGCTGTTTGAACGGCTTTTTGATTCAAGCTGCGGCTACGCTTGCCGATCTGGCGCAGCGCCCAATTGACCGCTTTCTTGACAAAGTTGCGCGGGTCACCGGCTTCCCGGGCAATAATCTCCAGAAAAGCCTCGAATTGTTCGTCTGAGAGGTGCTTGTCGTGGACTGCCAGCGCGGCCATGATGACAAACCCCGCCCGCTTAACAAATTCCTCCGGTCGAGCGCTCCATTCCAGCGCTTTGGTTACCGCCAGCGGCGAAGCGTCGAACAGACTGCTGCACACCTGGTCGCATACGTCCCAGGAGTCGAAGCCTGAAACCCAAGATTCCATCATTTCGCTGGAAACCAGACTCGGGTCGGCAATGTAAGCTGCCAGGATACGAGCTTCGTGAATGCCTGTATCCCAAAGCTCCAGGGCGAGAGCGTGGCTGCGCCCAAGCTCTTTGGCGATATCGCGCAGCACGTAGATGGAGATACCCAGGGTATTTTGCGAGTTGATGCCGAAGCGCGCCATGCCGGCGACGTTATCCGCATTGGCAAGGGTGCGCAGGCGCTCGATTACCTTTTGGGCGCTGGTTGGAGGGTTTTCCTGAGCGTTCATCGGTATCTCCGTATTCCAAATATGAGCGATCCGGCGTGCAATTAAGGTGTGGAGCATTCCAGGCGTGCCAGCATGGCATTGAACTGATCATTGTAATCTTGTGGTACCGGCATATCATTTGTGACCCGCTCCCAAAGCCTGCACAAACGTCCGCTGACTCGAAAATTGGCACGCCGGACGTGCAATGTTTTCTCAATCGCTTCTTCCCATCTACCGGTCCGGGCATAACCTTCGATAAAGGGGATCCACTCTTGTTGATTGTTGGGAGTGTGCCCCAGGCTTTCGGCCTGTTCGCCAAAATCAACTACATCCTGCCAGTTGCCAAATTGACGTGCCAGGTCGGCTTTTTGGAAGAAATAACACCAGTTGTGTTCCGGCTCTGCTCCAAAGATTTGCGAGGGAACACCATTCTGTGGTTCGGGATCGGGCAAGATGACATTAAGGTTTGAAACCGGCAGTCCTTGTGCGGTCAACAGCGGTAATTCCGGGTTGTCGACATCGCCTGGTTCCAACACCCAGAGACAATTTCCCAATTCGGGCTCGTAATACACTAGCACGGTATCTCTGGTTGAGCCTTTGAATAGAAAGTTGCGAAATTTCCACTCTATGGGCTCGCCTGCGGCAAGCGCTTCCGCGCGGCGTTCGATTCGTTCGGGAAGCTCATAGAAATAATGCCCGATATTTGGATAGGGTAAATCTTCCGGGTATAGAAGATTTAGCGCTAAGGCAGTGGAATATCGCCCCACATAGAGAAACAGCTCGCCGTCAGCCGCGATGGAAGCCCCGGATTTTAATTCTGGGATGCGCCAGGAGAGCTGCCAGTAGAAGCGCTGTTGTTTTACCCAGGAGCGATTGAATATCTCCACGCGGCGAATATGGTAGCCCACAGCGATGCTGATCAGTAAGCTCAATAACACGATTCGGGTAAGCCGGCGAGGGGTGATCCATTCCAAGGCCGCAATCGTGAAAATGCTGGCTCCTAACATGGATGCCAGTGAAAAACGGCTGCCGTATAAGCCCAATGTCGTTTGACGACCGGTGAGCCATACAGGAAATACCCCAAGCAGAACGCCTATGATGCCGATGATAATCGCTTGTCTTATCCAGGCAGGGCGCGATCCGTCTGCGTCAGAGTTTTTCGTCTCTGGATGAAACCCTCTCAAGGTCAGAAATGTGAGTACTCCAAGCACAACGGCGCTAACCAGTGAGATTACTACGATTCGGTCGTTCAGCACATATGCAGATGGATCGAGGGTTTTGTACCAGGATCCAACCATGATATTCAGGAAATCCTGCACGGCGTACTGTGCTAAGGTGAGAAGAGCTGATATTGGTTGGTTGAAAAGATCAAACAATATGCGTGGATTGTTTGGATCCCCCCGACTTTGCGGGTAAATTACCAAACGCCAGAACACGAAAATACCAAGGATCATCGAATAGGGCAGCCAGCGTTTTATAGAATAGATTAACCTGGGGGTCCATTCTTTATGGGTTTCTGCTGTCACCACAAATAAAAACAGCGGTCGAAGCAGTTCCAGCCCGGAAAAGTATTCCATGCTGAAAATATGAGCCAGCATTGTACTTGCTGACAGCATGGTCCATAACCAGAAACGGCGTTTGTCACGTTCCGCCTGCAGCATGGATCCCATCGAAACGCAGAAAAGTGCGAAAATCATCCAATGCTGGCTGTAGGCTACAGATATCGCTTGCTGGTCGAAAGCCGGGAATATCGAAAACAGCAGCGCCATCCAGGCAGCTTCACGTTTGTGCGCGGGCCATAAACCGCGCAGCAACCACCAACCTCCTAAAACGGTGGCCCACCGCGCGATGATTGAAAAGAACTGCCAGGCGATTGGTCGCGTGCCTGCTATGGGGCCTGCTGCGATATAAGTCCAGGCCGCTACTGGTCTGTCGGAGCGATGAAAATCCCAGAAAGTGCCGATATCACGCAGGTGTAAATTGGTTATCACCGGCCAATCATCAAAATATAAACCCAACCATGGGGTGAACAACCCGAAAGTTAATAACAACAGCCCTAACACTATCCAGGGGAAGTGTTTATCCTTCGGGTACGCTTGGATATTCATGGCAGGGATTTTATCACTCATATGAGGGGAGAGCGACACCCGTGGACTCTCCAGGCATGCTATAATCATTTCACCCCGATCAACTACTATGAAGAGCTGGCCGCACCCGTGGGCCACGCAAAAGGATCTAGATCCTTCACCACGTTCAGGATGACAGATCAATCAAGAGGAGGATTGCATGACCGGCAACGGGTTGTTTCCCCTGACAGACGAGCATGAGATGATCCGCCAGGCGGCGCGTGACTTTGCCCAAAAAGAGATCGCCCCCATCGCGGCCGAGTTCGACGAGACGGGCGATTTTCCTTCTGCCACGGTACAAAAGATGGGTGGGATGGGCTTTATGGGCATTGAGGTGCCGGAAGAGTACGGCGGCGCCGGCATGGATACCCTGGCATACGCGCTGGCTTTGGAAGAAATCTGTAAAGCCGATGCCGCACATGGCACCATCATGTCGGTCAACAATTCGCTGTTCTGCCATGGGATCCTCAAATTCGGCAGTGAAATGCAAAAGCAAAAGTACATGGGGGCGGTTGCCTCGGGGAGCGCCATCGGCGCCTACTCGCTGACCGAGCCGATGTCGGGCTCGGATGCCGGCACGATGCGCAGCCGGGCCGTGTTGAACGGGGATCATTACGTGCTGAACGGACGCAAATCCTGGGTCACCAGCGGACCGGTGGCGGATTACATCGTGGTGTTCATGATGACCCAACCTGAAAAGAAGCACCGCGGAGTGACGGCTTTCATCACAGAAACGGACAAACCTGGCTTTGTGGTTGGTAAAAAAGAACCCAAGTTGGGGATCCGCGCCTCAGCGACCAGTGAGATTGTCTATGAAGATTACCGCCTGCCGGCTGAAAACCGCCTGGGCGAAGAGGGGGAGGGCTTCAAGGTTGCTATGACCGTTTTGGATGCCGGGCGCATCGGCATCGCTGCCCAGGCGCTGGGCATTGCCCAGGCAGCGTATGATGCCAGCCTGGCTTATGCCCGCGATCGCGAAGCCTTCGGGCAGAAGATCGGAGATTTCCAGGGCATCTCCTTCAAGCTGGCGGACATGAAAACACGCATCGAGGCCAGCCGGCTGCTGGTGTACAACGCCGCGATGGCAAAGGAACGCTCCAAGCGAACGGGCGAGCGCTACACGCTGGAGGCCTCCATGGCGAAGCTGTTCGCCTCCGAAACGGCTATGTTTGTCACCCATGCAGCCGTGCAGATTCACGGCGGCATGGGCTACAGCAAAGAGCTGCCTGTGGAGCGCTATTTCCGTGACGCCAAGATCACGGAGATCTATGAAGGCACCAGCGAAATCCAAAGGCTGGTGATCTCAAGGTCAGAGCTGGGCTTGCGGTAACCTGGGTATCAGACCAGCTGCCGTGCAGTAGGGTCTGGTCGAGCATCTAATCCTGAATGGCGAGCCGGGAATATCTCATCTTTGTGCTGCTGCTGGCTGTTGTCTTGGATGCAGCCTTGATTTATTGGCTCAGGCGTTTCAACAGGCTGCGCGGCCTGGATAAGCGTTCGGGCGGGCAGATTGCCACATTACTTGGCGAGTACTCTCCGGTTCTGACCTGGCTGCGATATTCACTGCCGCAGTGGCTCAGAAGTACAGCTGCCCGGCTCGATGAGCAGGAGCCGGATGAACCTGAGCCGGATGCCGGGGCCAACCCTGCTGCTGCCAGAGTCCCGTTAGAGCTTGCATTTGATTTTTCTGCTGTGGATCGCGTCTCGTTCACCATCGAGAGGCGTGCCGCTGTCATCCCAGCTCCTACCGCTCCAGATCCCGATTGGACTGCACCATTACAGTCCCCGGAAACAGCCTTACCCACGCGCAGCCTGGCATGGCAGAACCTGCCTGCACGTCTCCGGCTCCCGGCAAATGCAGCCGTGCGTGGCGCCGGTTGGACGCTCCTGATATTTGCCGCAGCACTTCCGGCGATTCTGGTTGTGCGTGATCGCTGGCTCGAGCTTCCCTTCAACCTACCATGGTTGGATGAATTCTGGGAGCACAACATCCTGGCGCGCAGCATCAGCCTGCCTGCCTATTTCGCGGCGGTGTTGGGCTGCTGGCTTGCGCTGCCCTGGTTGGTGAGAGTGCTGGGGCAACCCATCGACGATCCGGCCGGGTTTTCCCAGGATAACCCAGCGGGCGTTTCCAGGGTATCCGCGCTGCAGCGGCGGGTGAGTGCCTGGGGTATGGCTGGTGCAGTAATTTGCGCCTTGAGCGTATTTGTGCTCGAAATCGTCACGGGCCAGAGATTTGGCGGGCTGTACCTGGGAGCAGTGCTGGTTTTTATCCTGGCTGGTTTCCTGCGAGAGCATCGACCGGCAGATATCCTGCAAACCGCCAAACCACATTGGATGCCGGCGCTGGTGATGGCCGCGCTGCACATTTTGCTGATGCTGTTCCTGTATCATTATTATGGCGATCGCCAATTTGTTTGGTTATGGGGATTGGTACTGGCGGGTGCACTGCTCATCGTTCTGCGCAGCTCCGTCAGCCTGCCGGGGATTTTTTGGTTGGTGAATTTCGCCTTGATCCTGTATACCTTCCGCATCGATGGGTGGGAATTTTCAGTCATTGGCGATGAATACAGCTTTTTTGATTATGCCCAGGAGCTGGCTCGCAGTCAGGACTGGCTTTCCACGCTCAATAAGTTGTTTGATGGCACTGCGGTTTACGGCTCACATCCCTTTATCTCGTCGGTGATACAGGCTTTCTTTGCCAGAATCTTCATCGGCAGCAGCAATTTTGGCTGGCGCATCAGCAATCTTTATCTGGCGGCGCTTTCACTGGGCTTGCTTTACTGGTTCCTCAGGCAGTTTCTGACTGCCAGGGTTTCCCTGCTGGCTATCGCGTTGATGGCGCCGGCGCATTACTTGATGACCTTTGGGAAGATCGGCTACAATAATTTGCAAGCATTATTTGCCGCCTCGCTGGTGCTGGCTGCCGGCGCCTGGGCAGTGCGCAGCCGGAGCTTTTTCCCCCAGGTGATGTTGGGCCTGGCGGCAGGGCTGTGCTTTTACGTTTACCCGGCGGCGCTGTATTGTTTGCCGGTGGTCGTATTGTTGGTGCTGTTTTACGACCCGCCCATTACGCTGCCAGCCAGACGGCGCTGGCTGGCAGCGGGACTGTCTTTGGCGCTGCTGGTCTTGCCGCTGCTGGTCCAGGCTGATTACTGGCGCGAGAAAATACCAGGCACCGTGCTGTACCAGGCGGACATTGTCATCAGTTCCGCCAGCTTGGGCAACCATTTCGCAAGCAACCTTTTGTATGCTTTCCTTTCGTTTTTATACATCCCGCAGGAAAGCCATTTCGTGGCTGTAGCTTACCTGGACGCGCTCACCGGCATTTTCTTCGCCCTGGGTTTGTGCGCCCTGCTGCTGTCCGGCTGGAAGAGCCGCTTCTGGGCGTTCATACTGGCAAGTTTCGCCGCCTCGCTGTTCCTGGTCGGAACCTCACACGGCGGGAGGTTTCCCCCGACCACGCGCATGTTCTTACTGCTGCCCTTCTGGACCTTGATCGCCGCGCTCGGCCTGGAATGGATGTTGGCACAGATTCGCAAGCTGCCGCGCTTCCCGCAAACCCTGCCTGCATGGCTGCTGGGATCGGTGCTGCTGGCTGTGTTGGGTTTGAACCTGTATCAAGCCTATGTGCTCTCGCCCCTACGCTCGACGGGCTACCAATCGCCGGTGATGCTGTTCATGCGCATCATGGAGCATATTCGCGGTCATACAGCCAACGAGCCGCAGAATTTGGTTTTTGCTTTTCTGACAGAGCCTCCGTGGGGCATCGATGGCTACTCGATGATGGCGCGCAATTATGACATCCCCACGGACCAGGTACGGCTGGAGAAGATAACTGTATCAGCAAACGGTCTGCCTCTGGATTCGATGGAAGTGCTGCGTTCGCCGCGCACCGTGGTGATGATTTACCCGGAAATGGATGAAGGCACCCGGTCCGCGCTGGTCGAGCCGGTGCGGGCTTTGGGCAAGCTGCCATGCGCCGTGCGCACGCTCACCGGCGTGACCCGGTTCTCGCTTTGGGTTTCCCCTACGATGGAGTGGATCTGTGCAGCCGGACAATGATCGCTCTGATGAGCGGGCAGCGGAGCCTCGCGACGAGAAGGTCTTCCTGCACGTGGACCTGCCTGAGGGTATGCGCATACGGGTAACAGTTGAGCGCCTGCCGGATGCCGGGACTGAACAGCCTGTCGAAGCAAATGAAGTGCTGCAAGTTGGGGATATATCTGTGGTGGTCACTGGGCTGCCAGGCGACAGCGTGCAGGTCAGGAGCGGGGCAGCCAATGCCGACCTGCAAGCACGCAGCCGGCTGGCACCTGCAGATCAACCCGGCAAGCAGACTATCGTGCGCCAACTGCTGTATGGGGATTGGACGACAGGCAGAGGCAAGGCGGCAGGGGCTTTGTTTGTGCTGGCGTTGGTGGTCTACCTGGTTGTGCGCCTGGTCGCGCTGGATCGCTATCCGATCTATTTCTTCTCCGATGAGGCTGTGCAGACTATGCTGGCAGCCGACCTGCTGAGAGATGGGCTGCGCGGCGCCGATCAGGTTTTCCTGCCGACATATTTCAAGAATGGCAGCTACTACAACCTGAGCATCAGCGTTTACCTGCAAGTGCTGCCTTACCTGCTGTTCGGCAAATCGATCTTTGTCACCCGGGCTGCTTCTGTGTTGGTCACTGTGCTGGCAGCCGCCTCAGTGGGATGGATGCTGCGCGATCTGTACCGCGCCCGCTATTGGTGGTTAGGCTCGCTGCTGCTCTCCATAACGCCTGCCTGGTTCCTGCATTCGCGCACCGCTTTCGAAACCGTGCTGTTCGTCTCATTTTACGCCGCCTTCCTGTATACCTACGGCTTATATCGCCAGGGGAATCCCCGTATGATCTACGCTGCCTGTGTGCTGGCGGCGCTGGCGTTTTACAGCTACAGCCCCGGGCAGGTGGTCATCGCAGTAACGGCGTTTCTGCTGCTGCTCTCCGATGCCCGCTACCACTGGCAGCAGCGGCGCTTGCTGGCTCGCATGGCGTTGCTTGCGATTTTCCTGGCGCTGCCTTACATTCGATTCCAGCAGGCGTACCCCGGCACCTCAGCAGAACACCTGCGCTTGCTCGACGCTTACATTATCCAACCGCTGCCGCTTTCTGAAAAGCTGGGCCGCCTGTGGCGGCTGTATCTTTTTGGGCTAAGCCCAGGCTACTGGTTCGTCCCGCACGATCATGACTTGCCTCGCCATGTGATGGACAGCTATGGACACCTTTCGAGGCTGGTTTTCCCTTTCATACTGCTGGGCTTGATTCTCGCTCTGCGGCGCATGCGCAGCTCGGCTCACCGTTTGATCTTGATCGCCTTGCTGGCGGCGCCTGCCGGGGGCGTCCTGGTGGGCATCGGCATCACCCGCCTGCTCTCGATGGTCATCCCCGCGAGCGTGCTGGCGGCCCTGGGGATAGAGCAAGTGCTGTTGTGGCTGGAGCATCCTGGCGATCTGTTCAAACGGCTAAGATACCAACGCTGGCGATCGTTCACGCGCGGGCTGCCGCCTGGCCTGGTGGTGACCGGAGCCTTCCTGCTGCTGGGAGTGCTTAACCTCAACCTGCTGCAGGATTCATTGGCGAACGGGGCGCTCTGGCACCGTGATTACGGTCTGGGGGGCATGCAGTACGGCGCCTCGCAGGTATACGGCGAAGTGCGCCGCATCTTGAAGGCCGAACCGGACACATTCATCATCCTGTCTCCGGTGTGGACGAATGGGGCCGACATCGTGGCGCGCTTTTTCCTGGGGGATCCGCTGCCGGTCGAGCTGGGCAGTGTGCGCGGGCACATCGAACGCATTCGACCGCTCGATGAGCGTATGTTGTTCATCGTCACTCCTGAGGAGTATCAACTGGTGAAAGGCAGCGCCAAGTTCGAGCCAATCCAGGTCGAGCAAATCTTACCATACCCGGATGGCAAGCCCGGTTTCTATTTCCTGCGTTTGAGCTATGTGGATAATATCGAGGCCATTTTTGCCGCCGAGCAGGTTCAGCGCCGCCAGCTTCAACAAACGGAGATCGAATTAGATGGCGAGACGGTGCAGGTGCGGCACTCCTTGCTTGATATCGGCACGCCGAGCCAGGCCTTCGATGGCGACCCTTTCAGCCTGACGCGCACGCTGGAGGCGAATCCGGCGGTGTACGAATTGACCTTTTCAGAACCGCATATGCTGCGGGGAATATCCGTTATCATTGGCAGCATCGAAGCGCAGATTACCGCACTTGTGTATGCAACGCCGCAAGCCGAACCCCAGCGGTTTACGATTCAAGATCGCGGCACGGTTTCCGACCCTGAAATCCGCCTGGATTTCAGGGGTGAATACCCGGCGCGAATGCTGCGGGTGGAAGTGCTAGATATGCATCAAACTGAACCGGCGCACACTCACATCTGGGAGATCCGGCTGGAGCACGAGTAGACGTTGAGGAAGCGCATATGAAAGCAGTTCTGTTTCACCAGCATGGCGGGCCGGAGGTGTTGGAATACAGCCAGATCGACGACCCACAACCCGGACCGGGGCAGGTACAGGTGCGCCTGCGCGCTGCGGCTTTGAACCGTCTGGACCTGTGGGTGCGCAACGGCTGGCCCGGCATTCGCCTGGAATACCCGCACATCCCTGGCGCAGATGGAGCTGGAGAGATTGCAGCAATTGGTCCGGGTGTGACTGGCTGGGACACCGGCAGCAAGGTGGTGATTAATTCCAACTTGAGCTGCGGGAGATGCCCGGCTTGTATCGCCGGGCAGGACAATCGCTGCACAAGCTGGGAGTTATTGGGCGAAACCCGCCGCGGCACCTATGCGGAATATGTGTGCGTGCCTCAAGAAAACGTTTATGCGATGCCGGAGGATTTTGATCCCCACACAGCCGCGGCTGCCGCGCTGGTTTTTCACACTGCCTGGCATTCGCTTGTGGTGCGCGGCCGGGTGCGACCCGGTGAAAGCGTGCTGGTGGTCGGCGCTTCAGGCGGCGTCAACACCGCCTGCATCCAGATCGCCAGACTGGCAGGGGCGGTTGTCTACGTGGTTGGATCGAACGCGGAAAAGCTTGCTGTGGCGGAAAGCCTGGGCGCCGATTTCCTCATCGATCGTTCCAAAGACGAAAACTGGTCGCGTACCGTTTTTAATTTGACCGCCAAACGCGGCGTGGATGTGGTGGTCGACAACGTGGGCACAACCTTCCCGCTCAGTTTCCGTGCCGCTGCCAAAGGAGGCCGCATTCTGACGGTAGGCAACACCGGCGGGGCCAGGTTCGAGATCGACAACCGCTTTATATTCGGCAAACACCTGAGCGTGATCGGCTCCAGCATGGGCACGCGGACTGATTTTGCCGAGGTGATGGATTTGGTATTCCAGGGCAGGCTGCGCCCGGTGATGGATTGCTCCTATCCATTGGCTGAGGCGAATCTGGCGCAGGAACGCCTGGAGCAGAACCTGCAAACAGGCAAGCTAACCCTGGATATTCAAGGATAAAATGGACTCTGGGTGATTGATGATGACCTTGCCGCGCCAGCCGAACAACCACCCGCGCCCGAGCAGACCACGCAGCGTAACCTTGCTTGCCCTGGGAGTGTTAAGCATTACGGGACTCTCCCTGGCGCGTTTTGTTGGCAGCCTGAGGCAGTGGGACTTCCTCATAGAGATATTGCCATTTTCGCCGCTTTACCCGGCTTTGACGGGTTTGTTTTGGTCGCTGGTAGGGCTGCCTCTGGCATGGGGATTGTGGCGCGGCGCAGTCTGGTCGCCAATCCTGGCGAAACTGGCTGTGCCGTGCTACACTTTCTACGACTGGTTCGACCGGCTGGTGATGGCTTCACCAGCGGCGCGCATGAACTGGCCTTTCATCCTTGGCTTGAACCTGTTGGTCCTGGCGTATACATTTTGGACACTTTCCCGACCTTCATCAAAGGCATTTTTTGGAGAGGCTTATGACAACCGACCCCAAGATTCGTGAGCTGCGAGAACAGAGATCTAAGAGCCGCCTGGGTGGTGGTGAAGAGAGGATCGAGACCCAGCACAGTCGGGGCCGGCTGACAGCGCGCGAACGGATCGATTTGCTGATGGATAAGGGTTCTTTTCGTGAGATCGACGCTTTTGTAGAGCATCGCACCAATGATTTCGGTTTGGACAAGCAAAAATACCTGGGCGACAGCGTGGTGACCGGTTGGGGCACAATCAGCGGGCGGTTGGTGTATATCTTCTCGCAGGACTTCACTGTCTTCGGTGGCAGCCTGGGGGAGGTGCACGCTGAAAAGATTTGCAAGATCATGGATATGGCAATGAAAAATGGCGCGCCGGTGATCGGCCTGAACGATTCGGGTGGGGCGCGCATCCAGGAAGGTGTGGTCTCGCTGGGCGGGTATGCCGATATTTTCCTGCGCAACACACTGGCTTCTGGGGTAATTCCACAAATTAGCGTGATCATGGGGCCTTGTGCGGGCGGGGCGGTATACTCACCGGCATTGACTGATTTCATCGTCATGGTGCGCAACTCTTCGTATATGTTTGTCACCGGCCCCGAAGTGGTTAAAACGGTCACGCATGAAGAGGTCTCTTTCGAAGAACTGGGTGGCGCCAGCGTGCATTCGGAAGTCTCCGGGGTGTGTCACCTGGCAGTCGACAGCGAAGCAGATGCTTTGTACGTGATCCGCAAGCTGCTGGCATACATGCCTCAGAACAATATGGAGGATGCGCCGTTCGTGCCAAACGGTGATGATCCGCTGCGCATGGAAGAGGCTCTGGACAGCCTTGTACCGGATGATCCCGGAAAACCGTATGATATTAAGGATGCTATTCGCCTGATTGTGGATGATGGCGCGTTTTTCGAAATCCACGAGGCCTATGCTGCCAACATCGTGGTGGGATTCGCTCGCCTGGGCGGGCACAGCATTGGCATCATCGCTAACCAGCCGGCGGTGCTGGCTGGCGTCCTGGATATCAATTCTTCGGAGAAAGCAGCCCGCTTTGTCCGTTTTTGCGACGCATTCAATATCCCGATTGTCACGTTTGTGGATGTGCCGGGTTTCCTGCCCGGTACCGGTCAAGAGCACGGCGGTATCATACGCTCGGGCGCTAAACTTCTATACGCTTACTGCGAAGCAACCGTACCCAAGCTCACCGTGGTTACCCGGAAAGCCTATGGCGGGGCTTACGACGTGATGAGCAGCAAGCACATCCGCGGCGATGTGAATCTGGCATGGCCTTCGGCTCAGATCGCCGTGATGGGTCCCGATGGGGCAGTGAACATCATCTTCCGAAAAGAGCTGGCCCAGGCTGAAGATCCGGTGCAGCGCAAAGCTGAGCTGGTGGCTGAATACCGCCAGAAGTTCGCCAATCCGTATATTGCGGCTTCGCGCGGTTACATCGATGACATCATCGAGCCGCGCGAGACCCGCCCGCGCCTGATCAATGCTCTGGAGATGCTCTCCAACAAGCGCGACTCTAACCCGCCGCGCAAGCACGGCTGTATCCCTTTGTGATCGTGTACAAGGACGAAATGTACATCGAGCTGCATGGCCGGCGCTTGTATGTTGATCGCCAGGGCCCGCTGGACGGGCCAGCAGTCGTACTGCTCCACCATGGTCTGGGCTCAACGCAAGCCTGGCGTTCCCAGACGGCGCTGCTGGCGCAAGCCGGCTTTAATGTGATCGTATATGACCGCTGGGGATACGGCCAATCCGATCCGCGCCCGCGTCTATCGGTGCCTTCCTTCGACGAAGACCTGGACGACCTGCTGGGTTTGCTGGATGAGCTGCACCTCGAACAGGCAGCCCTGGTTGGGCACAGCGACGGCGGTACGATCTGCCTGTATTTCGCGGCTGCTCACCCCCATCGAGTGACCGCCGTGGTGGTGGTCGCCGCCCATATCTACGTGGAAGAGAAGATGCTCCCGGGCATCGAAGGTGTGCGTTGGGCTTTCGAGAACGACCCGCGTATGCGTGCCGGGCTGCGCCGTATGCACGGCGAAAAAACCGATCAGGTTTTCTACCACTGGTATCGGGGCTGGATGCGGCCCGAGATCATTGGCTGGGATATGCGCCCGCTGCTGCGGAGCATCACCTGCCCGGTATGGGTTGTTCAGGGCCTGCAAGACGAGCATGCCTCTGCGCAGCACGCCCGCGACCTGGCGCAGGCTCTGCCGAAGTCACAGCTTTGGCTGCTGAAGGATGCCAATCACATGCTGCCCCAGGAATCCGGAGCAGCTTTCAATCCCCGCCTGCTGGCGTTTTTGCAGGCAGCGCTGCACCCCGGGTCGAATGGGCACCATACCAGCCCGGAAGCATCCCGGAATGGATAGGAGCGAGGTATGTTTAACAAGGTATTGATCGCCAATCGCGGAGAGATCGCTGTGCGCATTCTGAGGGCGTGCCGGGAGCTGGGCATGCAGACTGTGGCGGTCTATTCCGAAGCCGACCGGCACGCTTTGCACGTGCGTTATGCGGATGAGGCCTACTTATTAGGCCCGGCGCCATCGCGTGATTCTTACCTGCGGGGCGATCGCATCGTGGAGATCGCCCGTAAGTGCGGGGCTGGCGCCATCCATCCGGGATACGGTTTCCTGGCAGAGCGGGCCGATTTCGCCCAGGCCTGCCTGGATGCCGGGCTGGCATTCATTGGCCCGCGCCCTTCGGCGATTGCGGCAATGGGCGACAAGGCAGTGGCGCGCGCCACGGTTACCCGCGCGGGTGTCCCGGTGGTGCCCGGCACAGAAGGCGAGGGTTCGCTGCGCGATGAAGATCTGCTCGAGCTGGCGCCCCAGATCGGTTTTCCACTGCTGATCAAAGCCACTGCTGGCGGCGGCGGCAAAGGCATGCGCGAGGTGCGCACGCTCGAAGAGATGCCGGGGCTGCTGCACGCTGCGCGCAGGGAGGCGGAGGCTTCCTTTGGAGAAGGCAACGTTTATCTTGAAAAGCTGCTAGAAGGCGCGCGCCATATCGAGATTCAAATCCTGGCGGATGAGCACGGGAATGTCGTTCACCTGGGAGAGCGTGAGTGTTCGCTGCAGCGCCGTCACCAGAAACTGCTGGAAGAGTCTCCCTCGCCCTTTGTTGGAGAGAACAAGGAACTGCGCCAGTTGATGGGCGATGTAGCCGTAAGGGCAGCCCAGGCGGTGCATTATGTCAACGCCGGGACAATCGAGTTTCTGGTGGACAAGGATAAGAACTTTTACTTTCTTGAGATGAATACCCGCCTGCAGGTGGAGCATCCGGTTACTGAGCTGGTCACAGGCATCGACATCGTCAAAGAGCAGATCCGCATTGCGCGTGGTCGCCACCTGCGCTACCAACAGCAAGATGTTCACCTCAACGGTTGGGCGATCGAGTGCCGCATCAATGCGGAAGATCCATATAATAACTTTTTACCCTCCACCGGGCGGATTGGTCACAGCATTCTACCCACCGGTCCGGGGGTGCGGGTGGATACCGGCGTTTACCCCGGCTTTGAGATCTCATCGTATTACGATTCGCTGATATCCAAGTTAATTGTATGGGGTGAGACGCGGGCAGAAGCCATCCTGCGCATGCGCCGCGCCCTGGAAGAGTATAAGATCGTCGGCGTACGCACCAATATCCCCTTCCACCAAAATTTGATGGACTCGCATCGCTTCATGGGCGGGCAGTTCGATACGCGCTTTGTAGAAGAGCGCTTCTTGATGGACGCACCCGAGGAAGGTAGAGGCTCGCGGCCGGAGATCGCAGCAATCTTCGCCACCCTGGTGTCACACCGCGAAATGGAGCTGGCATCGCACTTCATCCAGCGCGGCGAACGCGACACCAGCAACTGGAAGTGGCTCAGCCGCTGGGAACGCCTGCAGAAATAACGGGAGGCCGGATATGAAATATGTAACAACGATTGGTGAGCGGGAATTCCTGGTAGAGATCGTCGATGAAACGTGTGTCATCATCGATGGGGTGACATACCATGTGGATTTCGATACCGCCGGTAGCCAGCCAGTGTATTCGATGCTGGTGGATGGGCGCTCCTACGAGGCCTATGTCTACCCGGCTGAAGAAGGGCTGCAGGTGCTGCTGCATGGGACGTTATACCCGGCAAAGGTGGAAGACGAGCGTGAAAAGCGCCTGCGTGCTTCTGCCGGCAGCCGGGTCGCCGACCGGGGAGAATATTATCTCAAGGCGCCCATGCCCGGCCTGGTGGTTGCGATCCCGGTCAAAGAAGGCCAGCAGGTGGAACGCGGTGATGTGCTGTTATTATTGGAGTCAATGAAAATGCAAAACGAGCTGAAAGCGCCGCGCGCCGGGAAAGTGACCCGAGTGCGGGTTAAGCCAGGCGACAGTGTAGAACAGCGCCAGACGCTGTTGAGTGTGGTGTAACGATGGCAGCCAACGACCGTGAGCTGGAAGTGAAATTTTTCCTGGCAGACTTGCCTGGGTTGGAGGCGCGCCTGCAAGCCGCTGGAGCCAGCCTGTCCCAGCCGTCTGTCCACGAGATCAACCTGCGTTTCGACACGCCGGATGGCGCTCTGGGGCGCGCCTACCAGGTGCTGCGCTTGCGGCAGGACCAGAATGTACGCCTGACTTATAAAGGCCCAGGGAAGCTGCAGGGCGGGGCGCGCCTGCGCCAGGAGATCGAGTTTACGGTGGGTGAATTTGCCACAGCCCGCCGCTTTCTGGAAGCATTGGGCTACCAGGTGGTGCTGGTATACGAGAAGCGCCGCACCACTTACCACCTCGGCAATCTCGAAGTGACTCTGGATGAGATGCCCTTCGGTGATTTTGCGGAAATCGAAGGCCCTACCCCGCAAGATATCCGCGAGGCAGCCCATAATCTGGGATTGGATTGGGAGCAGCGTATTGTGGGTAGCTACACCGACTTGTTTGAGCAGGCTCGCCGGTCGCTAGGTTTTACCTTCCGGGACCTGAGCTTTGAGAATTTTGCTGCCCTGCACGTGGACCCCAAAACGTGGGGCGTTCTGCCTGCGGATGAAGTATAAGACGGCGAGACGAGAAAAGGGTGAGGTAGAAATGGGAAAGAAACCGATCAACGCGATGCTTCGCAAAGAACGCGCTCAGGCTGAAGCCTGGAACCGGGACTTTCTAATCAAAGCAGAAATCGGTTATGTTGCCACCCAATGGGAGATGCAGCCTTTCATGACCCCGGTGCTGTTCGTATACGATGCTGGGGCCAATGAAATTTACTTCCACACCAATCTCACCGGACGCTTACGCCAGAATATCGACCGCTTTCCAAAAGCCTGCTTCAGCGCCAGCCGCTGGGGGCGCTTGCTGCCTTCCAATGCGGCGCTGGAATTTTCTTTACAGTATGAGAGCGTGGTTGCTTTTGGTGAAGTGCAGGTAATCCAGCAAGAAGATTTGCAGCGTAAGGCGCTTTACGGTTTGATCGAAAAATATTTCCCTGATCTGAAAGTCGGGGCGCATTACCGCCCAATTACGGATAGCGAGCTGAAACGCACTGCGGTGTATGCCTTCATGGTTGATAGCTGGAGCGGGAAACGCAACTGGCCCGAGCAGGCCGAACAGATCGGTGATTGGCCGCCGCTGCCGCCTGAAAATTTGAAGAGCCTTTAACCTTCGGACAGAACCAACTTGCCTCGCTGCCAGCGCAGTGCCTCAACGGGGGCGGAAGCGCCCAAAAGGCGCGGTAGTAAGGCTTCCAGTGCCGCTTTATTCCCGGTAGTCATCACGCGCAGCGGGGCAGGATTCACCGCGTGGTTATACAGGCCGCGTTCCTGCAGCACGCGCCGCGCTTGGCGGGCGACCGCCGGAGCCGGGTCGATCACTCGCACCTGCGGGCCAACGATCTCCTGGATCAAAGGGATGACAAAGGGATAATGCGTACACCCCAGCACCACGGTGTCCACTCCCAAGGCGATCATCGGCTGCAGCGCTTCTTCCAATATGCGGCGGGCTTCACCCCCATCCAGGTTTCCGGCTTCGATTTGCGCTACCAGACCCGTGCAGGTATCTTGCAGCAGGCGCACACCCTGGGCGAAGCGCTCGACCACCGAGGCGTACAGCGCTCCCTGGAAGGTAGCGGGCGTCGCCAGCACGCCGACCACGCCACTGCGCGTGGTTTCAGCAGCGGGTTTGACCGCCGGTTCCATGCCCACGAAGGGCACCTGGGGGAATGCGCGGCGCAGCTCATGCAGCGCTGCGGCGGAAGCCGTGTTGCAAGCCACAACGATCAACTGCGCATCCTGCGCCAGCAAGAAGCGGGTGATCTGCTCTGAAAAGCGGCGCACCTCCCGCAGCGAGCGCGGCCCGTAAGGTACGTGAGCCTGGTCGGCAACGTAGATCATGGGGTGCCCGGGGAGCAGCTCGCGCAGGGCGCGCAGCACCGACAGCCCGCCGACGCCTGAGTCGAAGACGCCGATCAGGTTTTCAGCCGGGCTTTGGGGTGCGGTGGACATGGTTTTGGGTAAGAGAATGCCGGCTCAGCGCTGGATCGAGGCGCGCTCTTCCTGGGTTTTTTCTACAGTGCCGCTGGCTTGCACGAACGCCTGGAACAGGGAACGCATCGCCAGGTGACCCTGCAGCCACTCTGGGTGCCACTGCACTGCCAATCCGAATGGGTGGGAGGGAAGCTCGAAGCCCTCCAGGATGCCATCCGGCGCGAAAGCCGAGGGCAGCAAACTGTCTGCCAGGCGGCGCACAGCCTGGTGGTGCAGGCTGTTGACCGGCGATTCGATCAGGCCCAGGATGGCGGACAGGCGGCTGTGCGGGTTGAGTTCCACCCGGTGCGCCAGGAAATCGCGGCCTTCCTGGTTGGTGTAGTTATGCTTCATGGCAGTGGGATTCTGATCCTGGATATCTTCGTACAGCGTGCCGCCCAGGGCCACGTTGATCACCTGTAAACCGCGGCAAATGCCTAAGAATGGCGTGCCGCGCTGCACCACCTGCTGCACCAGGTGAATCTCTATGCGGTCGCGGTCTTCGTCGATGGAGTTGACTTTGGGGTGCCCTTTGGCGCGGTAGCGCTCCGGGTGCACGTCGCCGCCGCCGGTGAATAGAATACCATCCAGGCGGGCAGCCATGGCATCCAGGTGAGATTCAGGCAATCCCAATGGGATCAGCAGGGGAACGGCGCCGGCGGCGCTCAAGGATTTGACGTAAGCTTCAACCACGCCCAGCATGGGCAGGCCGTAAGCGCTGACCGAACGGGAAGTTGTCAAACCAATCAAGGGGGGCATTTCAAATATCTCCAGAGAGGATTTTGAACAACAAAGAGGCGCAGCTTAACGGGCGGCTGCGCCTCTGGATAGGCAGGGAAGAGGGCTCCCAAGCAGACTCAGGAGGTAAACTTCTGCTTGAGGCGGGAGCGCTTGCCGGTACGTTCACGCAGGAAGTACAATTGGGCGCGGCGTACATGCGAGTGGCGTTCAATCATCACCTTTTCCAAACGCGGCGAGCGCGCCAGGAAAGTACGCTCGACGCCAACGCCATTGCTGGCGACGCGGCGCACTGTAAAGTTGGCATTGTTGCCGCTGTTGCGCACGCGGATCACTGTGCCGCGGAACTCCTGGGTGCGTTCGGTGTTGCCTTCCTTGATGCGCAGGAACACACGCACCTGGTCGCCGGGGTGCAGCTCGGGTACGTTTTCGTTTTCTGGGGCCTCAACGGCCTTGAGTAAATCGCTCATCTTAACCGGTCCTTCCTGAGTTCAATCCAAAACGCAGATGAATGCGTGGATAAGTACAGACAAGATAAAGCCGCCATTGGCGGCGCGGAGAAAAATTATACCATGCGGAATCCTAAATGAGAAGTCCGATTTAAAATCGTATTTTGAGTTACTTGACCCGCCGGGGTGGGAGTGGTAGAATTCCGGGGCGTGGGAAATGCCCCCATCGTCTAGGGGACCAGGACGCAGCCCTTTCAAGGCTAAAACCAGGGTTCGAATCCCTGTGGGGGCACCTGGCGGTAGACATACATTCCAAGCCAGCTTCACAGCCACCATGCGTGTCTACAAAAAGAAGACAGCCCTGAGATAGGGCTGTTTTCTTTTCACTCCGCCAGATAACACGGTCTGGACGATCACCGCGAGGAGCCAGATTGTCTTCTTATGGGCCACCTAAACTCTCATGGCTCATACCCCCGAGATGTCTTTTTTACATCCAACGCCTCTTTCATGAAACTGATGAAGAGCTTTGAAACCCTGGCAACCGGCTTATCTTTAAGTACAGCAAGAACAAGGCGGCTTTCGATCATCTCAACCAGGGGGATGGCAATCACAGCCGGGCTTTGGTGGTATTCAAAAACCTTTTGCATCATTAGCGCAACGCCGCTGTTGGATGCCACCATCCCCAGAACGCTTTCCACGCGCAGGCTGGCATAGAAAATGCGCGGCTCAAAACCTGCGTTTCGGCAGGCATCCACGGCCAGTTCGTGGACAACCGTACCCTTATCAAACATGATAAAGTTTTCGTCAGATAGTTCGACCAATGCCAGTGATTTTCGCGCAGCAAAGCGGTGTTTGTCCGAGAGGGCCACCAGCATCTTGTCGCAAGCAACTTCTAGAACAGTATAACGGTCTCTATCAAGATAGTTATCGCGCACAAAAGCCAGGTCACACTGGTGGTCATTCAGCGCCGGCAGAATCGCGGATGCTTCACGCTCTCTCAAGGTGAGTTGAATATCGGGGTATTCTCTTTGGAATTGCGCAATGTAAGCCGCAATGCCATACTGGGCAATGACCGGAATGGCCATGATCGTCAACGCAGGGGTGGTTTTGTATGGCTTAGTTTCAACCAGCATGGCTTGATAAGCCTGGTTTATCTCTTGGGCATGGCGTAAGAACACTAAGCCAGCGGGCGTGATCGCAATTTTGCGTTTGCTGCGGTCAAAAAGCTGGAACCCTAATTCCTTTTCAAGCGCCAGGATTTGTTTGGATAGGGACGACTGCGAAATGAATAACGCCTCGGCCGCAGCCAGGTAATTGCCGGTTTCAACTAGTTTGAGAAGGTATTCTAACTGCTTCATCTCCATAATCGAGCTCCCATTCCATTCTGGAATAGATTGTATCAGACTTTGAATTGCTTTGAAACCACCTGAGAGATATCATCATCAACGTTCGACAATCTTCAAAACCCGTTTTCAAAAAGCTGGTCGCACGTAGTGGGCCACGCACAAGGATGTCATCCTGAGCGGAGCGAAGGATCCAGATCCTTCACTTCGTTCAGGATGACAGATCAAATAAGGAAATTATTATGAAAAAGCCTTTGTCCTTCATCCTGGTAATCTTTATGATGGCAGCAGTGCTGCTGACTGCCTGTGGCAGCGCGGCTACTCAGGCTGCCCAAACCGCTGACCCTACGGCCTCCATCGAATCCGTCGCTCCTACGGCTACCGTCCAACAAGTAAGCGTTCTGCCACAGCGCGGTGGACCAGGCGGCTTGATCACGTTTGCCTCGGTTGCGCCCACGCACGCAGACCTGGCTTATGCTTCCTTATCATTGGCTCAAAAGCTTGACTTGTATATTCCCAGCAGCGGTGCAGGGCCATTCCCTGTGGTCATCATGGTGCATGGCGGTGGTTTTATGATGGGAGATAAGGCGGATGGGGCTGGCCTGACGGGTGTGGATCAACTCCTGGCGGCTGGGTATGCCGTGGCAAGCATTAACTACCGCTTGAGCAGCGAAGCCATTTACCCGGCTCAGATTTTTGACACCAAAGCCGCTGTGCGTTTCTTGCGCGCCAATGCAGCCCAATACAACTTGAATCCGGATAAGTTTGGCGCCTGGGGTGCTTCGGCAGGTGGCAGCCTGGTTTCGCTGCTTGGAACCACCTGCGGCGTGGCCGAGCTTGAAGGCGCAGAGCTTGGCAACGCTGAGCAATCGAGCTGTGTTCAGGCGGTCATTGATTGGTTTGGCCCAATTGATTTCCTGAAAATGGATGAGCAGTTTGCCGGCACAAGCTGTCCGCAAACCCATGATGCAGCCAACTCTCCCGAATCTATGCTTGTCGGTGCAGCGATCCAAACTGTGCCGGAGCTTGTCCAAACCACAAACCCGATGAACTATATCACTGCTGATGACGCGCCATTCTTTATTGAAAACGGCACTGCAGATTGCAACATCCCTCCCATCCAAAACAAGAACCTGGCCGATGCCCTCAGCGCAGTGATCGGCGCTGACAATGTTACTTATATTTCACTGGAAGGCGCCGGGCATGGCGGCAGCCAGTTTGCGACCGCCGAAAACCTGGCGTCGGTGATCGCTTTCCTGGACAAGTATTTGAAGTAAAACTATTCCTTTATGGAATAGAAAGCAATAAAAATGGAATTGCTTGTTAGGCAATGGGAAGGTATGCTGAAAGCATATCAACCCAATGGTTAGAAAACTTAAACAAGGAGAATGACCCGATGAAAAAATCCCTTTCCTTCTTGCTGGCAATCCTGGTGATTGTTGGCATCCTGCTCACAGCCTGCGGCAGCCAGCCTGCCACTGAAGCCACCACGCAGCTCGCCACCGAGGCGCCGGCCGCTTCAACGGCAACCGAAGCGGCCACAGCTGAGGACACCACTGTTTCTATGGTGCCTGCAAAACCCGGAGCGCCTTTTGATATCAAGGGCAAAACGGTCTGTTATATCATCCCCTCACTTGCGAATCCTTTCTTGAACGGTGTATCTGCTTCCGTTACAGAAAAATTCAAGGCTGATGGGGTGACTGTGAATGTCTACGGTGCCGACGAAGGTGGTTTGAACCAGCAATTCGATCAGATCGAGAACTGCATCTCTATGAAAGTTGATTTCATGTATGTTATGGCAGCCGGCGAGATCGATCAGTTGGTTCCCGCTATTGAAGAAGCCAAAAAAGCTGGCATCATGGTGATGGGTGTTCCCCCTCAAAAACTGGCACCCTTTGATGCAATCATGCATACCAGCCAAAAAGAAGACGGTGAAAAAGTTGCCAAGATGGCTTGCGATTTTATCAATGCCGTTTATCCGGATGCTGCCGATGGCAGCGTTGAAACCGCTATTGTTGGTGGTGCGAGTTCCTCCGTTGGCATGCATTTGCGCGATGAGGGCTATGCCACGATCACGGATATCTGCCCCAAGGTAAAACTTGTCGCACATCTCGATATTTCAACGGATAGCATTCCCGCTGGCCAGGCTGCTGCCGAGAACGTCTTGACCGCAAATCCCAATGTCAAGGTGTTCCTTGGTCAATCATCGGCCCATGCCCAGGGTATTGCCAATGCCATCAAGGCACTGCCGGGTGTTGACACTACAAAATATGGTGTCTTTGCTGGCGATATGGATCCTTCCATGATCCCAACTGTCACCGGCTGTCAGGATCCCTACAAGGGTTTTGTGGCCATCGGCGGGACCTCGCTTGATCAGGCAACCTACGACCAGATCAAGAAGATGCTGCAGGGCGTGGAACATCCCAACATCATCAATGATGTTTTGGAACCGATCACCTGCGATTTCACCACAATCGCACCATAATAAGAATCGTTTTGGAAACAATAAGATGGAGGGTTAGGGGGCCCCTTCATCAATCAATAGAGGTGAAAAGGAATGGCTGCCAAGGTAGTATTATCCCTGGAAAACATCACCAAAAGATATCCTGGTGTTCTGGCTTTGAACAATGTCTCGATCAGTTTCTACGAGGGTGAGGTACACGCCTTGTTGGGCGAGAACGGTGCCGGTAAATCGACGTTGATCAAAGCAGTGGCTGGAGCCATCGATATTGATGCCGGGAAAATTAACATTAATGGACATGAATATTCCAGGATGACTCCTGCGCTTTCCAGGAGCCTTGGTGTTGAAGTGATTTATCAGGAATTTAATCTGGTTCCCACCTTGTCAGTTGCTGAAAATATTTTCTTATGTGAGCGAAATGAAAACTCGGCATTGTTTAGCGCCAAAGCGATAGAGAAAAAAGCTGTCAAGGTGCTGGACCAGTTTGGGGTCAAAATTGATCCGCGTATCATGGTGCAGGATCTATCCATTGCTGAGCAGCAGATCGTTGAAATTGCTAAAGCAGTCTCGAAGAATGTGAAAATATTGGTCATGGATGAACCCTCTGCTCCTTTAAGTGTTTCAGAAGTAGAGTTGATGTTCGAAATCATTAACCAGTTAAAACAAAAAGGTGTGACGATCATTTATATTTCACATCGTTTAGAAGAGGTCTTCCGCATCTCTGACCGTGTCTCGATCATGCGAGATGGGCGCTATGTCACCACCAAAAACACGAAAGAGACCAACCGGCAGGAATTGATCAAGTTGATGGTTGGACGTGAGTTAAAAGAAAGTTATCCTCAACGGAAAAAGTTAATCGGTGATGTCGCTTTGGAAGTAAAGAACCTCACCGGGAATGGTGATCGCAATATCTCATTTTCAGTACGCAAGGGTGAAATATTAGGAATCTCTGGGTTGGTTGGCGCTGGTCGTACAGAATTGGCTCAACTTCTCTTTGGTGCCGCTTCAATGGAAAGTGGTGAGATCTTGATCAACGGAAAGCCTATCAAGATTCACTCTCCATTGGATGCAATCGAGCACAAAATTGGATTGTTGACAGAAGACCGCAAGGGCCAGGGGCTGTTCCTTGAGATGTCGGTCAAATGGAATATCAGTTTCCCAATCATTCGCCGCCTCTCAAAGTATGGAGTGGTCAATACGAAAAAAGAAGCTGAGATCGCGCAGAAATACAAAGACCGTATCAATATTAAAACTCCCAGCTTATCGCAGCAGGTGATCAATCTGAGCGGTGGTAATCAACAAAAAGTGGTGCTTGCCAAATCTTTAGCGGCTGAGTCTGACATTCTGATCTTTGATGAACCCACCCGTGGGATTGATGTTGGCGCCAAACAGGAAATTTATCAACTGATGACTGAACTGGCTGAGAATGGAATTGCGATTTTGATGATATCTTCTGATATGGAAGAATTATTGGGCATGTCGGACCGGATCATTGTCTTGTGCGAAGGTGAATTGGCTGGGGAAGTCCAAAAAGAGAATTTCAATCAGCATTATATTCTCGACCTCGCATCGGGGCTCCATTAACTTCTGGAGGAATAAAGAATGAGCAATCAAACAATGGTTTACAACAAATTTAGCGCTAGTTTAGGATCAATCCTGAAAAAGAATGTGCCTTTCTTGATCCTGATCCTTTTGGTGTTCCTATTTTCGTTCATTGCACCGAACTTCATGACTATTGGGAATCTTCGTACCTTGATACGCCAAATCTCATTTGCGGGGATTAGCGCTGTCGGCTTGATGTTCGTGATGATCAGTGGCGGTATTGATCTTTCGATTGGCTCCCAGATTGTGTTCAACAATGTCCTTTTGGCGATCATGATGGTGGATTGGAAGCTGGACCCGGCAGTTGCAATTCCCCTGATTCTACTTGTCGGAACCGGGTTGGGTGCGATCAATGGGTTCCTCTGCATTAAACTAAATATCCATCCGCTGATTATTACTTTGGGGACCGCTGCAATATTCAAGGGCATGGGATACATTATTAATCAATCCAGGAATATCATGGGATTCCCGGATTCTTTCCGCTGGTTTGGGCAAGGATATGTATGGGGAATCCCCGTACCGGTCATTGTGATGATCGTAGTGGCAATGATCGGGGCTTTCATCTTGACCAAGACATACTTTGGCCGACAAATATTTGCCTTGGGTGGCAACGAAGAAGCCGCCCGCCTTGCAGGTGTAAATATCAAAAGAATGAAAGTACTCTTGTTCATGATCTGCGGTTTTGTCTCATCGATTACAACGGTTCTGCTGCTGTCCAGAGTATTTGCCGGCCAGACCATAACCGGTCAAGGTCTTGAATTTGACTGTCTCACCGCTGCCCTTCTGGGCGGTGTAAGCTTCAAAGGTGGTGAAGGCAGCATTTTTGGTTTGATGGTGGGTATGTTAATCATCGGTGTGTTGAACAATGCCATGCAATTGGCCACCTTCCCTGATTTCTCCCAGACTGTTGTAAAAGGTGCGGTTCTATTAATTGCAGTAGCCTTTGATGTTTACCAGAAAAATCGCAAAGCCCGAGAGACGGTTGCCCAGGTGGCCGCCTAAGCACAGGAGATTAGAATGCCTCAAGTACCGCATTACGCCATGCCCTTTACTATTCCAGACGCGCAAACTGAACATATTACCCGTAAGATGTTCGACTTGCCCTACGCCACCATCTCCCCTACCCAAAAGCTGGACATTTACTGGCCCGCCGAGGGCAATGGTCCATTCCCCGTGATCATGAGCATTCATGGTGGGGCTTTCATGGGTGGTGACAAGCGCGATCTTCAACTGATGCCCATGCTGGAAGCCACCCAACGCGGGTATGCTGTGGTCAGCATCAACTACCGCATGAGCGGCGAGGCCATATTCCCGGCGTTGGTGCAGGATGTTAAGGCTGCCATCCGCTGGGTGCGCGCCCAGGCAAAGCCCTATCTTTTCGATCCTGACCGGATTGCAACCTGGGGCGGTTCAGCCGGTGGATATCTTTCCCTGATGGCTGGCGTCAGCACAGGTGTCCCTGAGCTGGAGGATCTCGTTCTTGGTAATGCCAGCCAGCCCTGCCATGTACAGGCTGTGGTGGACTGGTTTGGCCCCACAGATTTCCTCCTGATGGATGCGCAGCTAGCCGAATCGGGCATGGCTCCAGATGCTGAACAGGCGCACAGCGGGCCAGCCTCCCCGGAGTCGCTGCTGCTGGGTCAAAAGATCACAGAAATCCCTGATCTGGTGCGCATTGCCAATCCTGAAACCTATATTCACCCCGGTTTGCCGCCGTTCTTCATTCAACATGGTGACCATGATGATACCGTGCCGCACCAGCAATCGGTAAACATGGCTGCCAAACTGACGGCTGTGCTTGGCCCAGAAAAGGTCAGGTTCGAGTTGCTGGCTGGCGCTGCGCATGGTGGGCCAGCCTTTGAAACTCCTCAAAATATCCAAAAAGTGCTGGCCTTCCTGGATAAGGCCCTGAGCGTGTAGTATGGCCTTCTTGCGCAGTCGCAAAGCGGTTGGGATCATCTTATCCTTGATCCTGGCCGTTCTGCTGTGGGTGCTGCCGTTGCCGGGCGAACTCAGCCCGGCAGGCCGGAAGACGCTGGTCATCACGGTGTTCACGGTGGTGTGGTGGGTCTTCAATATCATCCCCTCGGCATATGCGACACTGATGATGCTTTTGGGATATCTGCTATTGGGCCTGGCTACGCCAGAAATGGTATTCCGCATCTGGACGCTGCCATTGATGTGGTTGATCATTGGCTCTTTCCTGATCTCTGCTGCCGTCACTAAATCGGGATTGGCGCAGCGCGTGGCCTATTTTTTTATGATCCGGTACGCCACATCGTATCGCAGCCTGATTGTGTTAACATATGCATTGGGATTTGTGTTGGGCTTTCTAATCCCACACCCCTTTCCACGCGCTTTGCTGCTCATGTCTCTGATGCGAGCTATCATCCAAAAAGCCGGCATGAACCAGACCGACTCAGCCTCGGTGGGGCTTTCAGTTTTTGTCTCCACTACCGTCACCTCTACCATTTTACTGACCGGAGATTCAACCCTCAACCTGGCTACCGTTGGGTTTAGCGGTATTGCAGTAGGCTGGTTGGAGTGGGCTTTATACATGGCCGTGCCGGGCATCCTGGCCTCGCTCTTGATGATGGGGCTGCACCTGCTCGTCTTCCGCCAGACCGGCCCCATACAGATTGACCATGCGGCGCTGGGATTGGAGCAAGAGAAGTTAGGCGCCATCTGCCGGAGAGAAATTGTGACCTTGCTGTGGGTATTAGCAGCGCTGTTCTTATGGACAACGGATGCGATCCATCATATTGACCCGGCCTGGGTATCTCTGATAGCCGTTGTTGGGTTGTCGCTGCCCAGAGTGGGAGATGTGTTAGACGCCAAAGACATCAGCGGCGGCATCAACTGGCCGATATTATTCTTTGTGATGGGTGCGCTGGCGATTGGCACGGTAGGTAAGACAACCGGCATGTCTGATTGGTTGGCTGCTAACCTGATGCCGGCTGCCCCGCCGCAAAATCCATATCTGTTTGCTGCCCTGATCGGTGGCGCAACCATGCTGATTCACATGGTGCTGGGCAGCGCGTTGGCCTGCATGTCCATCGCAGCGCCGCCGATGGTGCATTATGCCGTTTCGGCTGGATGGAATCCGCTCTTCCCGGCCCTGCTGGTCTATACGGCTGTGTCTATTCACTACCTATTTCCCTTCCAGCATGTCACAATCTTGCTAGGGCAGGGAGATACTGGAGGTTACAGCACCCGTCAGGTGCTGAAATACGGCCTGCCGCAGACTCTGATAGCCCTGGTGGTGATGATCCTGGTCGAAGTAACCTGGTGGCAGGTTATTGGATTGCTTAAGTGAATTGGAAATTGAGCAACGGCAGGATATCTGTCTGGGATATTTCTAACAAGGGCCACCCTTTTACGCCTAAGACCAATTAACGTACGGTACCTCCGTGGGGGCACAGGCAAAACGACCGGGAAACCACCGGTCGTTTTTGCTTATAGGTTTCCGCATGAAAGTGATTCGACAGCGGGTATTGCACTCATGCCTGGAACTCTCCCGTAGAGTTGTCGTTCAGCAATCCCAGGATCAGCAGCGCCAGCCCCAGGCCAAACCAGCCCACAGAATCTATGAAAAGCAGGCCGATCGCGCTCATCAGAAGAAAGACACCCGTCAAGCGCGGCAGGCCCTGAACCCAAAAGGCGCTCAAACCGGCAATCAGTAAGCTTGCAAACAGAACCAGGATGCCAATGACCCAAACGTATCCCAGCCCAGGGAATTTCAGAGCATCTTCTAAGAAATTGCTCAATCCGATGGCAGCTGCCGATATGCAACTGAGAACGATCCCGGCCCGCCACACCGTTGCGACGCGGCTGGAAGATACGTGATGCTGCCGGAAGAATCCCCACAACCCCAGTGCCAGAAACAGCAGCATCAGGCTAGTGCCAGCTACGGCTGTGTGATCCAGCACGGTGCGGGGGTTCCAATAGTCAGGTTGGTACAATTCTACAAGTCCTCGCCCAAAAGCAACCAGACCTGCGAACATAAGCACGGGCTTGTACCATGATGTCAAGGGAATATGGTTTGTTGCCATGCGTTTCCCCTTGCTTTCTATGATCAGAGCCTATCAACAAAGCCTGCAACGCGGTATTCGGCTTCAGGCTTTTGCGTCCAAATCCTGTATCCTAATAACACCCAGCAAATAGAATATGGAACACAAAACGAAATGTAAATCCAACTCCACACGAAACTACCATCCGATTGGTCAAACACAAACAACTGTAACAGGCCTGCGGGAAGTAACAACAAGCCGATGAGCAGAGGTAAGCCGTTCCAGGCCGGTAAGGCCTTCACCCGAAGGATGGCAAAGCCGAAAAGCGTCATGCCAACTCTCTGAACGAGAATGGCCAGAAGCCAAAGTGAGAACCCCACTTGGACAAAAACTGAGCGAAAGTATTGATCGGGGTCCACGATCCAGGTCTGCAGGATCCAGCTGAAGGCTGCCAAACCATACCCCATTGCGCTGAGCATGAAGCCTGCCTGTCCGAGTCGTCTGGCGCAGCCTCTCTGGAGCGCGTTAATGCCCAAAACCCCCAGCAAAAATGACAGCCAAATGATGGGTTGGAAAACTTTGGCATACTGGGCGCTCCGCAGGCTGAAGAGGGTTCCATGCTGGGCTTCCGATTGGGTGCCGTGGGTCAGCACAAAAATCACCGTCGCGAGGATGAGTAACACGGCCCCGAGTATCGCAGTTGCGCCAGCCCAGCGAACATAAAATAATCCCCGGTTGCTGCTGCTGGCTGCATTATCCATCGTATACCTGTCCCTGTGATAAAGGTGCCGGTTGAAGATACCGGATGAAGAACCCCATACTGCACCCAATGATCAATCCGGCGCCACCATAGGCAGCCAGGAGCGATAGCAGCGGGTTGTTTTCAAGGACCCTTTCCGAAGCGTAGGACCATTCAAACCCCAAAAGCCAGGCCGCGGCCATGAGCACCAGCCAGGCGTAGCTCCTGGGCAGTGCCTGGCGCAGGGCAACGACCTGGGCCGCCCCGATGAGGAGCCCGTCAACCAGCAAGCTCAAGGAGCTTGGGATCAAGTTGAAAAGGCCGGAATCGTTCAGGGCGTGAACCAGACCGAAGGCGAGCGCGTTGAGGAGCATCCAGCCGCGTGCCCTTGGCAGCCACGTTTTAAGAACCAGCCCCTGCAAGCCCCTTACCGCCAATCCCGTCACCGCTCCAAAAACAAAACCGACCAGCCCGGCAGCCCAATCAAGCGATCGCAGGCTGATAGCGAACGGCGGGCCACCTCCGGGCATGTGCAAGAACCCGGCAAACAGGTAGCCCAGGATCGTTACACCAACCCACAGGCCGAACGCCGGCCAGGGAAAACGAACTGTTGGAAAAGAACGGGTCATCATTTTTCTCCTGCATTTTGCAGGGATCTGGGTGACCTGATATTTAGGCCACCCAGATCCAGTTGCCGAAGAACTCAATACCCTATCCGACCTAAGATTTCAGTCCAGGTCGGCGCCGGGGATATAGCCGGTGGTCGTCAGGATCACCCATGAGCCAAAAGACAGCCAGGTAAATCGGGCTGTATCAGCGTGATTGCTCGTGATTTTTCACCTTTATTCTTTCCGGAATGCGGCTGCTTCCAGTTGGGCAGCCTCGGCTTGCACCACATAGCCCAGCCAGGCCAGAAAAAAGCTCAAGGCTGCAAAAATACTAAAGGACAGCCATCCGGGCACCGCAGGCCCGAACGACCGGGTAAGCTGCGGAAATACGTAGGCCTGGATCACTAAGAGCGGCCACCATACTCCTGCCAGGACAGGCAATCCGTTGCCCCGCTTCATCGGTTTTCGCCGCAAGGCTGCCAGGCCGAAAATGAACAGCCCACTGAACATGATTCCCATGGTTATATTCACTGCCGGGCGACCTTCCACGAGACCCAATAACATTAATCCAAAACTGACCAGACTCAGTACCCCACCGCTTACCCCCAGGATGAGGGCTGCCTTTGCCGCTCTCCCAGCCATTCCTCCATAGCGCACTGATAAACCCAAAAGCCCAATGGTTATCAACAAGATCGCCAGCGGCAGTGGTAGAGCGCGAGCCAAAACGGCGGCTCGCTGAATTTGAGCCGCCGTACCAATCACACCGAAGGTTGGGGAGATCCTGCTCGAGATATCACCAGCTTCCGGCAGAAACGTTAAAAGCAGCGCCACCGCAGCCATTACCAGCGCCCAGCCGCTGAGCCTGACAAACTTTTCTTGGTTCATTTCCACACCTCGGTGTAAATACTCTTCGAGCGCCGCTTGCACGGTGTCGAGGATCGTCTGGCCCCACAGCGCTAGGAGCCCGGCGAGCCCACTTTCGCGCAGCACCCGGCGGCAGCAGTCGCGAAACAATTGCAGCATCGGCTCGCCATAGGCCCGCCGGAACTCGTACGGGTAGACCAGAAGCAGCATTTGGTACAGGCGTTTGGAGATGATCAACGCCCGCAGTGAAGTGGGAGTCTTTTCCATGTTCGCCTCCCTTATCCGGTCCGGTCCAGAACCTGCTTGAAACGCGCCACGCTAACCTGGTGTTCCAGGCGCTCGGCTTCCAGGCGCAGGGCGCGCTGGCCGAGACCCGAGAGCCGGTAGTAGCGCCGGCGCTCATCGTCCAGGGCCGGGTCCGGCCGCTCTTCGGTTTCTTCAATCAGGCCACTGGCCAGCATACGCTTGATCGAGCCATACAGCGTCCCAGGGCCCATCTTGACCGCTCCGTCGGTGTTTGTTTCCACTTTGAGCATGATGGCGTAGCCGTGCTTTTCGCCGTCGGCCAATGCCAGCAGGATGTTGAATACCGCCGGAGTCAGGGGTAGGAGATTGTCTGGGATAGGGGCTGTTACGGCCATAGCTGCTCCTTCTGTGGCGTATATATCCGTGCACGATATATCTTTTACGGATATTTTATGTCCAATTTATCCGTTTGTCAAGCAGCAAATCATAATGAAACTAGAGCTTTGGAAAAAGGTTGCATACGCGACTCTTCCCGCCCTTTTGCGAATAAGACATGTTAACGAACGGTACCCCCTCATGAGGCACAGAGAACAAAAAACCGCCGGTGTTACCCGGCGGTTTTTTTGCTTTCGCTACGATCGGGCGAGGTCGAAACGGTCTAGGTTCATGACTTTGTTCCACGCGGCCACAAAGTCGCGCACGAACTTCTCCCGGGAGTCCTCACAGGCATAGACCTCCGCCAGGGCTCTCAGTTGGGAGTTTGAACCAAAGAGCAGGTCGACGCGAGTGCCGGTCCATTTGAGTGCGCCCGTGGCGCGGTCACGACTCTCGAACACATCAGCGTCTGCCGCGGCTGCCTGCCAGGTGGTGCTCATGTCGAGCAGATTCACGAAGAAGTCGTTGGTCAGCGCCCCTGGACGCTGGGTGAAGACGCCATGCTGGGACTGCCCGTAGTTGGCATTCAAGACGCACATACCGCCAATAAGAACGGTCATCTCTGGGGCGCTCAGCCTCAGCAATTGCGCTCGATCAACCAGCAGTTCCTCTGCCGAGACGGTGAATTTTGTTTTGAGATAGTTGCGGAACCCATCTGCAACCGGCTCGAGCACGGCGAATGACTCCACATCGGTTTGCTCCTGCGACGCATCCATGCGCCCTGGCGTGAAGGGAACCGTCACGGTGTAACCGGCCTGCTTCGCAGCCTGCTCGACGCCTGCGCATCCACCCAGAACGATCAGGTCAGCCAGCGACACCTTTTTCCCGCTGGACTGAGAGCGGTTGAATTCCTGCTGGAGTTTCCCAAGGGTCTGCAGCACAGCCTGCAGTTGCGCCGGCTGGTTGACTTCCCAATCCTTTTGCGGCGCAAGGCGAATGCGCGCTCCGTTCGCCCCGCCGCGCTTGTCCGAGCCACGGAAGGTGGAGGCCGACGCCCAGGCGGTCGAGACCAGCTGCGAAACCGGCAGTCCCGAAGCCAGGATTTTTGCCTTGAGCGCTGCGATGTCTGCCGCGTCGATCAGGGGGTGATTGACGGCTGGAATGGGATCTTGCCAGATCAGGTCTTCAGCCGGGACTTCCGGCCCCAGGTAGCGGGCTTTGGGTCCCATGTCGCGGTGGGTCAGTTTGAACCAGGCGCGGGCGAAAGCGTCCGCGTAGGCTTGCGGGTCCTGGTGGAAGCGGCGCGCGATGGGCTCGTAGATTGGGTCGAAACGCAGCGACAGATCGGCTGTGGTCATCATCGGCGGGAACTTCTTCGCCGGGTCGTGCGCGTCAGGAATCATGTGCTCCGGTTTGACATTTTTGGGCGTCCACTGGTGGGCGCCAGCCGGGCTCTTAACCAACTCCCACTCGTAGCCGAAGAGCATGTCGAAGTAGCCCATGTCCCACCGGGTGGGATTGGGCTTCCAGGCGCCCTCGATGCCGCTGGAGGTGGTGTGCACGCCCTTGCCTGTGCCGAGGCTGTTTTTCCAGCCCAGGCCCATTTGTTCCAGAGGGGCAGCTTCGGGATCGGGGCCTACCAGCTTCGGGTCACCCGCACCGTGCGCCTTACCGAAGGTGTGTCCACCAGCGACGAGCGCGACGGTTTCCTCATCGTTCATGCCCATGCGGGCAAAGGTATCACGCACATCGCGTCCCGAAGCCACCGGGTCGGGGTTGCCATTCGGGCCTTCGGGGTTCACATAGATCAGGCCCATCTGCACGGCGGCCAGCGGGTTCTCCAAATCGCGGTCACCACTGTAGCGCTTGTCGTCCAGCCATTCGGCTTCGGGGCCCCAGTAGACCTCTTCCTCGGGCTGCCAGATGTCCACGCGACCACCGCCAAAACCGAAGGTCTTGAAGCCCATCGACTCCAGCGCCACATTGCCGGCGAGGATCATCAAGTCGGCCCACGAGATCTTTTTGCCGTATTTCTGCTTGATCGGCCAGAGCAGACGGCGCGCCTTGTCAAGGTTCACATTGTCGGGCCAGCTGTTGAGCGGAGCAAAGCGCTGGTTGCCGGTGCCGCCGCCGCCACGTCCATCAGCGGTGCGGTAGGTGCCAGCACTGTGCCAGGCCATGCGGATGAGCAGGCCACCGTAATGGCCCCAGTCGGCGGGCCACCAATCCTTTGAGTTGGTCATCAGTTCGGCCAGGTCATTCTTCAGAGCGGCCAGGTCGAGCTTCTTGAATTCTTCGGCATAGTTGAAATCGGAGCCCATTGGGTTGGAGGCCGGCGCATGCTGGTGCAGGATACCCAGGTTCAATTGGTTGGGCCACCAGTCGCGGTTCGCCGTGCCTCTTCTGGCAATAGGTTTGTGGGTTATGCCCGTTACCAGGCCCTTGCTATCTTCCATAGACTTTACTCCTTTTGTTTTGTGAATTGTTGAATATCACGACTAATATACATGATCCGCAGGTTCCAAAAAGAGAGTTTCTTATCTCTCCCCTTTACAATCCGGACAAAGCCCATAAAGGGATATTTGAGGGCGGAGGATCTTATAACCTGACGCCTGCTCCAAACTCCGGAGCGATTCCTGATCGAGAGACACTTCCCCATCGATAATCTTATTACACTTAATGCATATCAGGTGGGGATGAGGTTCGGGACGGTTGCCATCATAGTGGCTGTCGCTGTGCAAATCGATCTCGAACACCTGGTTCATTTCTTTCAACAAGGTGAGGGTCTTGTAAACCGTTGCATGACTCATGGTTGGAAACTGGCGCTTGATTTTTGTGTATAGTTCGCTTGCGCTGGGATGTCCATCGCTGGCGGCAATCAATCGCACCAACTCGACTCGTTGAGGGGTCAGCCGGAAATCGCGCTCCTTCAATGCGGCGATCAGTTGATTAAATCGAACATCTGGATCGGTCATGAAGCTTCTTTCGAGAATTGATCCTCATAAATAATCATTATCCATAATTATAACTCAAAATGTGAAAGATCGCCCATCTGTTATTTGGGCAAACGCCAGTATGCCTTGAATATATTTGCCATTTGCCAGATGCACAATTCCCTGAGCGACATGCCTGGGCATACGATCCGGGCTAAGCTGGCTCACGTTTTTCAGGGGAGTGTTTATGGAACTGTACACCAACATTTTGAAGGTGGGATTGCTGTAATCCACCCCGCCAAAGCCTTTCGCAATCATGTTTTCGATGCCTTTGATGATCTGCCTGACCAAGAAACTGCCCCGCATGTCTTCGAAAGAGCATTCCAGGGTGTAATTGCCTTTATGCCAGGGTTCGACCGGTTCAACTTTCCTGTCCAAAACAGACTCGAAATCCGACAGTGTCACTTTTCTGGTTGGATTGGAATACCACTCGGAAACTTGCCGGGGCATTGGCTGAACCGGCTGCCCCTGGACATTGACGTCACCTCGTAAACGAATATCCTGACTGGATGCGCCTAGCGATATTCGATACCTGCCGCCCGGAACCACCCACTCGCCAGCCGCAGTATCATACAGCGCAAAAGAGCGGGCATCTAAAGTGAAGTCCACCTGCTTTTCTTCGCCCGCTTTGAGATTCACCTTCGCAAACCCCTTCAGCTCCTTCTTTGGACGAAAAATAGATGGCTGAATCTCACCGACGTACAACTGCACCACCTCTGCGCCATAGCGATCGCCAATATTTTTGACGTTTATGGAGACTTTCAATGCATAAGGCGCCTGGAGTTCTGTGTGGGAAATCGCCAAATCACTGTACTCGAAAGCTGTGTATGACAACCCGTGCCCAAAAGGGAAGAGAACTGGCATTTGCGCCTTATCGTAATAGCGGTATCCTACGTAAATTCCTTCCCGGTACTGTGCCTGTTTGCCGCCCGTTTCATAAAAACCTGCCGATGGCACATCCGCGTAGGCCAGCGGATAACTTTCCGCCAATTTACCGCTGGGGTTGGCGATGCCTGCTAAAAGTTCGGCTGCAGCCAATCCACCCGCCTGACCGCCAAGATACAGATTGAGCACTGCCTTGACCTTTCCCAGCCAGGGCATCTCCACCGGCGCGCCGCCAACCAATACAACCACCGTGTTCGGTTTTGCCTCTGCAATCCTGGCGATGAGCGTATTGTGGCTATCTGGCATCGCCAGGGTGGTACGGTCAAAGCCCTCGGATTCATACGCTTCGGGCAGCCCGGCGAAAATGACCGCAATATCGCACTCCTGCGCCCCGTTCACGGCATCAGCCAGCAGCGACTCGCCGGCTGATCCCTTGAGTGGATATCCCGGGTAATAGGTGTAATCCAGGCCGAGTGCACCGAAACCATCTATCGCACTGGATAATTTGGTCGGGTTGATACGCGAGCTGCCTGCACCCTGGTAGCGCGGCTCTTTTGCCAGCGCCCCGATCAGGGCAATCTTTTTGTCTTTTATGATGGGAAGAATATTCCCCTCGTTTTTAAGCAAGACTGCCGAGTTTGCCGCAATCTTCTTGGCCAACAAATGATGGTTCTCCGCATCATAGCGAAAATCTGACTTGCGATTGGCGTTCGCAGAAAAAATCAAATCCAGAAGACGGTCCACGCTTTCGTCCAAACGCTCTGCGGATAATTCCCCGTTTCGGATGGCTGCAATGACAATCTTATCGAAATGCCCCTGGCTGCCGGGCATTTCCAGATCCAGCCCCGCTTCAAAGGCCTGGAGACGGTTATTCATCGCGCCCCAATCGGTGACAACGACTCCTCCAAAGCCCCATTCATCCCGCAGGATATCTCGCAGCAGGTAGCGGTTGTCACTGCAATAGACCCCGTTCAACTTGTTATACGCGCACATGACCGTGGACGGGCTGGCGTTTTTGACTGCATGCTCAAAGGCTGGCAGGTAAATTTCCCGCAGGGTGCGTTCATCCAGGATGCTGTCCGACGACATGCGCTCGGTTTCCTGGTTGTTGGCAGCAAAATGCTTCAGCGAAGCGCCAACACCTTTGCTTTGAAGCCCGATGATCCAACTGGCTGCC
>JBGSTO010000287.1:0-7291 GCA_041736465.1 Anaerolineales bacterium | reverse complement strand
CTGAAAGAGCGAGTTCTTGGAAGGTGGGAAGTAGCGCTGCGCTTCTTCCAGCGCCAGCGGGTCGTAGGCGCGAATTTCCGCCACGCCGCGCCCCAGCAGTCCTTCCACCACTTTCAAAGAGGAGGCATCGCGCATGTCGTTCGTCTGCTTCTTGAAGGCCAATCCGAGCAGGGCGACGCGCTTGTTGTTGAAGCTGGCGCCGGCTTCGAACTCAGCCCGGTCCAGCAGGTAGGTCTTCTGGTACTCGTTGATGTGATAGACCGACTGCAGCAGATCGGAGGGCTGCCCCGCCATGCGGAACTGGTAGATCAAGGACTGGATATCCTTGCCCAGGCAAGAGCCGCCGGCGCCGTTGGAGACGTAGGAGCCCCAGGTGCTGATGCGCGCATCGGCAGTCACGCCACGCTTGAGATCTTCCATGCGCACGTTGTTGAAACCCTCACCCAGGCGCGCTCCCACCCCATTCCAGAAAGAGATGTAGGTGAGCAGCAGCGTGTTGGAGACGTATTTAATGGCTTCGGCGGTCTCGGGTGTGGTCTCGATGTAGCGGATGCGCACATGGTTGACAAACTGCGGGTAGATGCGGCGGATGAGGCGGAAATCTTCTTCGGTATCGGCGCCCACCACCACCCGGTCCGGGCGGCGCGAGCGCTCTACTGCATCGCCTTCGGGCAGGAACTCCGGGTTGGAGCCGACGCCGGCATTGGGAACACGGTGCTGCTTGAGTTTTTGCTCCAACTGGCGGGCGGTGCCCACGGGGACGGTGCTCTTGTTGATCAGCACTACGCGGCGCTGATCCTGTCGCTTCGCCAGCAGCCTGCAGATGTGGTCCAGGGCGTCGAAGTAGAAGCTCAGGTCTGAAGAGCCGTTGGGGTTGGGCGGGGTGGGCAGGCACAAGAAGATGGCATCGGTGCCTTCGATGATCGATTCCAGGTCGCTGGTGAAGAACAGATAGCGTCCCTGGTTTTCCTGGATGATGGCGGGCAATCCCGGCTCGCTGACGTAGCGCCCGATCTCATCCGAGTCGCCGCTGCGGTACGCGCTCAGTTTGTTCTCGTCGATGTCATAGGCGTAAACTTCATGACCAATTTCTGAAAGGACCGCGGCGTGGGTAAGCCCCACGAACCCGGTCCCGGCAACTATGATTTTCATACAACCTCCGGTGGTTTACGGCTCCTGAGGAGCCAGGGTATTATTTTTTTTCCAACTCCAGGCGTATTATAGCCGAAAGAAGCGTGAAAAGATTTAACGATTTTGTAACATTTAAGCGAGATGGGAAAGATTTGATCTGAATAAATCCTCGATCGCAATATTACCTTATAATATCCATAATGGATGAAATAAATCATTTAGAGAATGCTATCAAAGCGCTGGAGGCTCAGCGGGGAGAACTGGGAGACACAGTGGTGAATATGGCTGTTGCTCCCCTACGTGCCCGGCTCGCTCGATTAAGATTAGAAAGGAAAGAAAGCGGTGAATTCCTGGTTGGAGCTGACCAGCAGGCGCTGGAACAGCGCCGCCTGCTGACAGTGTTATTTGCTGACCTGGCCGGTTTTACTGCCATGTCGGAGCAGCTGGATCCAGAAGACGTACGAGAATTAATGCAGGCATATTTTTCGCGCTGGTCTGCCTGCATCGAGCGCTACCACGGGGAGGTAGAAAAGTTTATCGGTGATGCGGTGATGGCTGTGTTTGGTATTCAAATAGGGCAGGAGGATGACCCAGAAAACGCCATCCGCGCGGCGCTGGAGATGGCTGAAAACTTACAAGAGCTCAACCGTGATCTGTCAAACCAGCCGCGTTTTTTCACTAATTCCGGCGTCCCGTTGAAACTGGCGATGCGTATTGGTATCCACACCGGCGTGGTGGTCGCCAGCATGCTGGGTGAGCAGAAAACATCGTGGTCTACACCCGGTCAGGAGTTTAGCATTGTAGGCGATACGGTCAACCTGGCCAGCCGCCTCCAAACCGTCGCGCCGCCAAATGGCATCATTATTTCGCAAGAGACCTACCGGCATGTGCGCGGGATATTCAATGTCAAGATGCTGGAACCAGTTAGCTTGAAAGGCAAATCTCTGCCGGTTCAAATTTACCAGGTGCTGAATGCTAAGCCGCGTTCCTTCCGGAAGTTAAGCAGGGGGGTTGAAGGAATTGAAACGCGAATGGTGGGGCGCGAGAGCGAACTGAGCCACTTGCAAAAGACTTTTCAGCTTATCTTGAAGGAAGGCGGGGTGAAGCAAATCACCGTCACAGGTGAAGCCGGGGTAGGAAAATCGCGCCTGATCTCCGAGTTTGATGAATGGCTGGATATCCTCCCCCAGATCGTGTACTACTACAAAGGACGCTCCACACCCTCTATGCAGGCTGTGCCCTATTCTCTACTGCGAGATCTGTTCTCGTTCCGTTTTCTGATTCATGACAGTGACCCTCTGCATGTGGTATCAGAGAAGATGGAAATGGGGATCGCTGTTTGCTTGGAAACTGAGGCTGCTGGTGAGGCTGAGGCGGACCGGAGCCAGGCCGCTCAGATCAAAGCACATTTCATCGGCCAGTTGATCGGGTTTGATTTCAGCGCCAGCCCGCATCTACAGGGAGTGCAGAGCGACGGCCGCCAGTTTCGCGACCGAGCGCTTGGCTATTTAGGCGAGTATTTTATCGGGCAGGCGAGCAGGTATCCGATTCTGCTGTTCCTGGAGGATATCCATTGGGCTGACGAACGCTCGCTTGAAGCAGTTCTCCAGTTGGTAAAGACCCTGGAACGGCGGTTAGAAGGCCAGGGCGTGATGGTTATTGCTGCGGCGCGGCCTTCCTTGCTAGAGCGCCAGACAGACTGGCTGCCCCCTCAAGCAGAGCTGGTTGTAAACGGAAGTGGCGAGCCTTACAGTCCGGCCCACACCCGCCTACAGTTGCAGCCCCTATCACACGAAAAAAGCCGGGTTCTGGTAGAAGATATTCTACAAAAAGTGGCAGACTTACCGGCAGCTCTGGGCGACCTTATAGTCAATCATGCTGACGGCAATCCCTTCTATATCGAAGAATTGATCAAGATGTTCATCGAAGATGGCGTGATTCTCAAAGACGAGCAGCAGTGGCGGGTGCAGCTGGACCGGTTGGCTCAGTTGCACGTCCCACCTACTCTGACCGAAGTACTGCAAGCCAGGTTGGATAGCCTGGCCATTGGAGAGCGATTGACGCTGCAGATGGCGGCAGTATTTGGTCGTGTCTTCTGGGACCAGGCGATAGCCTACCTGGCAGCCGGTGCGGAGGAAAGCCTACCATTCGACCCAGCCGAAAACGGCGTGGCTTCAGCTAGCCTTTCATTTGAATCCCTGACTCACCGCGAGATGATCTCCCAGCGGGATCAATCGACTTTTGAAAATACTCATGAATACTGGTTTAAGCATGCCCTGCTGCGTGATGTGGCTTACGAAAGCTTGCTGAAACGGTTGCGACGAATCTACCATGCACATGCCGCAGGTTGGTTGGCCCTTGTGACAGAGCACAGCCAGCGCGCCGATGAATATGCCGCACTGATCGCCGGCCATTTCGACCTGGCTCGGAAAAACGAACCGGCTGCAATCTGGTATGTCCGGGCGGGCAAGCAGGCGGCGTCTCAATTTGCCAATATAGAAGGCCTGCGCTGCTTTTCCAGAGCGCTAGAACTGCTCCCTCCTGACGACCTGGCGCGCCGCGCTGAAGTGATTAAGGCGCGCGAGTGGCTGTATATGCTGCAATCCGACACGGTTGCACGCAAACAGGATCTGGACAACCTGGAAATAATTGCCAGGGCTACCTCCGATGACCACTTGCGAGCTTATGTTCTTGAGCGCAGGGCAAACCTGGAAACTAATTCCGGCAATTACCCGAATGCCATCTCACTCTCACAGCAGGCAATCGATTTGGCGCATGCGATTGGGGAAGTCGAAATCGAAATTAATAGCTACTTGAACATCGGATCAATCCATTGGAGCCAGGCAGCTTACGATGCCGCCGAGGCGCCGCTTGAGCGCGCCCTCGCACTGTCTCAGGCCGCAGCTTTACACAATCTTGAAGCAGATGCTCTAAGAAATCTGGGGGTTGTTTACCTGGGGCGCGGCGAGCATGCACAAGCCAGGCGCGTATTGGAGCTTGCCCTTGAACTAATACACCAAGAAGGCGATCTGCGGCGCGAAGGTATGGTTACGAACAGCCTCGGAGTGAGCTATTACGAAGTGGGCGACTATGAACGTGGGCATTTTTACCTCGACCTATCACTGCAAGCCAAACGCATGATAGGAGATCGTCGTGCTGAAGCCATCACCCTGCACAACCTGGGAACACTTTCTTTTGTACGGGGGCAGCACATCCAGGCGCAGCGATACCTCGAGCAGTCGATGGAACTGGGCGTGCAAATTGAAAGCCCGCTTGAGATCTATTATCCCAAACTAATTTTGGGGGAAGTCAGCCTGTACCAGGGCGATTATGAACAGGCCCAGAATTTCCTGCTGTCTGCTCGAGATTACATGATGCAATTGAACGACGCGGAGGCCGAAGCTGAGGCATTGGGATTCTTGGGGCTACTGCATTATTACCTGGGTGATCTTTCTAAAGCTCGCGAGCTATTGGATCTTTCACTGGTGAAGGCATTGGAAGCTAACTCGGAGGTAAGGGAGGCAAATGCCCAACTCTTTCTTGGTCATGTATTTCTAACTCAAAGCCAGCCAGCACAAGCAGCGCAAGCTTACAAGCGCTCGCTGGAAATCCACCGAGCGCGCGGCTACCCCAACAGCTTTCTCGATCCGCTGGTCGGGTTGGCTCTTGCTTCTATAGAGGGTAGCGACCAGGCTGCAGCGGTTGAGGCTGTTGCCCAGGTCATGGATCATTTAGAGAAACAAGAATTTAGGGATGCTCTAGCCGGTTCATCAGAGCCGGCCTGGATTTGCCTGAACCTGGTACGGTTGCTGCAAGGCCAAGGAGATGCACGCTCCACCCGATTGCTGGCTCAGGCAGCAGACTGGATTCAGGAGCAGGTCAATCAGTTCCCAGATGCATCCCGCCGCACCCTATTCCTCAATAATCCACCATTCCGGCGCGAGCTATTGGCCATGGCAGCCTTGGATTAAATACTTACAACTTCTTCATCCAATCGTCTTACCATCTTTCTTTAAAATAGCCGGATCCTTTCTACGCTGTCATTGTACCTGCTTCACCAATTCCTGATGATGCGCCAGTAACAATCACGACTTTACCCTCAATCATTTCTTTGCCTTAAAGGTGGTAAAATTTTTCGGATTTATTTGTTTCATTTCTGATTGTCCTTTCTGTTTTTGAATCGTTTGTGCGGCAGCCTGTCCCAATAACATAAGGAAAAAGAAAAATGAATATCCTTCCAGCGACCGCTGCTCATTACCAGGGAGTGGCTGATGTCTTCAATTCGCTTTATCCAGAGAATCCCACCTCTAGGTTGGAAATCGAGGAAGGAGACGAGCGGCGTGATCCAAGATTCAAGTTCCAACGTTGGGTTGCCATCGAGAAGAACCAGATCGTTGGAATAGGTTCTTATAACCAATCCATATGGTTCAACCACCCTCAAAAATTCATGATTTGGATCGGGGTGTGTCCAGAACATCAGAGACGCGGCATAGGTTCCAGGCTTTTTGAAACGGTCATGCACGGATTGCAACCTTTTGATCCTATTGCGTTGCGAGCCACCGCAACCGAGGACCTCCTCCAAAGCAAACGATTTTTAGAAAAATATGGCTTCCAGGAGGTTATCCGCGATATTCGTTCCGAGCTAAATGTCCAGTCCTTTACCCTGTCCCGTTTCACAGAGCTGGAGAAACGTTTTCAAGCCATCGGCATCGAGATCAAGACCCTCCCGGAGTTGGAATATGACCCCAACCGGAATCAAAAACTGTACGACCTGGATTGGGAAATAAGCCTGTCTGTGCCGGGAGACCTGGCGGCTGGCATTGGGCGCAGGGGACTTGATAAGTATGTCGAGTATGCAATCAAAGGGCCAAATGCCCTTCCGGAAGGCTTTTTTGTGGCAGTGAAAGGGGATGAATACATTGGGTTGAGTCATGTTCTATCACTAGAAAAAGGTGTTTCTCTGTACCAGGGTCTGACCGGCGTCAAGCCTCAATATCGACGCCTGGGGATTGGGCTGGCGATGAAAGTTCGGGCGATCAGGTATACAGAAGCGACTGGACATAAAACCATCAGGGCGGAAAATGACGCTAAAAACAGCCCTATGCTGGCGATGAATGAAAGGTTGGGCTACATCCGGAAGCCCGATTTAATTACTTTTGAAAAACAATTGCGGTCACCGTAGATGGCGCACAAGTGCGGGCGCAGATTTTCGCAGATTGTTTCCAGAAATTTTTTAATAAAAGAGGAAATTTGAGGTTAATTTTTTATATCTGTGTCATCTGTGAAATCTGTGGACAAATCCCTGGTTTTATCTGCGTCAATCAGCGGAATCTGCGGATAGGTCTTTCATCTCTCAATCTGCAGCGAGCGTATCACCTCATCCAGCCAATCCAGGTTGGGAGTGAAGCTGGCGGGGGCGGCCTGGTTCAAGTTCTGGGTGATGTCGCCGGCATACTCTTCGAAATTTTCCGAGAACTGCAGGTAGTCGCCCATCGCATAATCGGCGCCGGTGGCGGGCAGGTCGGGATGCGAGACCGGGAAGATGGCGGACACATAATACTTACCGTCGCTGGTCAGCCCTTGAAACGTGTAGAGCAGGTCTTCATTATTGATCGGCCAAACATCCTGGGCGAGCTGGGTCAGGTAGCGCAGGCCTGAACCGTTTTGGAATTGAACGCCCTCGACACGCGCCCGGAGGAGCTGGCCCGCCATCATCACCGGCAGCAGCGGCAGCGGCTCAGACAGGCTGGCGAATCCCTCTGCGAGGATAGTTTGAAGTTGGGAGATCTGTTCGTCTGCGGATGGGTCGAGCAGGCGGTACTCCTGCACCGGGATGACGATGATATTCGGGGCGAAGGAGCCTGCCGGGTGGGCATAGCCATAGAAATCGAATTCATATAATTCGGGCATCACCCAGCCAGGCTCGTTGGACGCCTCCGCCAGTATCGGGAGGACGCCGCTGGCAAGCTGAGGAGGATAGCGAAAGCCGATGCCCTCGAAGCTCACCCGGAGACTCTCCGGCGTGCTGGTAGCCTGCGGTGCAGGTTGGGTGGCGGTGGGCTGGGGCGGCGAGGAGGCAGCGGTGGGTGCAGCGGCAGGGGTGGTCGCCTGGTGCAAGGCTTGCGGCAAAGTGAGCTGCAGCGCGGGCGAGGTAGGCGCC
>JBGSTO010000284.1:0-4037 GCA_041736465.1 Anaerolineales bacterium | reverse complement strand
GCGACGACCTGTTCGCCGAACAGACCGCCGCACTGCAGACCCTGAATGCGGCGCGTGAAGCGCTGCGCAGCGCCCAACAGACGCTGGACGGGCTGGGCGCTGCCTCCGAGCCGATCGACATCCAGGTTGCGCGCTCCAACGTGGCGCTGGCGAAGCACGCCCTGGAACAGGCGACCAAGGATTTCAAGCCGTATGAGAACAAACCGGAGAGCAACCTGCAGCGGGCGGCGCTGCTCAGCAAACTGGCCGATGCACAGAAACGCTACGACAACGCCGTGAACCAGCTCAACCGCCTGAACGGCACGATCGTGCCGGCGTTCAACCTGCAGCAAGCGCAAACCGGGCTGGAGATCGCCCAGGCGCAGCTCAAGCTGGCAGAAGACCGCTTCAACCTGCTGGCGAACGGCCCCGATCCCGAGGCGGTGGCATTGGCGCAGGCGCAGTTGAAGAGCGCCCAGGATCAAGCCAGCGCCGTGCGGGCCCGGCTGGGCAATCTGGAGCTGAAAGCTCCCTTCGCCGGCACGGTCAGCAAAGTCTTCCTCCACAGCGGGGAGTGGGCAGTGCCGGGACAGGCGATCGTGGAGATCATTGACTCAGAAAACCTGCTGGTCAAAACCACCGACCTGAGCGAGCGCGATATCACCGGCATCGAGACCGGGCAGGTGGTGACAGTGTTGGTCAAAACGCTGGACGCCACCGTGCGCGGGCAGGTCAGCCTGATCGCCCCGCTGGCGGATACGCTGGGCGGAGATGTGGTCTACGAGACTACCATCGAGCTGGATGAAGCGGTATCCGGGCTGCGCGCTGGAATGACGGTGGAGGTGCAGTTCGCGGCAGGGCAGTAGCAAGAAACCGGCTCAAAGATGCATCAGGGCGCTCCGATTGTTTCCCAACCGGAGCGCCTATCGATTCCCTGAGCTGCTCTCTTCTAGCCTGTCGCCTCATTTCCGATGGAACCCCGGTAGACTTCACGGTGTATACTACCTGAATGGAGCTCTCCGGAGAGAGCGCTCAAGGGACGGCTCGCAGCGGCGAGCCATCCCCGGCGAGCGCAGACTTAATCTTGCGCGCCCGTCACGGTGATGGCGCTGCCTGGGAGGTGCTGGTGCACGCACACCAGGAGCCTGTCTTCCGTCTCGCCTACCTGTTCCTGAGCGATGCGGACGAGGCTGAAGATATCGCCCAGGAGACTTTCATCCGCGCCTACCAGGCATTGGAGCGCTACGATATGCAGCGACCGCTCAGGCCCTGGCTGTTCAGCATCGCAGCAAACCTGGCGCGCAACCGCCGGCGCTCGATCGGTCGTTTCATGAACGCCTGGAAAAAGCTCGTCCGAGAGGCTGGCTCTCCCCATTCACCTGAGCAAAATGGATTGGAGCAGCATTGGCAATCCAGAGCCTTGTGGAATGCCGTGCGGCGGCTTAACGAAAACGACCAACACATCATCTATCTGCGCTACTTCCTGGATATGTCCGTCGAAGAAACCGCCACCTCTTTGGAAATCGCCGAAGGAACGGTCAAATCACGGCTGCATAGAGCTATCGATCGTCTGCGAGAAATTATCCAACGCGAGGATCCGGACTTGAAGGATTTTTGGAAATGAGCGGCTCACCGGAGCTTTTCGAAAACCGCCTGCGGGCAGCAGCCCAGCAGCTGCCGTATCCCCCTACCCCGGATATTGCCGGCGCAGTGCGGCAGCGGCTTGCCGCCAGCGGCATGGGCACTCCACACCCGGCGGGGGCGCGGCGGCGCTGGCAGACGGCTTTTGCTCTGACTGCCCTCCTGCTACTTCTGTTAGCAGCCGGGAGCCTGGCCGTGCCATCCGTGCGCGCCGCAGTGGCTGAATTCATCCAGCTGGGTGTGATGCGCATCTTCTTGCCTGAGCCAACACCCACCCCTGTGCCTGCTTCCTCCAGCACACCCGGCCCCACGCTCACCCCAGCGACTACTGCCACGCCGCCTGATTTGATTTCGCTGGAAGAGTTAAGCGGCGAGAGCACACTGCAGGAGGCGACCTTACACGCTTCTTTCACATTACACCTGCCCGCTTACCCACTCGAGCTGGGTAAACCCGACCGGGTCTTTATGCAGGACATGAATGGCGATATGCTCATCCTGGTTTGGACCGCTCCAGATGATCTACGAAGAGCAGCGCTGGTGCTTTATCAGATTGCCGCAGGTTCCTGGGCCGGAGAGAAGGGCAGGCTTTCTCGAGTGGAGTTCACCAGTGTCAATGGGCGGGAGGCGGTTTGGGCCGAAGGACCCTATGCGCTGCTCCTGACCAATAGAGACCTGGATATCCGCCGTCTGATTGCCGGTCGCGTACTGATCTGGGAGCAAGGTGGTATCACCTACCGCCTGGAGAGCAGTCTGTCCTTATCCGAAGCCATTCAGATCGCCGAATCCCTCGAGCCATACCCTTAAAAACCAAATTCTCTCCTGACCAGACGAACGCCGGGCGCCACGCGGCAGGGGGCGGAACCTTAACCTCACGGGCGGTGTATATTGGATAGACTTACTCCAATATAAAAGAGGTGAAAGATATGAAACCCGTATATGCCGCTTTAAGTATAATTTTCCTGGTGGTGCTGGCTGTTGCTGTGCCCGCATTGGCTGGAGGCTGGGCTGTGATCACCCTGGAAGAGCTGCCCGCGGGCGTGTCTGCTGGCACACCGCTCAGTGTACGCTTCTCGGTGCGCCAGCATGGTAGAACCCTCCTGGAAGGGCTGGAGGCTTCTGTACACGCCAGAAACACCGGCAGCGGTGAATCGATCGATGCACCGGCGAGCGCGGTCAAAGACCAGCCGGGTTATTATGAGGCCGAGCTAACCTTCCCCTCGGAAGGCACCTGGGAATGGTCGATCAATGCCTTCGGCATGGATCAGCCTATGCCAGAGCTGAGCGTTGTGGGCAGAGCTCTTGCCTCCCAGCCTCTGCCGGCGCCGCCTTCTCCTGCCGCCATTGCAGCAGGTTTAAGCGGTTTGTTGCTGGCAGGCGTGGCGGCATTCCTCGCTCTCCGCAAGCGGGCGCGCTGGGCTGTTGCGCTGGTCGTCCTGGGGCTGGCGATCGGCGGCGCCAGTTTTGCCTCGGCAGCGAGCCAGCTCGGAAAGGACAATAGCTCGCCGGAGAAGGCGATGCAGGCCGGGGAACCATCCGCCTCTCCGGTCGACACCGGAAAGGCGCTCTTCATCGCCAAAGGCTGTGTAGCCTGCCACTCGAATACTCGAGTCGAGCGCAGATATGCCGGCATTTTCGTAGGCATTGGCCCCGATCTGTCTCGTTTCAGCGCCAGCCCCGAATATTTACGCATGTGGCTTGACAATCCCAGCGCGGTGAAACAGGGCGTCGAGATGCCCGACCTGGATTTGGATGAAGCCGAGATCGAAGCGCTGATCACATTTATCAACGCACATGCCATGTCAGATAAATAGCGCATTGATCGCTATCGCCGCCGGCGTGTTCTGGCTGGCAGTCTGGATCGGGGATAGATTCAGCCGAAGGACTGCTTAAGCATGAGCGGCGGCGGTCACGCGGCCGATGGTCAGGTGAGGCTCGCCCTCGAGTATCTCAGCGACGCGCCTCACCTGCTCGTCCAGCTCACGACGCTGAGGGGCGGTGAGATCGCCCAGCGGCTCGACTGTGATGGCGAGCCTGCGCCCGGAGCGCCGCAGGTGCCACAGGTGCCACACCCCCGCGACCACACCATCGATGAGCAGCACCGGGAAGTTCCCAGCCTGCCCGTTCGCCAGCGCACGCCCGGCAGCCTTCCCCGGGAAGAGCAATTGGCGCGGGTGGCTGCCCACCACGTAGGCGTCGAAGTAAGGCAGCAGGCGCATTCCCTGGGGAGCGATGGTCGGCGGGGCGCCATCCCCGGCTTCCACAAAGGCAAGATCGCCGGCAAGCTCGACCCGCTGAAGCTGATCGGAAAGCGAGTCGAACAGCTCCACCGCCCAACGCCGCGGGACAGCCAGCCACTGGGCGAAGTGCTCCGGTGCAGCCGGCCCGTAGGCATGCAGGTAGCGCCGGACGAGCCAGCT
>JBGSTO010000289.1:0-1858 GCA_041736465.1 Anaerolineales bacterium | reverse complement strand
CGATCTCGTTCAGGTCGAGCTTCTCGGCATGTGGTTCGAAGCCGTTCTGGTCACCGTCCGCCTCTCCGTTCTCGGGCTGGCGGGCGGCCGGTTGGAAGTAACGTTCCCAGATCAACGTGCTCAGGGCCTGGAGCGCCCGGCTGTGGTCGCGCCGGAACTGCCGGTCGCCGATGTAGAGTGCTGCGGCGATCTCCAGGGGGGGCAGCCCTTCCACGTAGCGTTTGTGCAGGATCAGGTACGGGCGCCATTCTGCGGCGCCAAGCGCGAGCGGTTTCCCCTGCGGCTGCAGCGCATCGATGTTCGCCAGTACCAGGCGCTGCAGGCTTTCGCCGCCGCTGGCGCCTGCTATGGGCGGCGCGTATCGCCCCAGCGCGTGGTTCTCAAGAGCCGCCAGGTCATACAGGTGGGCTGCCAGGTCGCGCAGCAGGCTGTCAAATTCGTTCCGGTCCATTGATGAACTCTGACACCATGTCCGCAAGATGTCCGCAATCTGTCCTAGCAAGGCTTGATTTTCTTCAGTAAACTAGGTACACTACATTTTAACCCAAATGTGGGCCTGTGTTTGTTCGCCCACTGCCCCTTTTCGGGTTCTGAGCTTTGTGCAGGAGGTGCCCCGAGACAGCTTCCGTTCAGTGCCCGCGTTCCCAACACGCCTGAGTTTACCCCTTCGTTCCCGCTGCAAATGACGCACGCAATGCTCGCCCTTGCAGCTAACCTATCCCAACCATTGATTAGAAGGAGAAGAAACGTGATGTCTACCAAACGTAGTGCCTGGTTCCTGACCGCAATGCTGGTGATCTTTTCGATGATCCTGGCAGCCTGCGGCGGACAGGCCACCCAACCCCCCGCTGCTGAAACCCAACCCCCCGCTGCCACCGAGCCGCCGGCTGCAACCGAGCCGCCCGCCGCGGCAGGCGGAAAGCAGGTCGAAGTCTTCTCGTGGTGGACAGGCGGCGGTGAAGCTGCCGGCCTGGAAGCCATGATCGAGGTCTTCAACGCCAAGTATCCGGATGTTGAGTTCGTCAATGCCGCCGTAGCCGGCGGCGCAGGCACCAATGCCCGCGCCGTGCTGGCGACCCGCCTGCAGGCTGGCGACGCCCCCGATTCCTGGCAGGGCCATGCCGGCTGGGAACTGATCGGCACCTACGTGGCTGCCGACCAGCTCGAGCCGCTCAACTTCCTGTTCGAACAGGAAGGCTGGCTGGCTGTGATGCCCGAGACGCTCATCCCGCAGATTTCTAAGGACGGCAACATCTACTCGGTGCCGGTGAACATCCACCGCGCAAACGTGATGTGGTACAACCCCACCATCCTCGCGGACAACGGCATCGAAGTGCCCACCACCCTGGATGAGTGGTTCACCGCCATGGACACCCTGCAGGCTGCCGGCGTTATCCCGCTGGCGATGGGCGAGCAGTGGACCGCCATGCACCTGTTCGAGACCGTCGTGCTGGCGACCCTCGGCCCCGATAAGTACAACAACCTGTGGAACGGCGGCACCGATTGGGGCGCGCCGGAAGTCAAGACAGCCCTGGATAACTACGCCAAAGCTTTGACCTATACCAACCCGGACGCCGCTTCGCTGAGCTGGCAAGATGCCGCCCAACTGGTGGTGGATGGCGACGCCGCCTTCAACGTGATGGGCGACTGGGCGGAAGGCTTCTTCCGCGAGCTGGGCAAGGCTCCCGAGACCGATTACGGTTGGGCGGCTGTGCCCGGCACCGGCGGCAACTTCCAGTTCCTGTCCGACAGCTTCGTGCTGCCCAAGGGCGCCCCGAACCGCGACCAGGCCATCGCCTGGCTGACGGTTGCCGGCTCCAAGGAAGGGCAGGATGCTTTCAACCCGGTCAAGGGCTCC
>JBGSTO010000197.1:0-1561 GCA_041736465.1 Anaerolineales bacterium | reverse complement strand
AGGCTTCCACCAGCATGGTTTTGCCCGAACTGCTGTGAGATGCCATCGCAATATTGCGAATGTTCTCGGTCGTATATTCTTTCATTTACAGGGACCCTTCCTTGATGAATATTAAGCCGAATGTTGATTTTAAGGTATCTTTGCTTACTTGTCAAAGCGCGTTTCGCAGCGAGGTGTGTTTCAAAATATCGCGAAGGGCGTTTGGACCACGAAAAGCAACACGAAACAAAGCGAAAACGCGAAAAGTGCCCGCCCAACGATCGCGATCCATGAAGCGAGACAGTGTTAGCGAGATTTACATGGATCATTCGGCCTGATCCTGGCGCAATGAGCGGTAATCCTTATCTTTCGGAGCAAAAAAGCTCAGCTTTCAAGCCCCTCTTCGCGCCTTTCGTGATCCAATGGTCTTGTTGTCTGCAATAAGTTGGTCGCACGTAGTTGGCCACGCATAAAGATGTCATCCCTTCAATATCATTCAGGGCAAGCCCTGAGAGCCAATCCTGCGGATTGGACAGCGAAGGATCTAGATTCTTCGGTCGCTGCGCTCCCTCAGAATGACACATCAAAAATGGAGATGAATTTTGATCAGGATAATTCCTGAAGCAGCTCTCGAGCGGTCTCCCACAAATCGAGCGTGCACCCGCGAGCCTGCGCAGCAGCGGCAGCCTCTGCCGGGATATGCGCTGCCAGAGCCGCAACCTGGCAGCCGTAGATATCTTCGAACCAGCGGGAGTTTGCCATCCCGGGGTTGCTGCGCGCCAGGCTGTAGATTTCCAGGGCGCGTTCGGGGCTGCCCTGCCTGCCAAGCCAAACAGCGCCGGGACCCAGCACCTGGTAGATGCTCATGGCAGCCTTGACCTCCAGCCCAATTTGCAGCGCTTCGCGCAGGCACGCCAGACCGGTGTGCCTGTCATCCTGCGCAAGCCGAGCCTGCCCCAATGCTGCCAGCGCCCAACCCAGCTCATCCTGGTGCTGCACCTGGCGATATTCACCCACGCTTTCCAGGAGCAGCTCGCCAGCCTCAACAGGATCACATTTAACCAGAGCTAACCAGCCTTGCACCGTCAGCGAGGCAGCGATCACCCTGCGGAAACCAAATTCTCGCGCCTGGGCCAGGCTGGTACAGACACTGTCTTCTGCTGCCAGATACCTCCCCAGGAAAACAAGCGCGATAGCGCGGATGAGATGCATGAAAGCCGTCTGGTAGCGATCCCCCAGCTCAAGGTAGATTTGTAAGCTTTGGTTTACCAGTTCAAGGGACTCTGCACAGCGACCCGCCCACAGCAGGATCAGCCCCAAACCGCTCATGCTGTCGGCGATGTTGATCTGGTCGCCGATCGAACGGTAAACCGAGGCGGCTTCCTGCATCGAACCGACCGCCTGATCCAGCTCTCCCTGGCGGACCTGCAGGAAACCTTTCCAGCGCAGCGCTTTCGCCAGGCTGCGCTGATCGCCGTGCTCCGGCAGGCTCACTGCACACTGTTCGAACCAGGTGCGTGCTCCAGGGATATCCCCGATCTGAGTATGGCATATAGCCAGCTCCAGCATCGCCTGCGCCGCC
>JBGSTO010000119.1:0-16798 GCA_041736465.1 Anaerolineales bacterium | reverse complement strand
CGCCCAGCAGCAAGGAAGGTCCCCAGGTCTTCCAGCGCCCCTGGCGCACGAAGGCGTCCGCTTCCACCACCCGCCGGGCGGCTGCCAGCAGCAGGGCGAAGGCGAAATCGGCGGTGGCGTCGGTCAGGATGCCGGGCGTATTGCCCACCGGAATGCCGCGCCGTGTGCAGGCGGGAACGTCCACATTATCCACACCGACGGCGTGGTTGCTGACCACTTTGAGCTGCGCACCGGCGGCATCCAGCAGCTCGTCATCCACACGGTCGGTGAGCAGCGCCAGCAGTCCATCCACGCCGCGCACGTGTTCCAGCATTTCCTGTCGCGAGGGTGGCAGCTCACCCAGCCACAGGTCGACATCACAGAAGTCTTTGACCAGGTCGAGACCTTTATCGCGGATAAGGCGGGTGACGAATACTTTAGGTTTGGACATGCGGCGTGCTCCGGGTGGGTGGTTGGTTGGTTTGAAGTCTTATTCTAACAAAGATTTTTCCGGCATCAAGCAAACCCCCGCATGCCGTCTTCACATAATAACTGCTGGAACAGACGATTGGGAGACTTTACCCCGCCTGCACCCCGTTGCGTCCCAGGTGCTTGGAATGGTACAGGGCGGCATCGGCACGGGCGAGCAGATCGTCGACCGAGGGGGTATCCGGCTGCAGGCTGGCGACTCCCGCGCTGAGCGTCACACTGACCTGTGCCTCTCCAACCGGGATGGTGTGGCTGCCCACCTGGCTGCGAATGCGCTCTGCCACCACCAGCGCTGACTGCAGGCCGGTCTCTGGCAGCAGGGCGACGAACTCTTCGCCGCCAAAGCGCCCGACCGTATCGACGGTGCGCAGGCAAGCCTGGATGCGCCGGGCGACTTCTGCCAGCACGCGGTCGCCGGCAAGGTGACCGAAGCCGTCGTTCACCTGCTTGAAGTAATCCAAATCCATCAGAACGACGGACATATCTCGCTTGTAGCGCAGGGAGCGGGTAAATTCGCGCTCGCACACCTCGTAGAAGTAGCGCCGGTTGTATAGGTTGGTGAGCGAATCGGTGATCGCCATATGCTGGAGCTGGTAGAACATACGCGCATTGCTCAGGGCGGTGGCGGCGTAGCTGGCGAACATTTCCAACAAGAGCAGATCTTCGTGCGAATAGGTGTTGGCGGTGTAGCTCTGGGCTGAGATGCAGCCGATCACCTCATCCCCCAGGTGCAGCGGGGCAAACAGGATCGAGCGCACCACATCCGGCGAGCCGAAATGCTTGGAGAGCTGCATGGTTTTATCGTCTTTATGCACATCTGGAATGTACAGGCTCTGGTTGTTGGAGATCACGATCCCAGACAGCCCATCCCCCAGGGGAAAGTGTTCCACCGGCGTGCGCCCGCCGCGATCCACCAGGTAGACGCCCTCCAGGCAGCCGCGCTCGCGGTTTACCAGGATGATGACAAAGCATTCACACGGCATCAATTTCTGAGCTGCGCGGTGAACCGCCTGGTAAACGTTCTCGGGATCTGGACGGGCAGCCACCATTTCCTGGCTCACCTGGTGCAGCACTTCCAGACCCTGGCTGTAGCGGTGAGAATCGCGGCTCAGGCGGGTATTTTCTAGCGCCATTCCAGCCTGGGAGGCAAACAGCTCCAGCATGGCGAACTGCGAGCGGCTGGGGCGCAAGCCGTCTGCGGGTTTGTCCAGCAGCAGCACTCCCATGGGAGGCTGCTCCTGCCCGCCAGCCTTGACCACTGCCAGCAAGACATCGCCGGGCTGCCAGGGCTGTGGGGTTGGGTCCTTATTCCAATTTGCATCGTTGCGCGGCGGCTTATTATTCGTGCGGGGCAGGTTGCTTTCAGCGTGCAGGCACAGTCCCTGGGGGATGAAGCTGCAGCCATCGAACTGCCAGCATTCCTGCAGTAAGCAATCCATCTGCGCGGCGGACAATTCCTGCGCCCACGAGCCGTTTTCACCCTTGTGGGCGCTCAGGCGCATTTTCCCGCTCCCCGGAAGCGCTTCATACAACGCCGCGCGCTCGAAACCTAATGCGCTCCAGGCAGCCTCGACGATCTGCTGCGGCAGCCCGCACTCTCCGGGTGTTTTTCTCAGCGTCTGGTTGGCTTTGATCAGGCGCAGCAGCCTGGCGCGCGGCGAGCCGGGCTCCTCGATCGAGCCGGCGCGTGGGTCTGGCGCTCCAGCCGGTGCGTGCGTGTAGCTGGACATACTGCCATTATACGGTCAATTGTCCAGCGATTACTTATCGATCTTGCAAGGGAAGGTACACAAACCTGTTTATTCCCAGCCTGATATTAATAAGCGTATTGCAACTTTAGCATAAATACTCGATCAACCGCAGATAAACACAGATGTACACAGATTCCAACCATAATTTGTTGTAATTCCTGACCGATTTATCTGTGTTTATCGGTGTGTATCTGTGGTTTCCGCACTCATTTGTAATGAGTGCAAAACTACTGTTATTTTGTGTTTTGTCGCTGCCGCCTGCCTGCTGACCGGCGGCTTAGCTTCGATAATCTGGGGTATGATAGGAACATCAGCAGCCTGACGAATGGCAGTCACTTTAGGCCCATCCCATGATGGCAGCACAGCCTCACTCTGGGGCAGTAAGCGCTTTGTGGTTGTTTACCGGTTTCAAGGAGGAGTATAAAATGCCGCAAGCTGGTATACATGGACTGGTTGGTGTTGCCGTTCGCAAGCTTGTGCCTCACAGATCCTGGTTATTACCCGGCATCGTGTTCGGGTGTCTGCTTCCCGACGCGGATAACCTGGCGGTTGCGGTGGCAACCGTGGCGAAGCTGCCGACCGAGGGTTTGCACCGCACCTTTACCCACAGCCTGTTCTTCCCTGCCGCCATTGCGCTGGTTTTTTATTTGATTGCCGGGATGAGCAGGAAAACGCATATCGCCAACCTCGGCTTTGGCCTGGCGGCTGGCGTGGTGATGCACATCCTACTCGATCTGCTGATGTGGTTCGACGGCGTGCAGATCTTGTGGCCGCTGCCATCCTGGATCAACCTGTGGGAGAACACGGTGGTGCCGGATTGGTGGAGCAAACTGATGATGCCGGCAGAGAATCTGGCTTTCATGCTGTTTTTTCTGGCGCTGGCGCAGGCGGCGAACAAATATCATACCGACCTGAGCTTTCTGCCCAGGCTGCGCCTGTGGACATGGGTGCAGGGCGGTTTGTTCGTGCTGTTCACCGTGCTGGTTTACACCATGAAACAGGGATTCATGCTGCCTTACGGCGCCGTATACTTGCTTTCCTTAGGATTGGCGCTGGGCGTAATCCTGCGTATGCGCCGCACACTGGAAGCGATGAGCTGAACGACAACGACACCAAATCATTGCCATACTGGCTGCCGGCAGTCCTGATTGCCGGCTGCGTTCTGGCAGCCTCGGCCTGGTACCTGTGGCCTGCGCCGCTGGAATTTCCTATGGATGATACCTACATCCATTTTGTTTACGCGCAGAACCTGGTCGAGCATGGCGAGCTGATGTTCAACTTCCCAGGCGAGGATGGCGTGGGCAGCACCAGCCTGCTGTGGGTGGGATTATTGGCGCTGGGCTACCGGCTGGGGCTTTCGCTGCATCTGACGGCCAAAGTGCTGGGCATTGCCGCGTTGATCGCAGCAGGGACCAGCCTCTACAGTCTGCTTCTGCCCAAAGTCGGGTGGGGTTTATCCCTGGCGTGCGCGCTGCTCAGCGTGCTTTCCGGCAGCATGTTGTGGTTTGCGCTCAGCGGGATGGAGACGGTGCTCTTTCTGGCTGTCGGGCTTGCCGCCTTGTTATTCTACCGCAAGCAGCGTTGGGTCTGGCTGGGTGCAGCATTAGGCCTGCTGGCGCTGGTGCGGCCTGAGGGATTGGCGCTGGCTGTTGTGATCGGCCTGCTGGAAGTGTGGAGGCGGAAGAGCATCCCGCGCGGCTTACTGCTGGCGGCCGCGCTGGCGGTTGTGATCTGCGCCCCGTGGTTCATCTACCTGTACCTGCGCACCGGGCACCTGCTGCCCACCAGCGGGTTGGGGAAGCAGCTTACCTTCACGCTTGCCATGAGCCACACCCTCGAGCACCTGGGAGGCCTGGCCGGTTTAGGGCGTTTCCCGGCGCTGACCTTCCTGGGTATGTGGTTCGTTTACCTGCTCGAATTCGTATTGGGCGGAATCTCGCTGCCCCCACCGAATATCGAAGCGACGCTCACTCCTGCAAAGATACCCTATTCCCTCTCTATCTGGGCGCTGCTTGGGTGGGGGTTGGGGTTCCTACCGCTGCTTTGGATCGCTGTCCGGCAGCTCACCCAACCTGGCAGGTGGCGCGCCTGGCTGGGTGACGAGCAATCACGCCCGCTGGTGGCGCTGCTCTTGTGGGCTGGTTTGCATAATTTCACCTATATGCTGGTGCTGCCCACCCTGGGCACTGCCAGCCGCTATGGCGCGCTGAACCACATCCTGCTGTGGGCAGGGTTGGCGCTGCTTGTTTTTCGATGGTCGCCGCGTAAGGGATTTCGCTGGCTGTGGGCTGCCTGGCTGCTGGTGATCGCCCTGGCTAACACCATCTATTGGAACGGCGTGTACGACGCCAATCTGGCGCACATGCAAAATGTGCGCATCCGCGCCGCTCGCTACGTTGGCGATACGATGCCGGCGGACGACTACTGCGCTGCCGTGGACATCGGCGCCCTGCGCTACTACGCCGGTGTGCCGCTGCTGGATCTGGGCGGTCTGGTGGACCCGGACTTGGCGAGCGTCTACACACAAGGCCAGGTAGACCAATACCTGGCAAGCCGCCAGGTCACCTGCCTGGTGCTGCCAGACCGCTTGACTGCTTCCGGAGATGGCTGGCTGGATCTGCGCGAGCTGATCGGGTTTTCCTCCTCGCCGCTCTTCAAGCTGGAAGAAATTGCGGTATTTGCCATCGACCGTGAGCTGTGGCTGCAGGGCTACCTTCCGACGATGAACTACCAGGCGACGGTTACGATTTACCGGCTGATCTACCAACGATAGGCTGGTCGCACGTAGTGGGTCACGCACAAGGATCTAGATCCTTCACTTCGTTCAGGATGACAGATCAAAAAAGCTGGTCGCACGTAGTGGGTCACGCACAAGGATCTAGATCCTTCACTTCGTTCAGGATGACAGATCAATAAAGGAATCATCAATCACCGCGCTCTTGATCGGGAGTGGTGGTTAACGCCTCTTCCAACCCCGCGCTAGGTTCCTGCGTTTGCCGCGAAATATCCGGCGGCTGCGCACCCAGGGATAGGATCGCCCGGTCGCTGGACCAAAACACGCGCTCGCAGCCGATCTCGTCCATGAAGCCCATACGCTCCAGCAGACCATCCACCCGCGGCTGAACCGCTGCCAGCAGCAGCTCACCGCCGCCGTCTTTCTGGCGCTTCCACAGCTCGCGCAGCACCTCCACGCCGGTGGCATCCACCAGCGGCACGCCGCGCATCGACAGGATCAGTGTGCTGGAGGCAGGGTCGTGCTTCTCGATCTCCTCCACCAGCTTGCGCGCCGCAGCGAAGAACAGCGGTCCGCTGATGTAGTACACGGCGATGGTGCTTTCCGGCTGCACAAAATTGTGCCCGGCAGCAGCCATGCGCTCCACGTCTGCGGTTTGCCGCCCGATGTGCAGGTCGCTCATCTGCGCCATGAAGATCAGCGTGCTGATGCCAAAGCCGATCAAGATCGCCTGGGTCAGGTCCAGCAGCACGGTGGCTGCCAGGGTGATCGCAAAAGCGACAATGGCGTGCTTCAAACGCCGCTGAAAGTAAAAGCGGATGGCGTGCCACTCGTTCATGCGCCAGGCGGTCACCAGCAGCACACCTGCCAGCGCCGCCAGTGGGATGCGCCCGATCACCGGACCGAGCGCCAGCGCCGAAGCCAGCAGCACCAGCCCGTGGATGATCGAGACCAGGCGCGTCACCCCGCCGCTCTTCACATTGACGCTGGTGCGGGCAATGGCGGCGGTGGCAGGCACCCCGCCAAAGAACGGGATGAGCATATTGCCAACGCCCTGCGCCACCAGCTCCACGCTGTTGTGCATGCGGATGCCGGTCATATTACCGGCGACTGCGCCGCACAGCAGGCTTTCGATGGCGCCCAGCGCGGCGATCGACATGGCAGGCACCACCAGGCTGCCCAGCTCGTCCCACGGAACCGTCTCCAGGCGCAGGCGGTTTTCCAGCAGGATGGTGCGCGGGATGCTGCCGATGACCGGCACATCCCAGCCTGCCAGGATGGATAGCAGGGCGGCGACCACGATGCCGACCAGGGAACCGGGCACCTGCCTCCCGAAGGGCAGGCGCGGCCAGGCAACCATGATCGCCATGACCACCAGCGCCAGGATGATCGCCAGCGGGTTGGGGGTCAGGCTGGTTTGCGCATAGCTGGACAGTTTTTCCAGCACGTTCTCCGCTGCCGGCGTCTTGATCCCCAACAGGTTGTCGATCTGCCCGATGGCAATGATCACGGCGATGCCGCTGGTAAAGCCGGAGATCACCGGCGCCGGAATCAGCGAGACCACCCGTCCCAGGCGGAAGATGCCCAGCGCCAGGATCATCGCCCCGGAGAGCAGCCCCGCAAGCCACATCCCCTGCAGACCGTGGCGCGCTGCCAGTACAATCAGCACCGCCGACATGGCGCCGGTCGGCCCGGAGATCTGGTATGGAGCGCCCGACAGCGCCCCGATGACCACACCCGCCAGCACCGCTGTCACCAGCCCGGCAGCGGCGTCCGCTCCGGAAGCCACGCCGAAAGCCAGCGCCAGCGGCAGCGCCACCGCGGCGACGGTCAGCCCGGCGAGCAGGTCTTTTTGTAAAGTCGCCGGCTTATAAGCGCCAAATTCCCGGCGCAGCATCAGCACCCATTCGGTTAGCAGTTCGCTCATCGTCTCTCCTCCGCTTCGCACCAGCCGCCGATTATACACCTGTAAGCGGTGTGCAGCATGTGTAAAAGCAAACTCCCACCGCAATCCTTGCCCTCAGAGTGATGACCAACCTTCTGGCTCAGGAATCACCCCCTATGTGTCCTTAACATCCCCCCTGGGGGTGACGACGCTCCCGGCGGGCTGCGCTATGATTCCGCCTGGTGTGAAAACCAGACCCGCCACAGCTCGCCTTCGTTCAGAAAGGATGCTCAAATGACCTACAGCGCAGATCAGGTATTGGATTGCTCCGGTCTTTCCTGCCCCATGCCGGTGATCAAGACCTCCAAGGCCATTAAGACCATCGAGATCGGGCAGATCCTGAAGATGATCGCCACCGACCCTGGTTCGCAGGCCGACATGGAAGCCTGGTCGCGCCAGACCGGACACGAGCTGCTGGCATCGCTCAAAGAAGGCGATAAGTTCGTCTACTTCATCAAACGCTGTAAGTGATAGCCCATTCCCAGACCCACAGGAGATCGCGATGAAATCTGATCCGAACGCCCCCAAGCGCCTGGCTTTGCTCGCCAGCAAAGGCACCCTCGACTGGGCCTACCCCCCGCTCATCCTGGCTTCGGCAGCCGGCGCCATGGGCTGGGAAGTAGGCATTTTTTTTACATTTTACGGCCTGCCTCTGCTGTTGAAAGACCTTAAGCCCAAAGTCTCTCCACTGGGCAACCCGGCGATGCCGATGAAAATGCCTTTCGGCAACGAGGGTTTTCAGGGCATCAACTGGCCGATTCCCACCCTGGCGATGGCGCTGCCCGGCTTCAACGATCTCACCACCACCCTGATGAAGCAGACCTTCAAAAATAAGGGCGTGGCATCCATTCCCGAGCTGCGCGATGCCTGCGTGGAGCTGGATGTGACCATGATCGCCTGCCAGATGACGATGGATGTGTTTGGTTTCAAGCGCGAAGACTTCATCGACCAGTGCACCGTGGGCGGCGCAGCCACTTTCCTGGAATACGCGGTGGATGCGGATGTGCAGTTATTTATCTGATGGAGAAATTCATGAGCCAGGTTGCCGATTTCACTGACATCGATATCAGCCCCGAAGAATTATTCAACCGCATCAACCGCAGCGACGATATCCTGCTGCTGGACGTGCGCAACGATGAAGAGTACGAAGCCTGGAAGATCGAAGGCCGCAGCACGCCGCAGACCATCCACCTATTCTACGGCGGCTTCGTTGAAGATGAAGAAACCTTCGTCGCCCGGCTGCCCAAGGATCGCCCCATGGTGGTGGTGTGCGCTAAAGGCGGCGCCAGCGAGTACGTCGCCGACCAGCTGCGCGAATCCTACAACATCCCCGCCGCAAACCTGGAAGGCGGCATGATCGCCTGGGGAAATTTCTACCGCCGCCAGGCTGTTGTCACCACCGACAAATTCTCCATCTACCAGGTAGACCGCCCTTCCCGCGGCTGTTTGAGCTATATCCTGGTCAGCCAGGGGCAGGCGGCGCTCATTGACCCGGCGCGCCACGCCCAGCAGTACCTGGATTTCTTGCGGGAAAAGGACGCTGAGTTGGCGCTGATCCTGGACACCCACGCCCACGCCGACCACATTTCCGGCGGCCCGGCGCTGGCAGAGCATACCGGCGCGCCGTATTTTCTGCACCCTTACGACGGCATCCATCCCTTCGATATGCTGCCGGCGACCATCCCCTACGAGATGCTCAAAGACGGTCTGACGCTCACCCTGGGCGACCTGACCATCCAGGCGGTGCACGTACCCGGGCACACCCTGGGGCTGGTCAACTTCCTGGTGACCGCTTCCGACGGGCAGGCCTTCTTCTTCTCCGGCGACAGCATCTTCATCAATTCTTTCGGGCGTCCCGACCTGGGAGGGCAGGGGCAGTCCTGGGCGCCGCTGGTGTACCGGGCGATCTTCGAAAAGATCAAGTCCAGCGTGCCCGGACATGCCCTGGTGCTGCCCGGTCATTACGCCCTGCATAAAGAGGCGCGTGAAGACGGCCTGTACGCCATGAGCCTGGACGAATTGTGGCAGAAGAACACCGATCTGCAGGTTGAGAAAGACGAATTCATCCAGTTCGTTCTCACCCACCTGCCCAACATGCCCCAGCAGTACATCGAGATCAAGCGCGTCAATGCCGGTCTCTCAAGACCTGACGAACAGCAGGCGATGGAGCTGGAGCTGGGCAAGAACGTGTGCGCCCTGTCGACAGCTTATTAAAAGCCGTATATGTATTACAATGGGATCCAGGCAAACCAATTCCCTACCAAACGGAGAGCAAATGAACTACGGCTTCCTCATTGACAACAGGAAGTGCATCGGCTGCCACGCCTGCAGCACTGCCTGCAAGTCGGAAAACGAGGTGCCGCTGGGCGTATACCGCACCTGGGTGAAGTACGTGGAGAAGGGCGAATTCCCCAATGCTCGCCGCTCTTTCCAGGTGTCGCGCTGCAACCACTGCGCCAATCCGCCCTGCGTGCGCATCTGTCCAGTGACTGCCATGTACCAGCGCACCGATGGCATCGTGGAGTTTGACCCACGCATCTGCATCGGCTGCAAAGCCTGCATGCAGGCCTGCCCTTACGACGCCATCTACATCGACCCCGAAACCCACACCGCCGCCAAGTGCCACTACTGCTCGCACCGCGTCGAGGTCGGGCTGGAGCCTGCCTGCGTGGTGGTGTGCCCCGAGCATGCCATCGTTGCCGGCGACCTGAACGACCCGCACTCGGAGATCAGCCAGCTCGTCGCCCGCGAGCAGGTGTCGGTGCGCAAACCGGAGCAGGGCACAGCCCCCAAGCTGTTCTATATCGAAGCCGATGAAGTATCGCTGACCCCGACCGCCTCGCAGATGACCGGCTCGTACGCCTTTGCCGACCTGATCACCGAGCAGGAAATCCCGGTGTGGGGAGCAGAGCACGCTTATGCAGCCAACGGCGGCGCGGCGGTCAAGACCGGCACCGCTTTCTCCGGTGTCGCCATCCGCACGCCCTCCGCGCAGGGGCTGGGGCGCGAACAGGGACCGATCATGATCGGCGAAGGCACTATGGCAGAGCACATGGTGCAGACCGCCTACAACGCCCAGCACAAAGTACCCTGGCACTGGCAGGTTCCGGCCTACCTGACCACCAAAGCCATCGGCAGCGGTGTGTTTGCCCTGATGGCGCTGTTTTTCGGTCTTGGCTTGGCGCAGTACGACCAGCGCTATATCCTGGCGGGCAATTTTATCTCCTTGCTCTTTATCGCACTCACCACCGGTTTGCTGGTGCACGACCTGGAGCAGCCGCGCCGCTTCTTCACCATTCTCACCCGCCCGCAGTGGAAATCCTGGCTGACGCGTGGCGCCTTCATCCTGATCTCTTTTAGCGCCGTTGCCGGGTTGTGGTTCCTGCTCGAAGGCGGCATTTTGATGGGGTGGCTGAAGTTCAGCCCACCGGGCTGGCTGCGGCTGTTGATCATGGCGGTAGGCCTGGTGCTCGCCATCCTGTCGGCGATTTACACCGCGTTCCTGTTCGGGCAGGCCGAAGGCCGCGACCTGTGGCAGTCTTCACTGCTGCCCTTCCACCTGGTGATCCAGTCCTTTATGGCTGGCTCGGCTGCATTGCTGATGCTTGCCCGATATTTGGCTCTGCCGACCGGCTTCGGCAGGCCGCTGCTGGTTGTGTTTATCATTTCATTGGTTCTTGATCTGTTCGTCACCCTGGTGGGCGAGTTCAGCATGCCGCACGCCTCCGAGCTGGCGGCGCGTGCCGCCCACCAGATCAGCCATGGCAAATACCGCCTGCACTTCTGGATCGGCGCCATCCTGGTCGGGCACGTGCTGCCGCTGGCGCTGGTGATCACCTCCTTCTTTGTAGCTTCTAACCCGAACATCTTGATCCTGCTGGCTGCCTCGGCGCTGGTCGGGCTGTTTTTCTACGAATATGCTTACGTGATGGCGCCCCAGGAGATCCCCAATTCATAGGGATCCCTGGATGCACATCGAGAGAAGAGCGCAGTATCTATGACTGAACGACTCAAACGACTACTGGCAACCGTTGAATCGCTGGTGCAATCGGGCCAGCTCTCCCCTGCGCTGGCAGGCGCAGGCACATCTGATGCCCGGCAGGCGGCGGCTGTTCAACCCCCCGCCCAGGAGCAGCGCCGGCAGGCGCGTGCCAATGACGGCGCCTCCAACGGCGCTGTCGCGCCAGTTTCTGCTGTTTCACAGCGCTACGCCGAATCGATTCACCGCCCCGGCACCGGGCTGGCCTCTTACCCTCCGGTCGAAAAATGGGACAACTGGGTAGAATTCGACCCCAAAGCCTGGCCCGAGCGCAAGGAGCGCAGCTATTGGCTGATCCCTACCTCGTGCTTCAACTGCGAGTCCGGCTGCGGTCTGCTGGCTTACGTGGATAAAGAGAGCCTGGAAGTGCAGAAGTTCGAAGGCAACCCGCTGCACCCTGGCTCGCGCGGGCGCAACTGCGCCAAAGGCCCCGCCACCCACAACCAGGTCTATGACCCTGAGCGCATTCTCTACCCACTGAAACGTGCCGGCAAGCGCGGCGAAGGCAAGTGGGTGCGCGTCACCTGGGATGAAGTGCTGGACGATTTGGGAGCACGCCTGCGCAAGGCATTCCAGGAGCAGCGCCACAACGAAGTCATCTACCATGTCGGGCGACCCGGACACGAAGGCCTGATGGAGTGGATCCTGTTCGCCTGGGGCGTTGATTCGCATAATTCGCACACCAACGTGTGCTCGGCAGGGGCACGCGCCGGCTACGCCTTCTGGATGGGACTGGATCGACCCTCGCCGGATCACGCCAACGCCAACGTCATCCTGCTGATCTCGGCCCACCTGGAGACCGGGCACTACTTCAACCCGCACGCCCAGCGCATCATGGAAGGCAAGCAGCGCGGCGCCAAGCTGATCGTGCTGGATACGCGCCTGTCGAACACCGCCAGCCTTGCCGATCACTGGCTCTCGCCCTGGCCCGGCTCAGAATCTGCCATCCTGCTCGCCATTGCCAACCACCTGATCCAGACCGGTCAATACGACCGCGAGTTCGTGCGCCGCTGGGTCAACTGGGAGGAATATCTCAAAGCCGAATACCCCGGCGAGCCGCTGACCTACGCTGCTTTCGAAGCCAAGCTTAAGGAGCTGTACGCCAGCTTCACCTTCGAATTCGCCTCGCAAGAGTCGGGCGTGGAGGCCGGTGTGATTGCCGAGGTCGCCCGGCTGGTGGCGGACTGCCAGGGCAAGCTGTCTTCTCACACCTGGCGCTCTGCCACTGCCGGCAACCTGGGCGGCTGGCAGGTGGCGCGCGCCCTGTGGTTTCTGAACGTGCTCACCGGTTCCATCGGTGTGCCGGGCGGCACCAGCGCCAACGCCTGGGACAAATGGGTGCCGCGCCCGCACAGCCTGCCCCCGCACCCCGATCGCTGGAACGAGATGACCTGGCCCCGCGAGTACCCGCTCACCTTCTACGAGCTGAGCGTCTTGATGCCGCACTTCCTTAAAGAAGGGCGTGGTAAGCTGGATACCTATTTCACCCGCGTCTACAACCCCATCTGGACCAACCCGGACGGCATGTCCTGGATGGAAGCGCTGACCGACGAAAATCAGGTTGGACTGCACGTATGCCTGTCGCCTACCTGGTCCGAGACCGCCTGGTTTGCCGATTACGTGCTGCCCATGGGGCACGCTTCCGAGCGCCACGATATCGTCAGCCTGGAGACTCACGCCGGGCGCTGGATGGCCTTCCGCCAGCCGGTGCGCCGTGTGGCGATGGAGAAGATGGGCAAGCAGGTGAACTACACCTACGAAGCCAATCCCGGCGAAGTGTGGGAGGAGACCGAGTTCTGGATCGAGCTTTCCTGGCGCATCGACCCGGATGGCGCCATGGGCATCCGCCAGTACTTCGAGTCGCCCTACCGCCCCGGCGAAAAGATCAGCGTGCACGAGTATTTCGCCTGGATGTTCGAGAACACCCTGCCTGGGCTGCCCGAAGCCGCCGCCGCCGAAGGCTTGACCCCGCTGGGGTTCATGCAGAAGTACGGCGCCTTCGAGATGCGCCAGGGGGTGGAAGCGCCCTACCGAGAACCGGTGGCAGCCGAGTTCACCGGCGGCGCTCAGACGGATGCCGAGACCCAGGTGGTCTACACCACCAAACCCGCCCCGGTTTCGCCCAATATCACCCCGCACCCGGCTTTTCCAGGCGACCAGCGCGGCCGCCCGGTGGGTGTGAACGTGGATGGGGAGGTGCTGCGCGGCTTCGATACCCCCTCCCGCAAACTGGAATTCTATTCTACCACCCTCAGGGATTGGGGCTGGCCCGAATACAGCCTGCCCGGCTACATCCACTCGCACGTGCATCCCGAAAATATCGACCGGCAGGCCAACGAGATGGTGCTCATCCCCACCTTCCGCCTGCCGACGCTGATTCACACCCGTTCGGGCAATTCCAAATGGCTGTACGAGATCAGCCACAAGAACCCGCTGTGGATGCACCCCGAAGACGCCAGGCGGCTGGATGTGGAAACCAACGATCTGCTGCGTGTGACCACCGAGATCGGTTACTACGTTATCAAGGTATGGGTGACGGAGGGCATCCGCCCCGGCGTGGTGGCTTGCTCGCACCATATGGGGCGCTGGCGCCTGCAAGATGCTGCCATGGAGCGCTGGTCGTCGGCGCTGGTGGACCTGGAGCACGGCGAGGAAGGTTGGCGCATGACCCACAAAGAGGGCGTCAAACCCTTCGAGAGCAGCGACCCCGATTCCAAGCGCATCTGGTGGACCGACGTCGGTGTGCACCAGAACCTGACCTTCCCGGTGCATCCAGATCCGGTCTCGGGCATGCACTGCTGGCACCAGAAAGTCAAGGTCGAAGCCGCCCAGCCCGGCGACCGCTACGGCGACATCCTGGTGGATACCGGGCGCGCCCACGAGATCTATAAAGAGTGGCTGGCGATGACGCGCTCCGCCGACCAGGTTTCGCCGGACGGCACCCGCCGCCCATACTGGCTGCTGCGCCCTTTCCGGCCCACGCGTAAAGCCTACGCTCTTCCGCCGAAAGAGGAGCGGTGATCCAAATCGAACCCCTGGGGCGCTGGTGGAAGCCGGACGCCCCGGGGGTGTTCTTTATTGCCTTATGAGCGCCCTCTCGCTGACCGCCGCCACCCGTACCGCCCGCCGTTTCAGCGCTGACCTGTTAATATATCTGTCTCAGCCGCTCCAGCACCTGCGCGGCTACCAGCGCGCCGACCTGCTGCCGGATGCGCTGGCGGGTCTGACCGTGGCGGTGGTGCTGCTGCCGCAAGCCATCGCCTATGCCCTGATCGCCGAGCTGCCGCCGCAAACCGGGCTGTACGCAGCCATCGTGGCAGCCATCGTTGGCTCACTGTGGGGCTCCTCCCGCCACCTGCATACCGGTCCGACCAACGCCGCCTCGCTGCTGGTGCTCTCGACACTGCTGGCAGTCGCCAGCCCTGGCACCCCGCAGTATATCGCCGCGGCTGGATTGATGGCGGTCATGGTGGGCATCGCCCGCCTGCTGATGGGTGTGGCGCATATGGGGGTGCTGGTCAACTTCGTCTCAGACTCGGTCATCATCGGTTTTACTGCCGGAGCGGGCGTGCTCATCTCTGCCAACCAGCTGCGCCATTTCTTTCACCTGCAGACGGATCCGGGTCTGTCTTTTATCGACACGCTGGTGCAAACCGCGAACGATCTGCCCCAAAGCCACCCGCCCAGCCTGTTGATTGCCCTGGGGACGATCGCGGTGATGGTGCTGTTCAAACGCTTCCGCCCCTCCTGGCCAAATGCACTGATTGGCATGCTGCTGGCTTCGATCGCGGTCGCCCTGTTCAACCTGCACGAGCAAGGGGTGCAGGTGTTGGGAGAGCTGCCGCGCTCCCTGCCGCCGCTGGCAAATCTGCCGCTGCTGGATGTGCAGCTCATCGGGCGCATCTCCACCGGCGCGCTGGCGGTCTCGGCGATCGGTCTGGTAGAAGCCATGTCGATCGCCCGCTCGATCGCCGCTCAAACCGGGCAGCACCTGGACTCCAACCAGGAGTTTGTCGGGCAGGGAATGGCCAACCTGGCAGCCGGATTCCTGTCGGGATACACCTGTTCTGGCTCCTTCACCCGTTCGGCGGTTAACTACAGCGCCGGGGCGCGCTCACCGCTGGCTGGCGTTTTCTCCGGACTGTTCACCCTGGCGGCGGTGCTCGCCTTTGCGCCGCTGGCGGTCTACCTGCCGCGCTCCGCCCTGGCGGGTGTTTTAATCGTCACCGCCTACAGCATGATCGACCGCAAGGAGATGGGTCGCATCTGGCGTGGCTCGGCTGGCGACACGGCGATTATGGTTGCTACCATCCTGGCGACGCTGTTCTTGCAGCTCGAATTTGCCGTGTTAGCCGGCATGATCGTCTCTTTTGCCCGCTTTATCCTGCGCACCAGCATGCCCAATGTCTACCCGGTGGTGCCGGATGCCAGTTTCCAGCACTTTGTCAACCAGGATAGCCTGCCATACTGCCCGCAGCTTGGCATCATCACCATGGAAGGACCGCTGTACTTCGGCGCTGCCCACCACGTCGAAGAGGTCATCCGCGACAACCTGGAGCGGCACCCCGAACAGGCCTATTTGCTGCTGCGCATGCACATGGTAGACCACCTGGATGTGTCCGGCATCCACATGCTGGAAGCCATCGTGCGCCTGTACCGTAAACGCAGCGGCGACGTTTACCTTTCCGACGTGCGCCGGGGGGTGGTCGAGCGTATGGCGGCGGTGGGCTTCGATGCCATTCTTGGTCGGGATCATTTTCTGCCGCGCGAGGAGGCCATCTCGTTCTTGTTTCACAAAGTGCTGCAGCCCTCAGTGTGCATCTACGAGTGCGACGAGCGCATCTTTGCCGAATGCCAGGCGCTGCCGAAATCCAGTATGAAAGAACACCTGCAAGCCCCCAGCGAGATCACCCAGCACATCGTGCCCACCTGGCTGCCCTCCACCTTGCGGGAGAACCTGGAGAACGGCCAGGACGTGGTGCTGGTGGACGTGCGCGAGCCGCGTGAATACAAAGCCGGGCACATCCCCGGCGCCAGCCTGCTGCCGCTGCGCATGATCCCGCAGCAGGGGAGCGAGCTGCCGAGACAGCGCACCCTGGTGCTGGTGTGCCGCTCCGGACGCCGCTCGCGGCTGGGCGCTATGATCCTGCAGGATATGGGCTACGCACAGGTGTATAATCTCACCGGTGGCATGCTTGCCTGGGAAGCGGCGGGCTATCCAATCGCGGTGGAATAGTGTCATCCTGAGCGCCAACCGGTAGGTTGGGTCAGCGAAGGGTCTAGATCCTTCACTTCGTTCAGGATGACCGATCAAAAAGAGGAGAAGATGCCAGAGATTGACGCTGCTGAACAGGAAAACGCCATCCTGCGCAATCTGGGATTGAGCATCTTAAGGGCAACCGAAGCCGCTGCCCTGGTCTCCGCGCGTTGGGTCGGCCGCGGTGAGCTTGAAAAGCCCGATACTCTGGCTGCGCAGGCAGTTGAAGAGGTGCTGGATACCGTGCCCATCGATGGGGTGGTGGTAATCGGCGAGGAGCAGCGCCATGCGGGTGTGCCCCTGACCGGTGGTTCTCTGGTTGGCTGCGGCGGACCGGCGATGGATGTGCTGGTGGACAGCGTGGAAGGCATTCGCCTGCTGGCGGAGGGCCAGCCCGAAGCCATCTCGGTCCTGGGATTAGCCCGCCGCGGCGCGATGAAAGATTTTGGCCCCTCCCGCTATATGCAGAAACTGGTCATTTCCGCCCTGGCAGCTCGAGCGGTCGGCGCGGAAGCCCTGGATGCCCCACCTGCCTGGGTGCTGGGGATGGTGGCGCGCGCTCTTGGAAAGGCCGTGCCCGACCTGACCGTATTCGTGCTCAACC
>JBGSTO010000083.1:0-2814 GCA_041736465.1 Anaerolineales bacterium | reverse complement strand
AGCATCCCGAGTCTCAATTGGGCTATGAGCGCGAAGCCGATATCCAACTGGCTCAGGGACACCTGCCGCAAGCAGTCAAGGCCTATGAGCTTGCATTTGAAAAGGGAGCAGGATCGACCGGAATCATCAAACTTCACCGGGCCCTTATTCTGGCTGGCAACACCAACACAGCCGAACAGCGTCTGAGCGACTGGCTGAAACAATACCCTAAAGACATCGTAGTGCGCACCTATGGCGCCGAGTATCTTATGCGTACAGGCCGCAATAAGGATGCAATCGTCCAGTTCCAGACAATTTTGAAGCAGCAGCCCGATAGCCCTCCAGTTCTTAATAATCTGGCCACTTTATATCAAATCGAAAACGACAAGCGCGCACTGGCAACGGCTGAACAGGCTCTGAAACTCGCGCCAGACAGCCCTGCCGTACAGGACACGCTTGGATGGATACTGGTTGAACAGGGGCAAGCCGCGCGTGGCATGGATCTCTTGAACAAGGCTTTGGCCAAGGCGCCCAAAGCCGCCTCGATTCGTTACCATCATGCTGTTGCCTTGAGTCGCACTGGAGAGAAAGCCCAAGCGCGCAAGGAACTAGAGCATTTGCTCCGAGATACCCCGAATTTCACGGATCAGGACGCCGCCAAAAACCTGCTCAAAACCCTTTGAGCAGGCCTGTATTCTGGTCAGGCTAAACGCACTGCCACCGTTACGACTTATTAGCGGCGGCGGCTTTGTTTCTCGATGATATGAATAAATGGCATGTTGAAGTTCGATGCCACATTGGCGCGATGGTTTGGTGGGGACAGGAGCGCACCTTGCAAGACGATGATCAGAAATCCCCGCATCCAGCAATTCAGGGTGCGGCTGGCGCTTGACGTAGATACAGGCCATCTCTGACCTCAATGAAAAGCACCAGGAATTAAGAACTACTAACCGACTCAGCATAGCCGTTCATTGACGAACAACAATTGAAGGCCACGATGCAGGCAAACAAAAGCCCCCGCACTATGTGGCGGGGGCCATTATCGAGGCAGGATTTTGGGGGACGGAACCCCAATACCTTGTTAGGCGGCTTTGCGCTTACGCATCGAAACGCCCATTCCCACCAGACCCATACCGAGCAAGGCCAAAGTAGCAGGTTCCGGCACTTGATTGAAATCAACCACACCGGCAGCGGTGATCGCCACATGAGTACCGTTGATAGCAACACCTGATGATGTATTGTTAAAGGCGTTGAACGCCAAATTGTAGAACGGGCTAGGATCAAAGAAGAAAGCGTCGCCAGCTGCATTGTTCGCATAGCTCGTGGTCGAGTTCAGGAACGCTCCACCAAGCGCATCAATGCCCGCGACACCCACAATCAGACTTCCGGAACCAAACAAGGTGTCACCGGCATTTTGCGAGATCGATGCCTCTGAGCCGAGGGTGGCAGCAGTGAAAAGAGTTCGCGTAAGAGGATTCACAAAGTCAGTATCTTGATACACACTGAAATTCAAGCTTGTCAGTTGGTAGCCGCTACCGATTGTTCCAACGGTGCCGCTAGCCAAAGTCGCCACCAGATCGAAAGTGAGGTAGAGGCCGTAAGTATCGCCGAGGCCACTAGTAATCGCTGGCACAGTACCCAGCGGGAGCCCTAACGGGCCACCGTTAGTGAAGCCAGTAAAGTCCATATAACCAAAGGTCGTGGACAAGCTTCCAACACCGACGCCACCCGCATTAATGGTCAGGCGCTCAGATGAATTGCCGTTGATAGAGGTCGCATAGAAGCTGTTGAGTGTGAGTGCGTTGGAGTCAGGATCAACTTGAAACTGGGGGATTGCAAAAGCACTGGCGGACAGTGCCAGCCCCATTGCCAATCCGGTTGCGATGAACAGCGGCTTAAATTTTGCGATTTTCATGATTGATTTCCTTCCACTTTAATGAAACGGGCTTTGACCAGAACGGGTTTCTTAAGTCAAACCCGATGCACCATCCAAAGCAGAGCTCGTGCCACCAACAACACACATAACGCAACATATTGTTCTATATAATTTATTTATAATTGTGACCACGATTCGGCACGCGGCCAATATGGGAAGTGTAAAAAATTCCGACACTTTAGGGTGGTGGTGAGTCTATCCTTTATTTTCAGTATCCGCATAAGCTTCCAACCGCCGCCGCCCGGCATGAATCTGCAAGAATTTGGCAAACCCCATCCTGAATAGCATCAAAGGGCGGGCTTCGCCCAGGGAGGCTTTCCAGCCCTCTTCTAGGCTGCGTTGTATATCTGCCGGGACCCCCTCATCACTTGCACCTTTCAGTGCAAAAATTGCCGCGGCCGGCATTGGCTGTAAAACGCGCCCCTGGGTTGTAGCTGTCAGCCAGACTCGCTGAAAAGCCCGGCCTACGTCAAGGACCGACTGGTCGTCGAGATTCTTCACTGTCAGCAAACCCAGGTGCGGTGCCAAGCGGCAAGGCAGGTCGCAGGCACGCCAGCCCAGCATGTGATGCAACCCCAGCAGATTGGCCAGACGCATCACCGGCCAATGACGCAGCAGCGCAAAAACCGGGCGCAACAGTGGCTCCACGCCCAAAGAACCCGGTGGCAAGCCTTCCTGGCAACCCACATTCCAGCCCACTTCGAAACGAATGGCAGAGAAGAGCTCGTCGTGAAGCAGGCGGGTGTGGAAACGTTCAGTCTCAGCCCGTCGCATCAGGCGAAGGGCTTGCCAGCGTGGAATGGGGTTGTCCAGCCAAACCAACTGGCAGGATGGCATGCTACTTGCCGCCGCATCCATTTCCTCGCGTTCCGAATCGGACATCTTCGGCCCACGAAATA
>JBGSTO010000060.1:0-2588 GCA_041736465.1 Anaerolineales bacterium | reverse complement strand
GGCGGCGCGCTGATCGGCGCCTATGGCGAAATCCAGGGTGTGCGGCTGGCTTTTATCGCCGCGCTCGTTATGGCGGGCGTCTCGCTGGCATTCCAGCAGCTCATGATCGACGACCGCGGACCTGGCCCGGCGGCGCCGCTTCCCGCGCGGGTGAACGGCCTGCGCCTGCTGAGCGCCCCGCTGCGCAGCCTGCTCGTCTCGGATATCCTGGTGCGTTTCTGCGAGCAGATCCCGTATGCTTTTGTGGTCATCTGGTGCGTGACTGAAAACCGCATCACCCCGCTGCAGTTCGGCATCCTGACCACGGTCGAGATGGCGACCGCCATGCTGGTCTATATTCCGGTGGCGTACTTTGCCGATAAGAGCGCCAAGAAGCCGTTCGTGATCGCCACCTTCTTGTTCTTCACCTTGTTTCCGCTGGCGCTGCTGTTTGCCCGGTCGTTTTGGTCCATGCTGGCGGTCTTTGTCCTGCGCGGCTTGAAGGAGTTCGGCGAGCCGACGCGCAAGGCGCTGATCATGGACCTGGCGCCGGAGGGGCAGAAAGCGTCCGCCTTCGGCCTGTACTACCTGCTCCGTGATATCATCGTATCGGCTGCCGCGTTCGGCGGCGCGTTTTTGTGGAACATCTCGCCCGCGGTGAATTTCCTGGCGGCGTTCGGCTTCGGCATTTTGGGAACGCTGTATTTTGCCTGGCGTGGGCGGGACCTCGGCCAATAAAGCTGGTCGCCCTACGTGAGCCGCGCACAAGGATCTGGATTCTTCGCTGCGCTCAGAATGACACATTACGAAAGCTGATCCCACCACGTGGGCCAGGCACAAGGATGTCATCCTGAACGGAGTGAAGGATCTCCCCGCCGGCATGCGAGATTCTTCGCTGCGCTCAGAATGACATGTTACAAGAGGAGTCTCGCTATGAAATGGATTACCCGCTCGCACGTTCACGTCGACCGCGTCGCCTGCCCGTGGCTGATCAGCCGCTTCATCGATTCGCAGGCCGAGTTCATCTTCGTCCCCAGCAGTCTGGTGAAAACCGTCGCCGATGCTTCCGGCGCGACCCCGTTCGACATTCCCGGCGTCGAGCTGGGTCACAAGGATGGCAAGTGCTCCTTCGAAGCCATCATCGAGAAGTATGGGTTGGCAGATCCGGGGCTGCTGCGTCTGGCAAAGATCGTGCATGCCGCTGATATCGAAAGCGACCTGCACAGCGACCCGATCGCGCCCGGCTTGGAAGCCATCGCCGTCGGCTACAGCCTGCGCTTTCCCGACGACCTCGAAAACCTGGATCGCCAGTTCGAGGTGTATGACGCTCTGTACGCCTGGTGCCGCCTGCAGGCGGCGAAATAAAGCTGAGCGGCTAAGCGAGCGGCTAAATGAAAGATGAGGCTTTATGGACGATCTGCGGCGCTACACCTGTCTTGACTCAGTTCTCGGGGCGATCGGCGATACGCCTCTTGTGGAGCTCTCTCGCATCACCCGTGGGCTTGAGGGGCGCATCCTTGCCAAATTAGAATATTTGAACCCTGGCTTATCCAAGAAAGACCGCATTGCGCTTCAGATGATCGAAGAAGCTGAAGCGGACGGCTCGCTTCAGCCTGGCCAAACCGTCGTCGAATTGACCAGCGGCAACACTGGCACGGGTTTATCGATTGTCTGTGCGGTGAAGGGCTACCCATTTGTCGCAGTCATGTCCCGCGGAAACTCGATGGAGCGCGCCCGCATGATGCGCGCCTTCGGTGCGGAAGTGATTCTTATCGATCAGCTTCCTGGTTCGAAGCCGGGACAGGTTTCAGGCGGAGATTTGGCGCTGGTGGAAGAGGCTGCGCAGCGCATCACCCGCGAGCGCGGCGCCTTCCGCGCCGACCAGTTCCACCTGCCGGGCGCCTCGCACGCCCATTACCTGCACACTGCGCCTGAAATCCTGAGACAATCCAATGCATCGATTGACATCTTCTGCGACTATGCCGGCACCGGCAGCACTTTTGCGGGCTGCGCGGCTGCATTCAAACAGCGCAATCCGAATATCCTGTGCTACATCGTCGAGCCTGTCGGCGCTGCAGTGCTGGCAGGCAAGCCCGTCACCAACCCCAACCACCGCATCCAGGGCGGCGGATATTCAATGGCGGAACTGCCTCTTCTGAATCACGAGCACATCGATGGATACTTGCAGGTGACCGATGAAGAAGCGATGGCTGTCACCCGGCGCCTGGCAAAGGAAGAAAGCATCTTCGCGGGCTTCTCCTCAGGAGCGAATGTTGCCGCGGCGCTGCAGCTCCTGTCAAACCGGCATCCGGGCAGCACCATCGCCGTGCTGCTGCCCGATTCGGGATTAAAATATCTTTCGACGGATTTGTGGGAATAAAGATGCTTGAAGAGGAGAATATACCTGTGAATCGTTCCATCCCCCTGATCACCTACCTGGTGCGCGGCTACGACGAAGCCATCGCCTTCTTCACCGGGGCGCTGCGCTTCGAGCTGCTCGAAGACACGCCGCTTGGTGAAGGCAAACGCTGGGTGCGGGTAGCGCCGCGGGGCGCCTCGGGCGCCGCGCTGCTGCTGGCGCAGGCCGATTCGCCGGAGCAGATCGCCCG
>JBGSTO010000044.1:0-13395 GCA_041736465.1 Anaerolineales bacterium | reverse complement strand
GGTGCCGCACCAGGGCCAGCAGCAAGAGCTGATTCAGATGGCGGCGGAGAACGCAGCCGAGACGCTGGCGTCTCTGAAGGCGCAGTGGGAAGCCGACCGCCACCGGCAAACACAGGCATTAGCGGAGATCCAGGCAGCGCTAGGACTGACTGAGCCCCCGAACCGGATCGAATGCTACGACATCTCTAACACACAAGGCACCGCTGCCGTCGGCAGCATGGTTGTATTCGAGCAAGGTGTGCCCCAAAAGAAGCATTACCGCCAGTTCAATATTCGCAGCGTGGTCGGGCCGGATGATTTTGCCAGCATGGAGGAGGTGCTCACCCGGCGCTTCAACCGCTGGTTGGCAGCCCAAGAACAGGCTGAAACTCCTGGTAAAAAGCCGGATCAGGCTTTCGCCCGCCTGCCCGACTTCTTGATTGTAGATGGCGGCAAAGGCCAATTGGGGCGGGCAGTTGCTGTGCTGGAGAAATTCAATTTACTGGGAAAAGTTCCGGTGGCTGGCCTCGCCAAGCAAAATGAGGAACTGTTCTTACCTGGGCGTGCAACCTCGATCATGCTGCCCCGCCAGTCACAAGGCCTGTACCTGCTGCAGCGTATTCGCGATGAAGCTCACCGCTTCGCCATCACTTCACATCGTAAGCAGAGAACCAAAGAAGGGCTGGCCTCGCGCCTCGACTCAGTCCCCGGAGTTGGGCCTCACCGGCGAAGACTGCTCCTCCAGCACTTTGGTTCAATCCAAGACATTCTGGATGCCAGCACCGAAGAGCTGCTCGCGGTGCCGGGCATCACGCGAAACCTGGCGCAGTCAATCAAAGACCACCTGGTTTAATTCATTTGGTACAATTGACCCGCACCCTGGCGAGCCTGCTTGAGACCGCCGACCAGTAAGGAGAAACACATGGCAAAAAAGAAATCTTCGATTAGCGACCGGCAGCGCCGGCAATTACGCCTGCGTCAGATTGCCTTTACTGTCGTCGCAGTGCTGATCATCCTGGTGATGGTTGCCGGTATGTTTTTACAATATTAGGCGATGTGCTGCCAGCTATCCTTCTTCTAACAACCGCTCTACCGTGGTGATAAATTCCTGCACGGAGAATGGCTTCTGCAGCCAGACAACATCACCTTTTTCCAGCAGTTCTTGGCTGGGGGCATCCAGGGGGTGACCGGTTACGAATAAAGCTCTGATCTCAGGCCTGGTTTGCTTCAATACCTGGTACAGCGCCAATCCACCCATTTCCGGCATCACAATATCGCTAACCAGCATGTCAATCTGTGTTCGATCTTGTTGGATTACTTGCAAGGCCTGAGCGCCATTGCTTGCGACAAGCACCTGGTAATTGTGCACTTCCAGTAAAGTTTTCAGCGCCTCGAGGGTCGCGGGATCATCTTCCACCAAAAGCACACGTTTTCCTGCGCCATCTCTGGGGAATGAAACCTCTCGCACCTGCTGGGCAGGCTCGGCCCGCAGCAGTTTTGGGAGGTAAATCGTGAAGGTAGCGCCATTTCCAGGCACACTTCTAACATCGATGTGCCCTTCATGCTGCTTGATGATGCCATACACCTGGGCAAGGCCAAGCCCCGTCCCCTGGCCAACCGGCTTGGTAGTGTAAAAAGGTTCAAAAATATGCGGCAGCGCTTGCTCAGAAATGCCCGAACCTGTGTCACTTACCGCAACTCGGATCCACCACCCTGGGTGCATCTCTGGAAGAGGCGGCACACCATTGGCGGGGATTTCTAGAGTATCCACATTAAAACTGAGCAGACCTCCATCAGGCATTGCATCCCGAGAATTCAGGGCCAGGTTGATAAACACCTGCTGCAGCCGGCTTGGGTCTGCAGTAATCCAGTAATCTCCGGGTGCGCACCTCAGGCGGATACGAATAGTTTCGGGCATCACTCGCACCAACATTTTTTCTAATTCCGCAATAAATGGTTCCAAATCCAAAGCGCTTTGCTCCATCACGGCCCGCCGGCTGAAGTCAAGTATCTGGCGGATTAAGCTGGCGGCGCGCTGCACTTGCTGCTGGATGATGTCCACTCGCTCGCGGCTTGCCGCGCCCATATTTTGATCGTGGAGCAGAAGATCGGCATATACCAGGATCGCGGCCATAATGTTGTTGAAGTCATGAGCAATCCCCGCAGCCAGCTGACCCACAGTAGCTAGCCTTTCTTGCATCCGAATGCGGAGTTGGGCCTCGCGCTCCTGGGTGACGTCTCTCAAGGTTACGATCCACTGATTCGAAGCCAGCCGCATCGAGCGCACCTGCACTTCAAACACCACCCGCGGTTGTTCGGGCAATGCAATCTCTACCGGTGGAGGGGGGTCTCGAAAAGAGATCAGCTCGCTAAGCGGGACAAGGCCAAGTTTATCTACCACCGCGGTATTGCCTTCGCCGTTAAGCATCTCCAAATAATAATGACCAAGCGGATTTGCCAGCAGAAGGTGCATATCCTGATCCAGCAGGCACACGCCAACCGGAAGATGCTCTACCAACCCCTCCAACCGCCGGTGCTCTTCAGCGCGCACCGCAGAAATTCGCTGTACCGCAGCCGCGGCCTGAAGCGCAAAGGTTTCCAGCAGCCGCTGCTGTTCAGGCATGGCTGTCCATTCTTTTTCTCCAGCCGCGATCAGCAAGCCAACCGGCTCTTCCTTCGAACCGATGAGCATATGTACGAAAGATTCGGGCCGAGGAAATGTGACCTCATCTTGTCGCGGCGCCTGAAGAAGAACGACTAGATCATCCGGATCAGGCAGCGCTGTTCCCGCAGGCATCATCTGCAGGCATTGCTGCCAATACGCCTTGACATTCTCGATCTCGTTGGTGGGTAGGTCATTCAAAGAATAAATATAGGATATCCAACCCGAGTCCACACGCAGGCTGCCCATCACCATGCAGCCATGCATAGCCCTTTGCAGATGTTCTAACAACAGGAGCAGCAGCTCATCAAATGAAATCGTTGATCCGATGGCCTGGCTGAGCTCGTACAATTCACTGAGTTCTTGCGTTCGCTGCGCCACAGTCAGCTCTAATTCCTGGGCATGCTGCCGAACCCGTTCATATAGCACAGCATTCTCGATGGCAATCGATATCTGATCTGCCAGAAGCTTGAACAGATTGCGATCCTGAACGTCCAGCTTCATCGGAGTATCTGTTTCAATATTGATAACCCCAATCACCGCACGCCCCAGGAAGATCGGTACAGCCATCGCGGCCGTAGTGCCGGGAACACAGACGATGAAATCAGAATCCTGCGTTACATCCGGCACGTAGACCAGATTCCCGGTGCGCGCTGCCAATCCGCTGATGCCTTGATCCAGCGCTAGTTGCGTGATTTTGGGGCGAGGCCCGTGAAAAGCCTTCAGCACCAGGATGTCATCTTCGATCAGTGAAATCCTTACCTGCGGATATGAGAAAGTCTCAGCCAGGCGAGTGACCACCTCATACAAAAGCTCTCGTAATTCCAGGCGCTGGCTGAATTTTTGGGCCAGCTGCTGGATCAAAGAAATTTCCGTCAGGCGGCGCTGTGACTGCTGGTAGCGATCAGCGTTCATCAACGCCAGACCGATTTCCTGGCACAGCGCATTCATCAGATCGAGGTGACCCTGATTGAATGCACCCATCTGGCGGTGTAAAACACTGATCACCCCCAGCAAGCGGTCATCCAGCAGTATCGGCACCGTCAGGGCAGCACAGATTTCTTGATCAACCTCTTCCACGAAAAACCAGCGTTCATCCTGGTTGACATCATCCACAAAAACCGCCTGCCGGCTGCGGGCTACCCAGCCTGCCAGTCCAACATTCAGTGTGATGGTGAGCTTTTGTTCTAGGCTTTCCAGAGAGACTTCTGGCCTGCCGTGAATCGCGCACATGCGTAAAGTGTCATTTTCTGGGTTGTAAATGAAACCCTGGGCAACCACCCCGCCGAAGGCCTCACAGGTCAGCTCAACTGCCCGGTCAAATATTATTTCGGGGTCAAGGCTGGCGCTGATTGCTTGTCCAACATCGTAAAGCAATCGCAGATGCCGGCGTTCTGTTGCCGCTTGTTCAAACAAACTGGCGTTTTCAATCGCAATCGCTGCCTGGTCTGCCAGCAGCCTGAGCAGGCGCATTTCGCTTTGGGGGAAATCGCGCGGCTGGTCATAAGAGATATTCATGACGCCTACCACGCGCGCACCGATTTTCAATGGCAACCCAACAATCGCGCCGTGCCAATCAGGAGGCGCATCCCGGTAAAGCTCGCTGGAACGCATATCATGAACCTGGATTGGTTCGCCCGCGCGCGCCACTGTGTAGGTCAGACCGTCCGGCCGCGGCGAAGACAGCATTTCCCCTCTTCTCCCATCGGCATCCAGGGCTGCCCCAAAGGTTAACTGCTGTTGGTTCTGGTTGTATAAGAAGATGTGCGCGTTGCGCATCCCTGGCAGCAAACTTAATACACTCTCCAGGATTGCATCCAGCACATCCACCAATTCTAGGCTTGAGGTCAGGCTCAAACTGGCCTGGCGCAGTGCTTCCAGTTCGGCGGCGCGTTTCTCTGCAGCCTCAAACAGGCGAGCGTTCTCAATCGCAACCGCCGCCTGATTGGCAAAAGCCATCACCATCTCGCCCGCGCTGGCGTCGAATGCACCTACCCGGTTCGCATCAACATTCAGCGTTCCAATGAAACGTCCCTTCACCAGCAGCGGTGCGCCAATCCAGGAACGAATGCGCTCTGTACCTGGGTAAACTTCCCAATTGGGATCATTGTAGGTATCGTAGATCACGAGCACATCTTGCTTCTGCCACTTGACCTGGATAACATTGTCGCTTAGCGCTTCGACGATCCGGCGAACTTTCGCCAAATCTGCAAAACCGCGCCCGGCAGCCAGCGTTAACTTACCCCGCTGATCCAACAGCTGGATCGAGACACTATCATATTGTACTACTTTGCCCAAATGATCCAGGATCGACTCCAGTAAAGCATCCAGGCTGGATTGGGTTGTGTGCAGGGCGCCGACCTGCTGCAGCGTTTGCGCCAACAGCAGCTGAGAGCGTTCGACCTCCAGCAGGCGGGCATTTTCAATTGCCCCGGCTGCCTGGTTGGCAAACAGGCTGAGCAGCTCCTGATCTCGCTGATTGAAGGTGCGCACGTCGACACCGTCCATCACCTGCAGCACGCCGATCACCTGCCCCTGCCAGGCAAGCGGCACGCTCAACACCGCCGAATACGGTTGATCTTGCTCGTACCTGGCTGAGCGATGCTCCCAACGGCGGTAGTCATCGATGATCAATGGCTCGTTGCTAACCGCCACCCTACCAGCCGCCCCTTCGCCAAACTTCAGCTCTGTACCCAGATAACCTTCCGGGGCAGAGGGAAGCTCAACGAGCAACTTAACCACCTTGCGCGGGTGATCACAGATATACAGGCTGCCAGATGAGCCTTTCAACAACCTCATAGCACGCTCGACCACACGGTCGAGGATCGTAGAAATATCATGCTCGCTGATAATGTCAGCCGATAAGGCTTGCAGCTCTGCCAACTCTTCTGCCCGGCTGCGCAGCGACCGCTCCAGGTCTGCATAATCGGTGATATCTGTACCAATTACAACCATGCCCAGGCGTTGACCAGCAGCATCGAAAACCGGGACTTTGTGAATATCGTAAACCTGTTCAGAACCGTCCGGGGCGCGCATCTTTTCTTTAAGATCACACCGCTGGCGGCGTTCCCAGGCAACCTGATCGCTTCGATAACAAATCTTCAGCACATCCCTGCACTGAGGCAGCATATCTGCCAGCTCGAGATCAGTCTTACCCTGCCACTCAACCCCGGCTAATTGAAACAGGCTGATCGCAATGGGATTTGCATAGATCCAGCGGCCCTGACCATCTTTGAAGGTCACCGCATCAGGGATGGCCTCGATCAAGGCTTGCAGCTCTCTTTGAACGTCATTTAGAGGATAAGATAGTTGATCAGAGCTGTCTTGCGGCATTGAATAAACAGGCTGCTTGCCATCCACCAACCCTGGCGGGCTGGCAGCATTGCGCGCCTGCTCGAACAACCGGGCAGTTTCCAAAGCCTCACCGAATTGATCGGCAATCGTTTGCCACAGGGGTACAGTTTCTAACCTCAGGTGTTCCGCGCTCAGCGCCAGGACAGCAAACTTCTCTCCCGCCCGCAGCACCGGCAGCAGCATGGCAGGCTGCCGGGAAATCAATTCGATCACCATCTCCGAACCGGATTTACGGTCATCGGGCAGCAGAGCACGCAGCTGCTCCAAACTATTGTAGAGAAAGACGGGTTTTCCGGTTGTAATCGCCAGAGAATACTGCTGGTCGCGGTCCCATCTCAAGGCGCGGTTTTCCGCTGCCTGCTGAAATTGTGAGTCACTACCTGCGGAGAAAAATTCAGGTACGATGAACTCGCGCAGGAGCATCGATCCATACGGTTCGCCCAATAAACAAATCGCCCCAAAACAATCCAAGTCCTGCAGGCTGCGGGATAACGCCTGGTAGATCGCATTTTCAGAGAGGCGCGCGGCGCGCTGTAGTTCCACCGAAACCTGGCTCAGACCCAGCGCCAAATTTATATCTACGTGGCTTAGATCATCGTTCTTATGCGTCATTGCTCTATTCCACAGTCAAAACAGAATCATTTAAAAATCAACTTTATTATAGAGGCAACCACCTGTCAAATTCCTGGCATAAATGCAAACTTTGTAACAATTGCCAACGCTAGAGCAAGCTCTCTCTTCCCACCAAGAACGACTGCGACCGCCGGAACACGGCGGTCGCAGTGTGAAAGTACGGGTCAGTGAATTGCAGGAGCTAGAACAGACCCAGCACCCTGCCGGTCTCCAGGTCGAGGTCGACATCGTAAAATACGGGGCGCGTCGGCAAGCCGGGCATGGTGCGCATCTCACCCAGCAGCGGGTATAAGAATCCTGCGCCTACGGAGGCGCGGATGTCGCGTATGGGCACACGGAATCCCTTTGGCACACCCTTCAGGTTAGGATCGTGGCTCAAGCTCAGGTGAGTCTTCGCCATGCACAACGGCAGGTTGTCGAATCCCAGGCGGGTGTAGAGCTCGATCTTCTGTTCGGCCTCAGGTGTATAGTCCACGCCATCTGCGCCGTAGATCTTCTTGCAGATGATCTCGATCTTCTCCTTGATCGAAAGCTCGAGCGGGTACAAGAAGTGGAAATCGCTGGGCTTCTCGGCAGCCTTCACAACGGCTTCAGCCAGCTTGGCAGCACCGGCCCCGCCGTCCATCCAGTGACGGGCAACCACCGCATCTTCGGCGCCGGCTTCCACTGCCGCCTGCCGCACCAGTTCAACTTCTGCAGGCGTATCGGTAGCAAAGGAATTGACTGCTACGACAACCGGGATGCCAAAGCCCAAAGCATTCTTGATATGGTGCTGCAGGTTGCCTAAACCGGCGCGCAGCAGGTCCAGATTTTCATCCGTATAGGCTGAGTCGAGCGGTTTGCCAGCTACCACTTTGGGTCCGCCTCCGTGCATCTTCAGGGCGCGCACGGTAGCGACCAGCACGACAACGTTCGGAATCAACCCCGAATAACGGCACTTGATATCAAAGAATTTTTCCATGCCAATGTCGGCGCCGAAGCCGGACTCGGTGACCACATAATCCGCCAGCTTGAGGGCGATGCGATCAGCGATGATCGAGCTGTTGCCGTGGGCGATGTTGGCAAACGGTCCGGCATGGACGAACACCGGCGTCCCTTCCAGAGTTTGCATCAGGGTGGGCTTGATGGCATCCTTCATGAGCACCGTCATGGCGCCTGCCACACCCAGATCTTCCGCCGTAACGGCCTCGCCGGCCCGGCTGGTGCCGATCACGATGCGCCCGAAGCGCGCGCGCATGTCCGCCAGGTCGTTGGTCAGCGCCAGGATCGCCATGATTTCACTGGCTACAGTGATGTCATAGCCTGTCCGGCGCGTCATGCCTTTTTCTTCCGGCCCTTGGCCAATAGTAATTTCGCGCAAGAAGCGGTCGTTGGTATCTACCACCCGGCGCCAAGTGATACTGGCTGGATCGATATCCAGGCGGGCAAAGCGGCTGCGCTCTTCCGGCGTAAGCTCGTTCGGATCGGTCTTATCGATCCCCAGGCGCTTCAGACGGCGCAGCATTGAAGGCGAGAAGCGGCGGTTGCCCTGCTTATCCGCAGGGCACAGGGAGTTGAAAAGTTTTTGATCGTCAGGCTGGTTGGCTTCGTGGAAGATACGTGCATCGAGGGCAGCCGCCAGCAGGTTGTTCGCAGCAGTAATGGCGTGGATATCGCCGGTCAGGTGCAGGTTGAAATCTTCCATCGGCACCACCTGGCTGTAACCGCCGCCAGCCGCACCACCCTTGATGCCAAAGGTAGGCCCCTGGCTGGGTTGGCGAATGCAGGTGAACACGCGCTTGCCCAGGTGTGCTCCCAACGCCTGGCTCAACCCTACCATGGTCGTGCTTTTTCCCTCTCCCAGCGGGGTCGGGGTAATGGCGGTGACATCGATATAGATGCCATCCGGAACATCCTTGAGGCGCTCCAAAACCTCAAGCCTGACTTTGGCCATATATTTGCCGTGATATTCGATCTCATCCGGCAGCAGCCCGACCTCTTCCGCCACCTGTGCGATCGGCTTCAACACTGCTTCTTGAGCAATGTCGATGTCCGAAGGTACAGGACGCCGCAAATTTAACTTTGTGGGTGTAAAACGACGGAGTCCGGGGAAATCAGCAGGTACACTCATAGGTTTTTCCTTTCGGGGTTTCAATGTGCGGAAATATACTGTCCTATTGTGACAGATTATGCAAATAGAATCAATAGAAACTTATCTTAATCGCCCATGCCAAGTGTCACAATCTTTAATACAAGAACCGTGCAGCGAGGGAAAACAGGGGCATCTGGGTGGGCAGGCACTGCTCACCCGAACACCCCCGCCCTCCCCAGGATGGTTTTCTTACTCAAAACGCAGCCACCGGTACGCGGACGGTGGAAGTTGGATATCCAAATACTGGCTCTGCACCGCGGGACCCGCGCCGAAGGTGAACAGGTCACGCGTTGAGGCAGTTTCGATCCCCGGTAGGTGCACGCGTGCATGCACTGCTTGATCCGAGAGATTGTTCAGCACCAAGACACGCTCGCCCTTGCCGGATCGCAGGTAAGCGGCAACAGCATGCGTACCGGTATCCAGCCAGGTAAAATCACCCCAACCGAACACCGGGTTTGCATTTCGGATGGAAATCATGCGGCGAACAAAATCATACAACGACCCGGCTTGAGCCTGTTGATCGGCGACATTCACTCGCTGCGCTCCATACGGGTCACCCTCGATCAGCGGCGCGTAGAAATCGCCAGCCGGGGCGCGCGAAAATCCCGCCTCAGCCTCCGGCGTCCACTGCATGGGCGTGCGCACACCATTGCGGTCGAACAGCCAGATGTTATCGCCCATGCCAATCTCATCACCATAATAGATAATCGGAGAGCCAGGCAGGGAAAACAGCAGCGAGTTTGCCAGCTCGATCCTGCAGCGGTCGTTATCCAGCAGGGGCGCCAGCCGCCGGCGGATGCCCAGGTTCAGGCGCATGCGCGGGTCGGGAGCATACTCCTGCCACATCCACTGGCGCTCCTCCTCGGTAACCATCTCCAGGGTCAACTCGTCGTGGTTGCGCAGGAAAATACACCACTGGCAGTTCTCAGGAATCTCCGGCGTACGCTTGAGAATCCACTCCAACGACCGGCTGTCACCGCGGCGCAGCGCCATATAGATGCGCGGCATCACCGGGAAATGAAAGCCCATGTGGAATTCATCCCCATCGCCAAAATATGGGCGCACATCTTCGGGCCACTGGTTGGCTTCTGCCAGCAAGATCTTGCCTGGGTAGTGCCGCTCCAGGTAGGCGCGAATTTCCCTCAAATAGGCATGCGTCTCCGGTAAATTTTCACAGTTGGTGCCTTCGCGCTCGAAAAGATAAGGGACAGCATCGGCGCGGAAACCATCCACGCCGATATCCAGCCAGAAACGCATCACATTGATCATTTCCAGACGGACGGCAGGATTATCGTAATTTAGATCAGGCTGGGATGAATAAAAACGGTGCCAAAAATACTGCCCTGCCACAGGGTCCCAGGTCCAGTTAGAGGATTCGGTATCTATAAAAATGATGCGGGCGTCCGGGTACTGTTGATCGCTGTCGCTCCACACGTAGTAATTTCGGTATGGAGAATTGCGGTCGGCGCGCGCTGCCTGGAACCAGGGGTGCTGGTCGGAGGTGTGGTTGAGCACCAGGTCGGTAATGATGCGCATGCCGCGCCGGTGCACTTCGTCCACCAACCGGTGAAAATCATCCAGTGTGCCATATTCCGGCAGGATGCTGTAGTAATCGGCGATATCGTAGCCGTCATCTTTGAGCGGCGATGGGTAGACCGGCAGCAGCCACAGGCAGGTGACCCCCAGGTTTTGTATGTAATCCAGCTTCTGGATCAGCCCCGGCAGGTCGCCATGCCCGTCGCCGTTGCTGTCATGAAAAGCCCGCACATATACTTCGTAGAAAACTGCGTTTTTATACCAAAAATCAGCCATTGGTTCTTTCGTGCCCGCACGTGAGATCATCGACAACATCCTCCTCGATTATCTTGAAAAATCTCCGGCGAGGCATGCGGCCTCGCCGGAGATCATCACAGACTGCTGCGATTTTTTACCGCACTCCTACCGGGCAGCAGTTAGGCATACCCGGTTGAAGACTAACCCTTTACGGACCCAGCCAGCATGCCGCGTACGAAGTAGCGCTGCAAGGCAAAGAACACTGCCAGCGGCAGCAGCATGCTCAAGAATGCCCCCGAGGTCAGTAAGTGCCAGTCCTGTCCTTTTTCGCCTACGATCGCCGCCAATGCCATCGTGACCACCCGGTTTTGATCGCCCAAAAATACCAGGGCCACCAGGTAGTCATTCCACACCCACAGGAACTGGAATATGGCAAACGAGGCTAAAGCCGGAATAGAAAGCGGCAAGATCAGCTTGGTAAAAATCGTGAAGTTGGAGGCACCATCAATGAAAGCTGACTCCAGGATGTCACGCGGTAGTGTGCTGATGTAGTTGAACAACAGGTAGATCGCCAGAGGCAGGCCAAAGCCGGTGTGAGCCAGCCAGATTGCCAGGTAGGTGCCATTCAACTGCAGCTTCGTATAGTCCTGCAGGATCGGAACAAGGGCTATCTGCAGCGGAACCACCAGCAGCGCCACCACCATAATAAACATCAGCTTACGCCCTGGGAAATTCAACCAGGCAAAGCCGTAGGCCGCGAAAGCCGCGATTAGAATGGGGATGATCGTCGCCGGCACAGCCACCGCCACTGAGTTTAAGAAAGCCACACTCAGGTTGTTTCCCTTGCGCAGGATTTCGTTACCGCTGCCGTCCTTGAAACGGATCTCCTGTCCCGACAGAACATTGCGGTAGTTATCCAGAGTCAGGTCAGCGGAAAATCCCACCCACTTCTGCTCACTCACAATCAACGTTCTCGTGCGCTTGTTGCCGTACCAGGTCAATTTACGCCCATCGGGCAGTGTGACACCCTCGCGCCATTCCTCAAAAGTTGCAGTCACACCTTCGATCTCAATCGGCCCGTCCACATCCACCGCCGGGTCAACCTTGATTTCGCCCGATTGCACATCGGCTTTGTGTGGAAATACCTTCCACCAGCCCGAAGAAAAGATATCCCCGCTCTGGCGGAAAGAGGTGATAAACACACCCAGTGTCGGAACGAGCCAGATGATACAGATGAGGATCAGGATGCCGTTGACAATCAGGCTGGAGATTGTCTTCTGCTGCTTGAAGCTGCCGGATTTTGCGGCCATCAGAACGCTCTCCTTTCCTGAAACTGGCGCAGGTTGTAGATCATGACCGGTACGACTGCCAGGAGCAGGATAATGGCGATTGCTGAAGCGCGGCCTGCATGTCCAAACGTAAACCGCTGCAAATAAAACTCATTGGCAATTACGTTGGTGCCATTGTTCCCGCCGGTCATTACCCGGACAATATCGAAAAGCTTCAGGCTGAAAATGATGATCGTGGTCGTAACCGTGATCAGCGTGCCCTGAATGTAAGGAACCGTTACCCTGAAGAAGGCCTGGATCTCGCTGGCGCCATCAATGCGCGCCGCCTCCAGCAGCTCACCGGGCACACCTTTGATCGCCGAAGAAATGATTACCATGGCATAACCGGTCTGCAGCCAGACCATAATGATAATCAATAAGAAGTTGTTCCAGGGGGGTATGTTTAACCAGGGTTGTGATTGTCCACCCAACGCCAGTACAATGGCGTTTAAGAGGCCGATCTCCTGGATACCTGAGCCTTCACCCTTGTAGGTATAGATGAATTTCCAGATCACACCTGCGCCGACAAAGGAGATTGCCATGGGCATGAAGATGATCGCCTTATACACTGACTCATACCGGCTGCGGTCTGCCAGTACAGCGATCAATAAGCCCAGGCCGACGCTCAAGGATGTGCCAAAAATCATCCACAGCAGATTGTTGCGGAAGGCTTCCAGCATGACCCGGTCGGTCACTGCGAAGATATAGTTTTCTAATCCAACCCATTGCGTACTGATGTCGTTCTGAAAACTCAGTACCAACGTACGGAATACGGGCACCGCCAGATACCAGGCAAGGATAGCCACGCCTGGGCCAACAAACACAAACGGCTGCAGCACGCGGCTCCACGCCGTGGGCATCTGCTCCACCACCCAGTTCGAAACAAGATACAGCAAAGCCACGCCGCCGACGCCCCAGAGTATGGCGACCAGCACGATCACGAGTTGAGGCGCCTCGCTATCTCGCAGAAAAAGAAAACCTTGCCATAGGACGATAAAAGTAACCACGGGTACAAACAGCGATATGAGCAGCCTGCCCAGATTCGTGGTCAGCCAGCCAAGCGCACCCGTAGGTTGCGAACGCATTTCCTTGGTTGTCTGCATGGATATTTCCTCCAGGGATCAGCAGCGAAGATATTCTTCCAGGAGGAGCAGGAGCGTTCAAGCTGTTGCAGCTTCTCCTGCTCCTCCATGACTACTTATACTCGACCGAGTTTATCCCGGCCTCAGGCAGCAACCTATTGCGGCCAGGACTCGTCAATCTGCTTCAGAGCAGTGTCCAGGTCGATTGAGCCGGAGACATAGTCGGTCATCGCCTTCCAGAACGAGCCTGCGCCCACCGCGCCCGGCATCAGGTCTGAGCCGTCGAAGCGGAAGGTGGTCGCATTCTGGATAATCTCGGCTACCTTCTTGGTCACCGGATCCTTATACCAGTCCAGGCTCGAATCCTTGTGCGGCGAGATCGCCCCGCCAGCCTCAACCCAACCCTTCACTGAGTCGCCCGTCGAGAAGTACTGGATCACAGCGCGCACTTCC
>JBGSTO010000028.1:0-14056 GCA_041736465.1 Anaerolineales bacterium | reverse complement strand
TTGCGATTGGCGATCTCCGGCTGCCCCAGGTGAACCTGGCTGCATTGGTCGCGCAGATTTACCAGCTCTACCAGGTATGGATTCAACCCGCTCTGGCGGGCGCAGCGCTGGAAAAGAGAGTCATGCGTGCGGTTGCTGCAGCCAGCCACTACCACCCGGTTCAATTGATGATTGCAAATATCCGCCCCAATTTTTGCCAGGCCTTCAGGGAAACAAGCAGCTTCGAGCACTTCGGTATGTACGACGCCAGGCGACCCAGCCGCGACCTGCACTAACCCGTGAAGATCGATTTTGGAAGCGGAGGGCGTGCTTTCTGCACCCGGTGCGGACCAGCCAGCCAGCTCTCCCATGCAGGTGCAAAGGTATACACCGGTGCGGATCGGCTCATTATCAACATTCCGCTCCGGCGGCAGGCGCTCACCGGCTTTCTCACCGTTCATGGGCAGTAGGAACGGCCACTCTCGTGTCAGCGGGTGGGTATTCAAGCGGTCGTTCAACAGGCGCATGACTTCGGCCGCAGCGCCGCTGGCATCGATAATGGTTTCTACAATTTCCTTCGGAGAGGAGAAGGCTCCACACACAAAGACGCCAGGACGAGTAGTTTGCAGCGGCGAGAATTTCTCGGTTTTGCAGAAACCGTAGCTGTTCAACTCAATGCCAAGCACACTGGCGAGATCTGCTGCAGTAGCAGGGGGCCCGAGGCCCGTGGCCAAAACTACCAGGTCGAAAATTTCTTCCCGCGTCTGGCCTTCGTCGCCCTGATATTTCAAGATCAGGTTATGGGTGTGCGGATCTTCACGGATAGCCGATACCCGGCAGCGTGTGTATTGAATGGCATGTTTTTGACGCGCTCGAGAGAAGTAAGTGCTGTACTCTTTGTTAAACGCCCTTTCATCCATGATGAAAACGCGGCAGGCGACGTCGCTGCCCAGGCGCTGCTTGGCAAGCACAGCCTCCTTGGTGGCATACATGCAGCAAATGGAGGAGCAGTAGGTGTTCTTTTGATCGCGCGAGCCGATGCATTGCAGCCATGCGATGGAGCGCGGCGGCTGATTGTCCGAGGGGCGGATCACGATCCCTTCTGTTGGTCCAGAGCGGCTGGCAAGGCGTTCATACTGCATGGCGCTCAAGACGTTCTTGTAGCGACCAAATCCCAATTCACCCATCTCGCTGGGATCATAGGTTTTAAAACCGAGCGCTAAGATGATCGCGCCTACATTCAGGGTCAGCAACCTTGGCTGCATATGCAGGTCGATTGCCTGGGTCGGGCAGACTGTGACACATTTTCCGCACTCATCACAGTATGGATGGCGGTCGATGACATACGCGTCCGGCACCGCGCGTGCTGCGACTTTATAAGCTGCTTTACGGAAGGTCATTCCTTGCTGGTACGTATCGGGCAGCTCGATCGGGCAAACCTGACTGCAATATCCACAATTTATACAGCGCGCCGGGTCGACATAGCGCGGTTCCAGGCGCAGTGATACCGAGAAATCCCCTGCCTGACCCTCGACATCGGTTACGTGAGCGTTGGTGAGGATTTCAATGTTGGGATGCTGGTTGTTCGGAATATAGCCAGGTGAGATCGAAGGGCGCGTACAGCCGTAGCCGTGATCTGGTGTGCCGCGGCACAGCACGCAGTCGTGCTGCGGGAACATAAAACCAAGCTGGGATACTCTCCCCCCCAGACAAGGTGTATGTTCAACAAGATGAACTTTAAGCCCGGCATCGGCCAAATCCAGGGACGCGCGCATCCCACCAATTCCGCCGCCGATCACCAGGACTGATGCCGGACGGGGATTCGGGGTCTCGGTTGGTGCAAACTCCTGTGCGCTACTGGCATTCATCCGGATGCTGCCGCTCCATATAAGTGTTTAATAAGTTAATACAATAAACGCCACGTATCTATTCGGGTCGTATGACCGAAAGGATAGTGGCGGCGATGGCGGTGCGATGATCCTTGCAGTCGCCTGATTGCATGGATACGGCTGGCTAGTTTGACTACTTTGATTGTAGCAAATCAGCCTTGAAAGTCAACAATTTAACAATAATCAGGATGAATGTCATAGAGAATATGGAAGATTGACATCCGGGACGAGAGGATATTCAGGTTTCATTCGTCCTGCACTGCCCGGCGGTGCGGGCAGGCATTCCAGATCTCTTGAGGAAAGACAATCCCATCCAGCAAACCACCCGCGGGAACACCGCGATTTGTGTTCAGGTTAATTCCCTGGGACAGGTAAGCTTTGTAGACCAGCTGGCTGCAGTAGAAGCTGTGGTCACGCCCGGGATCCAGGTAATTCAGGTTATATGGCTTGCTGCGGGTGGCCTGTTCGAGGCAGTAGGCTGCGACCGCCTGCCGCAGGCGGCGCTCTTTATCGAGGGGCAGGTGCGTGTCTTGCAATGGATAGGCTACACCGATAAATTTATCCAGCAGCAGGCGCTGCTTGAACAGCGACTGCGCATCCCAGGTTTCAGCGGGCATGTGGAAGACGATCACACCTCTGGCCGCGGATTCAATACACCGCCCACCAGGCCCAAGGTAAATCAAGCAGTGATCGATTTCGCCTGGCACCAACAAACCGAAAGCGCGCCACAGACGGCCAAACAAGCTGTTCACTTCACCGTCCTGAGTACAGATAATGTCTCCGGTCTGCAGCGGTAATCCGTGAAAGCTGTGAGAATAGATCATTTCCCTGGCAATCGATGATGCGGCAAATAAAAAAATCAGGACGTTGATGTTCAACGTCCTGATTTTATCGCAAATTCAATTTCTGCCTGGGAATTGAACGCTATTTGGGCTAGTCCTCGTCATCCTGCCTGGGCTGCCGGCGGTATTGACCACCACCGCCGCTGCTGCCGCTGCTGCTGCTGCCGCTGCGAGCCCCACTATCCTGGAAGCTGCGACGCTGCGGACGGAAACCATCTCGGGGTCGTTCTTCACGCGGCCGGGCCTGGTTTACTGTCAGCTGCCGGTTGTTCAGGGTGTATCCGTTAAACATCTGGATGGCTTTCTCGCCATCGCTCTGGCTGCCCATTTCCACAAAGGCAAACCCTTTGGAGCGACCGGTTTCGCGGTCCTTGATCATTGCCACAGATGCTACAGCGCCTGCCCGGGAAAACAGAGCGCGCAGATCATCCTCGGTTGTTGTATATGGCAGGTTGCCAACATAGAGCTTCATCGTAGATTTTCCTCTTGTTATATGTAAAAAGCTGTGCTCTGCTAGCCCAATCCCAGGCAGACTGAAGACTTGCACAAGACATAAATAATTATATCAGCCGCTCGCAATTCGGTGCTAATAAAATACATAAATTCCTGAAAAATTTATCGCCATAGTTGTCTTCGCCGGAAGTTAATCCAGGCAGGATAATTCCTTTGAGCTCAAGGCCAGGGTATCTCAATCGGGTCGGTATAACCATGCTTTTCCACTGTATACAGTTTGCCTCCAGATGCGCCTGCGCAGCCTGATTCGTCGATGAATTCATAGCGGTTGTCGTTGGTTTGAACGGCGACGGAGAGCAGTACGCCGTTTTGGCAGATGTTGGCTTCGATCAGGTAGCCCCGGTCATCATCCACGGTCATCCAAACTTTTTGCCAGGCAACGATCACCTGATTACCATCCCTTTCGGCTCTTACGGATTGAGGGGGGCCGTATAACGTGGAATGGGGCAGAATCGAGGTCACAAAATTCAGCGTTGAAATATCACCGCTGACCTCCACCACTGAAGTCGCCGACCAGCAGTGACGTTCGAGGGTCTCCGGTTTTAGCCACAACCATGTACCAGAATAACTGCGCCCGTGTACTTCTGCACGATCCCCTTCGTTCAGCTCATGGGAGTAGAGGTAAGCCTTTCCTGGGCCGTAGCGGCAGAAGGCACGCATTTTTGCGATTGCAATGGGAAACTCTAATGTCGGCGAAGCGGTGGGGGTCTGTGTTGGTACAGGCGTTGCTGTCTCTGTTTGCGTAGCGGTCGGTGCTGTGGTTGGAGACGGCGTGGGCGATGGCGTAGGCGTAACGGTCGGTGTGCTCGTGGGCGGCAAAGATGTTGGCAGGGTGGTTGCAGCCCGCGCGGTGGCGGAAGGCGCCGGGTTGTTCTGGAGTAAGCCACAACCAGCAAGCAGTAGGAGCAGGGAAACCAGGAAGCAAGTAGAGCGGAAAAATCCGATTTTCAGCATCGATTGCCGGGCATGATACCACGGCGCCCATCTTCCTTTGATGGGATGAAAGTCCTATTTATTGAGCATGAGCTGAGGGCCACCTGGCAGGTTTTCAGGTGCAGCCTGCCAGGCGGAGCAACTTTCTGGCTCGGGAACCTATGGGATGGAAAAGTTTACCAGGGTCAGCTTTCCAGGCATCACCTCGATCTCGCGCTGCTGAAGCCCTTTCATATAGAAGGAGATCTGGTAGCGCCCGGGCGGGAGTCCGGCAATGGCGAAATTTTCCTCCCAGGGCGAATTGTCCGACAGGTTTCCGACTGCATAGGTCTTGAGGTAATAGGTTTCCACGGCAGGCTGCCCGGGTCCGCCCAGCAACTCGAACTGCAAGTCTACCGGATGGATTGGTTTGCCATCCGCGTCAACGATCCTGCCAGCAATTGCCCCGGTTTGGGTATTGCCCTCGTGCGGCAGAGGAGCCAGCCACAGCTCGGGATTGCGGGTGACACCATAATTGTTTTCTCCCAACCGCACCTCGAAGGAGAGTGTGCTGCCTTGAACCCGCCCGGAGCTGCCAACCTTTCCAATTTCATCGCCGGCAGACACAGCCTGATCTACCTGGACGGTGACCTCCGAAAGCTGCCCATATACGGTGAATACGGGTTGGCCAAGACTGGGGAACTCATGGCGCAAGATCACCAGATTGCCATAGGTGTTCTTGGCTGGGCCGTATGAGGTATTCAAATCATCCCCGGCAGCGACGACCACACCGTCTGCTGCAGCCAGCACCGAGATGCCGGTCGTGTTCAGGAATTTGACCCCGTGGTTGGCCTCGCGTACGACTCTCTGGTATTCCCCGTAGCGTGTGGAGGGGTCGATGGTGTTGCGCCCTATGGAGCCGATTGGACGTTGAAGAATGAATACGCCATCCACCACGCAGGTATCTTCAGCACAAGGCGTTGGAAGCTGCCCCGCAGGTTCCGGGGAAGGCTCGGGAGTAGGGGCGGAAGACTGGTCTGGGGTGGCTTCAGGCGGCGGGTTGGTTGGAGCAGCTGCTTCCGGTTGGGTTGCCGCTGCGGGCGGTTCAGGAGGTGATGGGGGAAGCGTTGTGCTGCTGAGCGTTGGGATCACAGACGCCGGTTGGTTTGTGAATACCTGGCAGGCTAATGTGACCAGCAGGATCATTACTGCTGCAAGGATCACACCTGCAGGAATCTTGGGCTTTCTCATCATTCGTCTCCTATTCTCCAGTCGGGTTGCTCCTGACTGGAATATAATTGCCGAATTTTGTATAACCGCAACGCACTTTGTGGGCAATGGCGCAAAAGTACCAACTTAACTGTAAAAGCGATGCTAAAAGAAATTAAAATGTGTCGAAATACTCTACTTCAAAAGTGAAGACGGTAGCGCTGCCAATGGTTATCTTGCTGGGCGTACCTACTTGCATACCGGGCAGCGGTGAAGAAAGATACTCTACCCGCTGGCGGCAGCTTTGCTGAAGGGCTTTGACAACCGTCCCGGCGTGGCCCTGCGCCAGCCCAATGATCAAGGTGGCGTTTCGCTTGCGCAGCAGCCCTCCGGAGGTGATCAGGCGAGTCACACTGAACCCAAGTTTATTCAGCATGCTGAAGGCGTTTTCCAGGTCCTCTTCTTGGACGACTGCTAACATCAGGCGATCGATGGGCGCCTGGCGGATATTTTGACTCCCAAGAAGATCAGGCCAACCAATGGTTTGCTGGGTGATGGCTGCATCCACTTCGCCAACCAGCTCCTCATAGGTTTCATCAGAGATCACTCCATCCCGGCGAAGCCCCGTCAATGCGCTGCGTTGGGCGCGCAAGGTTTCCCGCCGGGCGGTATCCAGCTCTTCCGCCTCAACACTGGGATTGGCGGTTAAAACATTGCGCACCGTATCAGCCAGGCGCTCGTTATGTTCCTGCAGCAGGGGCTCCAGGATATTCCAAACGTGATCCGAGAGCAGTCCTTCATGGTTGCGCTTTTCCAGATGCTCGTAGGCGGCGCGTGAGGCCACCGCTCGAGCATGGCGCCGCTCGTATTCGTCCTGCATATCGCTGCGTTGTATCAATCCCAGGCGGCGCACCAATGGTCTCATCGTCATACCTTGAAACATCAGTGTAAACAGCACGACACCGAAGGTCATGAGTTGAATTTCATTGGAACTGCCCAACATTTCGGGCAGGCTCAGCGCTAAAGCGAGCGAGATAGCACCGCGCAGTCCACCCCAGTAGAGCACATGCCGCCATTTGGAGGGGATATCTGTGCCCAACCGAGATAAAGTGTATACGCTTACTGCCCGGGCTACCAGGACTGCGAAAATAGCCCAAACGATCAGCTGCCAGTTCATGAACAGCGCAGTCAGCTCGATACGCAAGCCGATTAAGAGAAAAATGAAGGAGTTGGCTACGAAGGCAGCATATTCCCAAAAGTTGAATACCACAATGCGCGTGGTCGGCGACATTCCTTTTGGACCGATATTTCCGTTAACCAATCCCGCTGCAACGACTGCAAGCACACCGCTAAAGCCAAGCAAATGTTCCGAGATCAAGTAAGCGCCATATGCCAGTACGCTGGTCAGAGTGGTCTCGATCAAATGATCATCGACACGGCTGATGACCTGGGAGATCAATGAGCCCAGCAGAGCGCCGACGATCAGTCCGCCGCCTGCCACGCGAATAAAATCCACCACGCTTGAGACCAGGTTAAAACTCTGCAAGCCTGTCAAGGCGATCACCAGCACCAGGTCGTATAGAACAATGGCAGTACCATCATTGAACAGGCTCTCGCCTTCCAACAGTACCTGCAAGCGTTTGGGTACCCCCATGGTGCGAAAGAGCGCCACGACAGAGACAGGGTCTGTAGCAGAAACCAGTGTGCCAAAGACCAGCGCGACCGGCAGGGCGAGACCGGTGCCAAAATAGACAATCGTTCCTGCAATGAATGTTGTCAAGATAACCCCTGGTACTGCCAGCGCCAGGATGGGTACCAGGTTAATGCGCAAGTCATTGTAGTTGAGATGAAAAGCGGCTTCGAATATCAGCGGTGGCACCAGCAGCGCCAGGATCAGGTTGGGAGAGAGGCTGATCTCAACCTGGGCTTGCAAGGAGAGTAAAAGGCCCATCACCACCAGGCCCACAGTGTATGGAACGCGCAAACGGTGGGCGAGGATGCCGACCAGGACGGCTACGAAGAGCAATCCGATAATGATCTCCTCTACGATCAGGATCTGCTCTTCTGATTCCTCCAACAGCTCTTCTGTGGTCTGCGCCTCAGATTGAGCCGGCAGCTCAGGCGTAGGAGTGGTTTGAGCCTCGTTTTCTAAATCGATCGAAAATACCGGGTTGTGGATGGGCAGCGGCGATTTTGACAGCAGGGATTGTATGGATGCGCAGCCTGACAGCATGCTTGCGCATAGCATTAGAATTAATAAATACGCGAGAAGCTGAGGCAGTCGCCGTATCATTACAGATATTGTACCGTAAGGTGATGCCGTCTTTACTAAATCCGATGTGTGGATCTCAGGGGTTGCGTTTCCCGGTGCGCAGCGCCTGTTCGGCAAGCACAGCAACGCTGACAAGCTTAAGCTCCTGGTGCTCGTAAATGACGAGCGTGTGCTGGTCTTCCAGCAGTTGGGTGAGGTCGTGCCTGGCCACAGCGGGGGCAACCCGCCCGATGCTCCAGGCTGCCAGACCGCGTATTTGAGGGGAGTTATCGTGCAGACAGGGCAGGATATAGGTTATCGATCCCTGAAGCGCAGAGGAGAGCACAGCCGCAACCCTACCGGTGGCCCATAAATAGCCGGCGCGGAAGCGAGCGGCGTCCTGTTCTTCCATATCGATCAAGGATACGAGAATAGGGATGTATTCACCAAACTGCTCAGGGCAGCGATAGAGGATCTCGCCCATCAGCTCGGGAGCGCGCCACCCAACCCCTCCTGATTCGTCACTTAGCAGCCAGTGCAGGCGACGCAGCTGGTTGCGAACAAACTCTGCATCCGCAGCCGCCACTTTTGAAGCCGCCAGCCCATAGGCTTCCACTGCTCGCCAGGCAATCAGCGCGTCCTGGTCGTAGCTCAATGCCAGCAAATAACTTAAGCTTCGTTTGTCACGTACAGCTTGATTTTGGATGGATGCGGGATTCCAATCCTGCAGCCAAGCGCGCAGCCTTGCTTTAGGCGGCTTCTCGACCATCACACCCCATAGAGATAATAGCAGGTACGGCAGCCTTCCGGCGCTTCCGGGATCGAGATCGGCTTGTCGCTGGTGCCGTCGAGCAAAGATGCGACCATGCCGTGGCTGGCAGCACGCAAGCGATCTGTGTAGCGTTGGCGGAAGGCAAGGTATTCTGGCTGATTCCAGATTTTCTCCAGGCTTGCCTCACGGACATTGCCGAAGCGCTGGCAAGGCACCATAACTCTGGCGCCATTGAACACCCGGTTTTCTGCATAGGATAAGGTAATGCACGGCGAGACGTGTCCCTGCCAGTTGACAAACAGATTGTGCACCGGATCGTGCTCGCAGATGGTTTGTTCGATGGGCTGCAGGTTATACGTCCGCAGCCGGACGCCGAGCTGCTGGGCTTTTTGGGAAGCCTCTGAGATCACCGCTTCGATCCCTGGCAAGGGCTGTCCGTCATGGGTGAACAGCCGGCGATCGTCATCTCCCTCTTTGATGATCACGTCCAGATTTTTGGCAATGACGTTTTCAACCCCTAAGCTGTGCGCCAGCTCGATGTATTGGGGAAGCTGGTGATAATTGGTTGTGCCCGCCCCGAGCATCATCACAATAACCATCATCATGCGCGGGTTTTTCTTGCCCGCGCGGGCTTTGATCTTCCCCAAGGTGCGAATATTGGAGGTGACGACATCAAAGTTTGATCCCTGGCGGATTTGATTATAAAGCTCGGCCGAGGCGGCATCCACCGAAAATGAAATCCAGTCCAGACCAGCAGCGACCAGCTGCTCAGAAAGCTCGGGAGTGAGTTTGACCGCGTTGGTGCTGAAGCCGACCTTGCAGCCAGCCTGCCTGGCAGCCCACACCATATCCAGAAGAATTGGGCTGAGCAGAGGTTCGCCTCCACCAGTAAGATCGACGGACTCGGCCTGCGAAAGGTAGGGTCGTAGGGCATTAAATGTCGTCAAATCCATGGCGCCGCCCTCACTGCGCAGCTCCGTCCATGGACACATCACGCAAGACAGGCTGCACTGCAGGGTAGGCTCGATTTGGAACAAATGATACTTGCGCTTTTTCTGTTTGGACAACCAGGCACTGAGTTGATTGAGCATATTGATTTATCTACGGTGTGTTTACACCGCGCTGCGCTTTCCTGATTCTAAAGAATCATGTACACTTATCAGCGAGGAAATGATCATGGCAAACAAGAAACGTTACGCTACTGGTTCGCGTTCTCCGGCAGTACAAAAACCGGATCAAGAAGCACGCTGGCTTGGATTGCTGATGGCGCTCACTCTGGTGCCGATGGTGATCGGTGGGCTGCTTATCCTGGGCTGGGCGTTGGATATCTACCTGTGGGGGGATGGCAGCACTCAGATCTATATCGGCTTGCTCTTTATCCTGGTCAGCTTCGCAGTCTCCAATGGCTTGCAAAAAAAATGGTACGCCGCCGCAGGCTGGACACTGCTGGCGATTTCCGACTTGCTCCTGCTTATATTCATCAACCTGCCAACACAGGTAATCGCACTTTCCATCGGTGCAGCAGGATTGCTGCTGCTGGGCATTGAGTTCTACCGTCGCTGGCGAGCGCAAGCCAACGCGGTGTAACACACCGTAGCCGCAAAAGCATTTAGAACTGGGCGATGCGGTGTACACACGCCGTTTTCTTCTCAACCGGGCTGCCAGGCCCGGTTTTTCATTGCGGTGTACACACACCGTTGTTATACACAAATTTTATTCTACAAACCCTTCAGCGAATGGGGAGATACGTTGTCTCTTATCTTACCTAAGGCTTTCCTTAGGCATTATAAGCCAACAGCCAATTTTGCCAGATTGTGAATATATATACAATGAATTATATCCAGGCGTTATGGAGTTTATACCTTAGTTCGTATCAATGATGCATCTATTCTGAGAACAGGAGGTGACCGGAGGAGAAGTGTGCGCAGGCGGCAGCGCCGTTCGAGTGAGACTGGCTCAGATACCCCGCCTAGTATGATCTTATCCATCACTCACCCATGGTTCAAAAGAACACCGATCGAAACCTGTGAGGAGTAATGCAATGAAAATCAATGAAGACTGGCTGTCCGTAATCCTCGCCTTCGGGCTTATGCTCCTGGCGGTCATCGGCTTAATCTCCCCGGCTCTGGTCAGTTTCTAGGCCGCGACCATAGGAAACGGAGTAAAAGAAAATGTCTACATCAACTGTGAATAAAGCCCCTGAAAAGTCCAACAATACGGTTGGCTTCCTGGTCGGCCTGGCGCTGGTCGTGGTGCTGGCCTTTGTCGCTCGTTGGGCCAAGTATCAGGTTTATGGCACCGAGCTCCCCTTCGGAATTCCCGGCAAAGTGCTGGAATACCCGCTGTGGGCTGCCCTGATTGGCTTGATCGTCAACTATCTGCTCAAGCTGACCAAGGTTTATGACTACCTCAAGCCCGGTTTTCGCACCGAGCTGTTCCTGAAGATTGGCCTGATCATGCTGGGTGCAGGCATCAGCTTCAAGGTGATCGCCACCGCCGCAGCTGGCGCCATTCTGCAGGGTGTCATCATGGTCAGCGCTGTGTATTTCTTCTCCTGGTGGCTGGCTGGGAAATTCGGTCTGCCTGATACGCTGCGAGCGGTCATGTCCACTGCAGTCTCGATCTGCGGCGTCTCTGCGGCGATTGCATCTGCCGGCGCAGTGCTTGCCAAGAAGGAAGAGATCACTTACGTCACCGCCCTGGTCATCGTCACTGCGCTCCCATTGATGGTGATTGCTCCTTTGATCGCCCAGGCAATCAACCTGCCCGAAGCGGTAGCTGGCGCCTGGTTTGGCGGCAACGTAGATACGACCGCGGCTGTGGTAGGCGCAGGCACGATTTATGGTGAGACAGCCCAGAAAATCGCCAGCATCGTCAAGCAGACTCAGAATGCGCTGATTGGCGTAGTGGCTTTTGCACTGGCACTGTATTTCACCACGGTAGTGGAAGGCAAGAAGGAACGCCCCAGCGCGATGATGATCTGGCACCGCTTCCCGAAGTTCGTTCTGGGCTTCATCGTTGCCTCACTGCTGTTCACCTTTGGGTTGATTGTCAAGGACTCGGATGGCGCCAAGGCTATCAATGGCATGAAGGACTGGTTCTTCGCCCTGGCTTTCGTGTGCATGGGTCTGGAGCTGTCTGTATCTGAGTTCAAGAAGATGGGCTGGTCTCCGGTGATCGTGTACCTCATCGTCACGGTCTTCAATACCTTGCTGGCTCTGTTGGTTTCCTGGATTATCTTCGGCTACTTGTTGCCGATCAATCTGTAAACATCTGGCTCGTATCCGAATAGGGAGGCGGGCGCAGCATCATGCCACCGGGCGGCGCAAGGCACTCAATGCGGTGCAAACACGCACCCCGTGGCGCCGGCGCAAAACCAAGCGCTCCGCAAAACCGAGCGCTCCGCCTCCCTATTTTCACGAGCGCGGCGCAAAAACAAGCGCTACTCGCAGCAGCTTTGCTTACAACGCGGATGAAAACAATCCGTAGCGTTACTAGCACCGAGGTAACTCAGAAGGAGGAAGTGAATGACAGATAGCGAGACCCCCTTGCTGGATGAACTGGAGAGCGGTCCCTGGCCCAGCTTCGTCACAGAGATGAAGCGGGCTGCCGAGAAGAAGGAATCGGCCCACGATTTGCTGCGCCAGCTGGAGCGTTCCTATAATGACCGCATTGGGCACTGGAAGCATGGGGGCATTGTGGGTGTGCGCGGCTACGGCGGCGGTGTCATCGGTCGCTATACGGATTTGCCTGAAGAATTTCCGGCGGTTTCCGAGTTCCACACTTTGCGAGTGAATATGCCGTCCGCGTGGTTTTACACTACGGACCGGCTGCGGCAGTTGTGTGATGTTTGGGATAAACACGGAAGCGGGTTGACCAATATGCACGGGGCAACTGGCGACATCATCCTGCTGGGCGCGCCCAGCGACGCACTGCAGCCTTGCTTCGATGACCTGGCGGAAATCGGCTTCGATCTGGGCGGTTCGGGCAGCGATATGCGCACGCCAAGCTGCTGCGTGGGACCGGCTCGCTGCGAGTATGCCTGCATCGACACCCCGGAAATCTTATACCAGATCACGATGGAGTTCCAGGATGAGCTCCACCGCCCAATGTTCCCGTACAAATCCAAGATCAAGATCTCTGGTTGCCCCAACGACTGCGTAGCTGCTATTCCTCGTTCGGATATCGCCGTCATCGGCACCTGGCGGGATAGCATCCAGGTGGATGCTGCGGCTGTTGCCGCATATGCAACCGCGTCCACCCCGATTGATGTTCAAGCTGAAGTCGTCGATCTCTGCCCAACCCAGTGCATGTCTTGGGATGGCGAATCCAAGACACTGAGCATTGACAATAAAGAGTGCAACCGCTGTATGCACTGCATTAACGTGATGCCCAAGGCGCTGGCAGTGGGCAAAGAGCGTGGGGCGACGATCCTGGTTGGCGGCAAAGCGCCTATCGTGCATGGCGCGCTGCTTTCCTGGGTGGTGGTGCCATTCATGAAGATGGAACCCCCGTACGATGAGTTTAAAGATCTGGTACGGCGTATCTGGGAGTGGTGGGATGAAAACGGTAAGATGCGCGAGCGCCTGGGTGAGTTGATCAATCGCTTGGGCATGCGCGCTTTCCTGAAGGCCATGGATTTGCCTGCTTCTCCGGCGATGATCCGTGCGCCACGTGCCAACCCATACTACTTCTGGGATCCTGAGGAGGTGAAGTGATGGCGACCCGAACAGACTTCGGCCCCCCTTACTACAAAGACATGCTGCCGCCGGTAATTCAGAAAAATTACGGGCAGTGGAAATACCATGAGCACGTCAAGCCGGGCGTCCTTCGCCATGTGGCCGAATCCGGTGATGAATTGTTCACGGTACGCGTCGGTTCCTCCCGCCTGGTAAGCACGGATTGGATTCGGGATGTTTGTGAGATCGCCGACCGTTACTGCGATGGTCACCTGCGCTTCACCAGCCGTCACAATCTGGAATTCCTGCTGTCGGATGCGGGGAAGGTCGAGCCGCTGCTGGCTTACTTGAAAGAGCACAATTACCCGGTTGGCGGTACAGGTCATGCCATCAGCAACCCGGTTCACACCCAGGGCTGGATTCACTGCCATACACCTGCCACCGACGCTTCGGGCATCGTCAAGGCAGTGATGGATGACCTGTTCGAATACTTCGCAGACTCGAAACTGCCGGCATACTGCCGCATCTCGCTGGCATGCTGCCTGAACATGTGCGGAGCTGTGCACTGCTCAGACATCGCCATCCTGGGTATCCACCGCAAACCACCGCACGTCGACCATGACATCGTGCGCGCCAAATGTGAGATTCCGAATGTGATCGCGGCCTGTCCAACCGGAGCTATCCGTCCGGATCCGAAGAATAAGACGTTAACTGTTAATGAAGAAAAGTGCATGTACTGCGGCAACTGCTACACCATGTGCCCAGGCATGCCGCTGGCAGACCCGGTAGGCGATGGCGTGTCTATCTGGGTGGGCGGAAAGATCTCGAGCGCCCGCTCAGCTCCAAAGTTCTCCCGGCTGGTCATCCCCTTCTTGCCCAACAACCCGCCTCGCTGGCCCGAGGTGACCTCTGCGGTGCGCAACATCGTAGAGACCTGGGCTACCCACGCCCGTAAGCACGAACGCATGGGAGAGTGGATCGAGCGGGTTGGATGGGAGCGTTTCTTCGAA
>JBGSTO010000723.1:0-3037 GCA_041736465.1 Anaerolineales bacterium | reverse complement strand
AGAAACCAGCCTGACCTGGGAGGACCAGGCTGCGATTCTCAGCGGCTTGACTTCCTATGCCCGAGCCACCGGCGCTCAGCCAGGCGCCACGGTTACCCTGACTGATCCAGATCTGAGCGATTTCCTCACTAGCCATCGAGGTGAGACGGTGACGCTGGTTGTGCGTGCAGATTGCACGGGCACGGTTGGCACTTTGGTGGCGCTAGCTGTGGCGTCAAAAGAGAACGCCAATGGCTCTGGTACCGTCATGGAACTATACACCCCTACGGCGGTTGCACACAGAACCTTATCAGCGAATAGTATTAGTCGCGAGGCGATCTGGCTGAATTCTGGTTTAATCGTAGTCTGCCTCTTGATAATGTTATTCCGATTTATCTATCTGCAGAGAAGACCAAACAGATGAGCACCTGGTTTCCCTTTGATCTTTCCGGAAAAGGCGTTCCTTTTCTATCGAGAAAAGCTTCGTGCTAACATATCCACCGCTTGCCTACTGGCGTAACGGACAAAGCCCTGGTTTTCGGAACCAGTCAAGGGAGTTCGATTTCCTCCAGGGGCACCTTCCATGCTGCCGAGTCGCCTTTCCTTCCTCACGCCGTGGTGCAAATCTGGTGCAATTCTCCTTCCACAGCATGGAAAACTTGTATTCCACGCACCAAACCACCCCCATATCTTGTACTCCTTGAAGTTCCAGCGCCGTATGTACGCCCCGGATGCCCTCGCTTCCGACTTCGGATCAGAGGGTTGCGCGTTCGAGTCGTGCCGCGGGCGCTAGATGTGGGGGCACCCAAGCGAAACACCGCCAGATGTGGCGGTGTTTCGCTAATTTTTCCCTACTCCTGACAGCTACCTTGACAGCCACTGACAGCTATCTGACAGCTACCCAATAAATTACGATTGATTTACTGGGCCTCTTTCTCCTCCATGCTTAGAACCAGCTCATCCATCATCTCGGCTGCCTCTCCCTGTATTGATGGGAGTACATGTGCGTAAGTCCCTAAAGTATGACTGATGCGGGAATGCCCTAACCGCTCCTGGACGACTTTTGGGTGGATACCCCACCCCAGCATCAAGGTTGCTGCTGTATGACGTAAATCGTGGAGTCGACAATCCGGCAATCCGGCTTGCTCTAAAAATCGTTTGAATACATTAAGGAGTCGATGTGGATCCATGGGGGTTCCGACTCCACTGGGAAACACCAGGTTGTTCTCCTGCCATCTTTCACCAACCAAACTTTTTTCCTGCTGCTGGGCTTCGGCATGCACACGCAGCCTGTCCAACATTTCTCTGCCCAGACTGATGCAACGCCGGCTGGAAGCCGTCTTGGGTTCGGAGAAGATCAGGCCTTGCCGTGGGACGCGTTGTACTTGCCTCAGAATCTGTAATTGCCCCCGCTCCCAATTAATGTCTGTCCACCTCAATCCTAAAAGCTCTCCAGCTCGCATCCCGCTGGTGATCGCCAGACTAAATATGGCTTCCCAGCGAGTTCCTCGGCAGACTTGCAAGAACTCTTTCACCTGGTCGAGGCAGAGCACTTTCTGCTCATGATAAGGCCGCCTGAATTTAGGGACCTCTTTTACCGGATTACGGGAATTGAACCCGTGTGTAACAGCATCCTCCAGAGCATGGTGCAAGATGCCGTTGATGAGCTTGAGTGTGCGCTGACCGCACCCAACTTGTCGCTTCATCTTATAGAATTCCTGGATCTTATCGGTCTTCAATTCTTGAAGCGAGAGGTGGCCCAGGCAAGGCAGGATATGCTTATTAACGAGCTGCTCGTATTGGATGTGGGTTTTGGGTCTGAGCGAAGGAGATATGCTTTCCAGCCAGGAGGTGAAATACACCGCCAGCGTTACCCTTGCCCCTGCCAGAGGCAGTCCCTGACCGACGAGCAGGAGAGCCTGCTTTAACCAAGCTTCCGCTTCGGATTGGGAATTGAAATATTTCATATGATGCTTCTTTTGAATGGTGATCTGCCCAACCCAGCGCTTGTCGCTTCCCCGCTGGTATACTGAGCCTTGATTCTGTCCTCGTTTGTTTTTCATCTGAGACTCCCTGAAAAATTGTGGTCGATGCGGGAATTCTTGGAGGCAAGCCGATATTCAAAGGCACGCGGTTGGCGGTTGAATTTGTCATCGACTTACTTGCCCAAGGGTGGACTGAGCAGGACATCTTACGAAATTACCCCGTTATCACCCGCGAAGATATTCAGGCTTGCTTAGCCTATGCCAGTGAGATTCTAAGCGTAGAGAAAGTTTATACATTTCCACTGGCTGGTAAATAAAATATGCTTATCCTGGCAAATGGAAATTTCCCGGGTGAAGCAGTTAATTCGTCACGGCTGAAAGGTTATATGCTGTCTGGGTAGAGAGGGCGCGCCTGGCAATTCCGATACTCAAGTTTTAGAACGCGCCCAAGACGAGAGCCGCATTTTGATCACATTTGACAAGGATTTTGGCGAGCTGGCATTTCGCTATGGCCTGCCTGCTTACTGCGGAATCATACTGTTTCGTATCTCCACGCCACCCTCCGGTCATGTCGCCCGCGTTGCAGTCGCCGCATTCAATCTGCGTGAGGATTGGGCGGGACACCTCAGTTGACGCCACTGCCGACTTACAAGGAGGGTCGATGAGAAACCCGAACCATCTTGACCATCTGACTGCAGCTCGAAGCAGTACCTTCAGACCTGAACGCCCGCGCCATCGAAGCTTAAGTTAACCAGCGGAACAACCTAATCGCGAACTGCCTGTTTCTTCCAAACCCGCGATTATCAAAAAGATTTGAATCACCCACCACTACGACCCTCCCCGGCAAATCGTCAATTACAACTACTGCCGCCAGACTGTTATCCGAAGCAATTACCTGCGCGTCTCTGTTTCTGACGTTAATCGAACCGCCGTCAAATTCGAAATACAACCCATCAATATTTGTAAAAATCGGGTGATCTTCCAGTCGAGTCACTTCTGAAATCAACTGTTGACCAACATCAATGTCATAATATCCAGTCACCTCTCGAATTCGGTTCGGGAAACCCGGTCTC
>JBGSTO010000697.1:0-2046 GCA_041736465.1 Anaerolineales bacterium | reverse complement strand
TCGCCGCCGAAGGCTTCCAGCTCGCCGGGGTGCTGGCGCAGGGCGCCCTCCGGGTGGCACAGGTAGCGCGCCAGGCTGGTCTTGCCGGTGGTCTTTGCGCCGCTGATGCTGAAGGAGCGCGGCGTCTGGGCGCTGATGCCGTGCAGGATGGCGGAGAGCACGGCGCCTCGCCCGTAGAACCCCTCCGGGACGGCGGACACCAGGATGCGCGTGTAAGGATTGTCGTTCGGGTTCATCCTATCCTCCTTTGTTGCTCTTTACTGTCATTGCGAGGAGGCGTACTGTGCCCGACGAAGCAATCTCCCGGCCGGCAGGGGGACTGCTTCGCTGAGCAGTTCGGAGAACTGCCGCTCGCAGTGACATGACCGGTACCACCCGTTCAGCGCAGCCCTTGCTTGGCGGCGATGGGGATACCGGGGTACGTGCGCGCGAACCAGTGCGAAAACAGGGGCACGCGCACGGCGTAGCGCGGCGTTTTCGAATCCGGCTGCAGACCGACCGCACCGATCTCCACCAGCGAGGTGAGCGCCTCGATCAAGCCGCCGCGGGCGACCTCGCGGTGACCCATTGCCTGCAGGCGCTGGCTGATCTCGTTCAGCTCCAAGCCGGGGTTGGCGTCTTCGTTGGAATGGGCCAGGGCGCTCATCACGTCCCGGCGGAAGCCGCGGTTTTCTTGCAGGAACTGCTGGAACAGGTGCTGTCCGTTGGAAAGCATCTCGGGCAGCACTGATTGCAGGTCTTCCAAGCCCAGGGTGCGCTTCTGCTGCTCGCGCGCCTGCCCCACCAGGTTCAAGAGCAGAGTCTGCAGATAGTAGGGGTGGCAGGCGGTTAAAAACAGCATACGCTCCACCAGGCGGTCATCGAAGCGCAGCTTATCGCCCATCGGCTCGGCGATCAGCTTGCGGGCATCGCTGGGGGCGATGTAATCCAGCGGCACGGGCACCGCCAGGCGCAGCAGCGCGCTCAGGGAAAGCTGGGTGCCGTGCATCAGGATGCGCTTGAAAAGCACTTCCTGCATGGTGAAGATGCACTGCAGCGGGCCGCGCTCTTCCACCAGTGATTTGAGCTGGGCGACCACTGCCGCAGCGGCGTGGCGATCTTCCCACAGGTCTTCCAGCAGGTTGATCTCGTCGAACAGCAGCACCAGGCGCTGGGTGCGCAGCTCCTCGGCGGTTTGTTCGCGCCACAGGTTGAAGGCCTCGTACGGGCTGACGTCGACGCGCTGCAGGTGGCGCACTACGCGCCGGCTGAAGAGCGGCGATTCTTCCAGCGTGCGCAGGATCTGGCGGTTGACCGCCTGCCAGAAACCGTACTCGCTGCGCCGCACCAGCCCCTGCAGGTCGAGCAGCACGGGGGTGAAACCGCGCGCCGGCAGCACCACGCGCTTCAGGTAGCGCAGCAGCGATGTCTTTCCGACCCGGCTGATGCCGTAGATCACCGCCGCGCCCTGGGAGCCTTCCAGCGCGTCCAGGATGGTGCGGATCTCAGCCACGCGCCCTTTGAAGACGCGCGGGTCATCCACCGCGCCGGGGCTGTAGGGGTTGGGCAGATCGTCGGGCTGTGAAAGCAGCATCTTATCCAGCGGGGAAAGCGGCTCCAGCACGACATTGTCCAGCCTGCCGGCGGTTTTCATCTCTTCCAGCTTGTCTTCCAGGGCGTGCACGGCTTGCGAGTCTGGGGAAGAAACCCGGAAATGGATCAGCGCCTTGTGCTCGCGATCGACGCCGGCTTCGGCGCCCAGCAGGTAAAGACCCTGCGGGTGCAGCGCGTAGATCTCATCCAGGATATCGCGCAGCAGTCCCAGGCGGTCGACTGCCTGGATGCTGATGCGCACCGGCTCGCCTTTGCGCCGGTCGCCGATCCAGATCAAGGGCACGGCGTCTTGCTGGGGAGCGGAGGGGCAGCGGGCGGAGTACACCACCAGGCGGGCAAAGGCTTTACCGGGATCGTCCAGCCTCCCGACCACCGGTTCGCCCGGCTTGAGGCGTTTGGCGCAGCCCGGGTGCTGGCACTGCACGAAGCGCACGCGCTCCGGCGAAGCGCCCA
>JBGSTO010000689.1:0-20560 GCA_041736465.1 Anaerolineales bacterium | reverse complement strand
AGTCAAATCAAGATGCAAACCGCAAACTGCTGAGGTCATGATTTGTTATAATAGGCGCTAATTCAGTTTACGAGGAACAAACACACCATGCATGATGCCTCCAGTCCCACCGGTCGCCCGGAGTCACAGGGCGAGCGGCCTTCCGATCCATATCCGGTTACGGATTTTATTCGTGAAATTATCAAAGAAGATAACCGCACGGGCAAGTTTGGCGGGCGCGTGCACACGCGCTTTCCTCCCGAACCTAACGGCTACCTGCACATCGGGCATGCCAAATCGATTGCCCTCAACTTTGGCATCGCCCAGGAGTTCGGCGGTAAATTCAACCTGCGCTTCGACGATACCAACCCATCCAAGGAAGAAGTCGAATACGTAGAGTCGATCATCGCCGACGTGCGCTGGTTAGGCGCCGGCTGGGAAGACCGCCTGCTCTTTGCCTCGGATTACTTCGACCAGTTGTTTGCCTGGGCAGTCAAGCTGATCAAAAAGGGCAGCGCTTACGTAGACGACCTCAGCGCCGAAGAGATCCGCCTCTATCGCGGCACGCTCACCGAACCGGGCAAAGAAAGCCCCTACCGCAATCGCAGCATCGAGGAAAACCTGGATCTGTTCGAGCGCATGCGCAGCGGCGAATTCCCGGATGGCGCCCGTGTGCTGCGCGCTAAGGTCGACATGGCTTCCGGAAACATGAATCTACGCGATCCGATCCTCTACCGCATCGTGCACGAGTCCCACCACCGCACCGGTGATAAATGGTGCATCTACCCGATGTACGACTTCGCCCATGGGCAGTGCGACTCGATCGAAGGCATCACCCACTCCATCTGCACCCTGGAATTCGAGGGTCATCGCCCGCTGTATGATTGGTTCCTGGACGAGCTGGAAATTTTCCACCCCCAGCAGATCGAGTTTGCCCGCCTGAATCTAACCTACACCCTGCTGAGCAAGCGCAAACTGCTGCGCCTGGTGCAGGAAAAGCACGTCGATGGTTGGGATGACCCGCGCATGCCCACCATCTCAGGCATCCGCCGCCGCGGCTACACCACCGAAGCCGTCTCGGACTTCGCCCGGCGCATCGGCGTTGCCAAAAACGACAGCATCGTGGATATCGCCCTGCTCGAGTACTGCGTCCGCCAGGATCTGAACAAGCGCGCTCCGCGCCGCATGGCGGTGCTGCGCCCGCTCAAGCTGGTCATCGATAACTACCCCGAAGACCAGGTCGAAACCATGCAGGCGATCAACAACCCGGAAGATGAGACTGCCGGCACACGTCAGGTGCCCTTCTCCAAAGTGTTGTACATCGAGCAGGAGGACTTCCGCGAAGTCCCGCCGCCCAAGTATTTCCGCCTCTCTCCCGGGCGTGAAGTGCGCCTGCGCTACGCTTACTTCGTGCGCTGCACCAGCGTGGTCAAAGACCCGCACACCGGCGAAGTGCTCGAAGTCCACTGCACCTACGATCCAGAGACGCGCGGCGGCGACGCAGCCGACGGGCGCAAGGTAAAAGCCACCCTGCACTGGGTGTCGGCGGCGCACGCCATCCCTGCACAAGTGCACCTCTACGATCGCCTGTTTCTCAAAGAAGACCCGAATGACGTGCCCGAGGGGCAAGATTTCCTCGCCAACTTGAACCCCGCCTCGTTGGAAATCCTGGGGGATTGCAAGCTGGAACCCAGTCTGGCGCAGGCTCAACCTGGCGACATCGTCCAGTTCGAACGCCAGGGCTATTTCTGTATGGATAAATACGCCCAACCCGGGGCGCCCGTCTTCAACCGCACGGTCACGCTCAAAGACACCTGGGCCAGGATCGAGAAAAATATGTAGGGCAAGCAGTTAGCTTGCCCCCTCCCGGGTAGGAAACAGCCCGGCACACAGCCTGGTGGAACGCTGCTGCCTTCCATCAGGCTTTTTATTTCTCGATCGCCTGGTTCACAAATCGGGCAAATCCTTGCGGATATACAGCTCGATCCCCATACGCGAACCTTCCAACCGGTAGCCCTCCGCAAGCGTTGCCTGCAAACCCGGAAAGTCGTACCGCCCAAGCAAGATAATTTCTGGCTGGTATTGGGATAGCAGCCTGGCAATTTCCAGCTCGGTCAGCTCTCCGCTTGCCAGCCGCTTTGACGTCAGCACGGCAAGCTCTGGGGGAACCCGGATGCCTGCCCGGAAAGCGAACATGGGCAAGTCGGTGAACATCCAGTGCGCATACGGCTGGTACGGCTCGATATCTTCCAGGATCTTCTCTTCGCGCGCAGGCTGGGCACTTCGCAGCTCGATAAAGTACGGCTGGTCTGTGAACTCTTTTATGGTTGGCGGCAGGCGCTGCCATAACAAGCCGCCCAGCACGATCGCAAGTATCACCCAGCGCGCCAGGGCCGCGGGCGAATATTCTCGCCGCACAATGTAGTTAAACAGCAGCACCAGCAGCTCGCCCGCCGCCCCGGCAGCCAGCACAGCTGCCGGCAGCGTGACCAGCAAGGTATGGTGGTACCAGACGGGCGAGTGAAAGCTCAACAGGGTAAAGGCAGTCGCAGCCCAGGCCAGCGGGTAGAGCGCCAGCCAGCGGCGGGTTTGCACGGCGTGCAGGGCGCCCATTCCGGCTAAGATAAAAAATGGCAGCGTGCCTGCAAACAGCCGCCGGATCGGATACTCTTCCTGGTATGCATCGAAATATTCCGTTTGTCCGGCTGCCAGGTGCGGCACGATCAGGTCTAACAAATGACCGGGCTTCACCACCATGAGGGTAATGCCTCCAGCCGCCAGCCCAAAAACGCCCAGCCATACCAGCACCTGCCCGGCAGCCCTGCGCCAATGTTGCCTGCCTGCCCGGAACAGCTCCTGCAGGTTTCCCAGCCGTTCTTCGCCCTGGGTATCGCCGGCAGCTTCTGCGCCGGCAATCACATCCAGGAATATTCCCAGCATGAAGATCGGCGCAAGGATGCCGGTGAAGAGCTTGGTCATGATCGATGCGCCCAATGCTGCGGCGGAGATGAGCAGCCAAAACAGCTTGTGGTTTTCATGCCAGGCCACCATCGCCGCTAAAGCCAGGCATGCCAGGGAAATCGCCGGCAGCCCAACCATGATCGAGGTGCTTAACACCGGAAAATATGGCAGCAGCGGCAGCAGAAGTACTACAGTCAAGGCATGCCAGTGACTCCAGATATTTTGTACGCAGTAAGCCAGGCACCCAACCAGCAGGCTTGCCGACAGCAGTACCAGTGTGCGTGCAGCAAGCAAATCGTTCTGCGCTTGCTTGAACACCTGCGCCAGCACCAGGGTGAAGACCGGCGGCTGGTCGCTCCATACCTGGCTGAAGAGCGGGTAGCCATCTTCGACCAGCATGGCCTTTATCAGATTGATGCCTTCGTCGCTGTCAGCCTGGAAAATCCCGCGGTACGGATAGAATAAAAACATCACCGCAAAAAAGATCAAAGCGGTGATTAGCGGGACGGCAAGCCTGAACCCGGTGAGATTCAGGCCAGCCCGGTGTATTTTTCGAGACCAGGACAAAGTAATTATCCCTGGCTGCGCTGCCCCGCTTCGAGGCCAGCCAAGATATCGACAGCCCTTTGTATGCGCTCCAGCACAATCTCACGCCCAATGATCGCCATGCTCTCGATCAGCGGTGGGCTTATCGATTGGCCGGTCACAGCGGCGCGCAGGATGCCGAACAGCTGTCCGGCCTTGATCCCCAGCTCGTCTGCCAGCAGGCGCAATGGTTCTTCGGCGCTCTCGTGAGTGATCTCCGGCAATCCCGCCAGCAGCTCATACGCTCGCCGGGCAGCCTGCAGCGACTCCCCCGGGGTCATATTCTTGCCCACCAGGTCCTCCGCCGCCGGAACAACTTGCTCTTTGAAGAAAAAGCTTGCCATAGGCACGGCATCGTCCAGCGTCGCCATGCGCTCGCGGATCAACGGGGCAATCTGTAGCAGCAGGCCTGTATCTGCAGCATAGCCGGCAGCCTCAAAAAACGGCTGCACCCGGCGGGCAATCTCATCATCCGGCAGGCTGCGGATGTGCAGCCCGTTGAAATGATCCAGCTTGCTGAAATTGATGGCTGCCGGGGCGGGGTTCAGCCGGTCGAGGCTGAACTTCTCCACCAGGTCCGGCAGGGTGAAGAATTCGGTACGGTCATCGTAGCTCCAGCCCATCAGAGCGATCCAGTTCACCACGCCTTCAGGCGTATAGCCCAGATCCTGCAGTTCCTTGATGAAGATCGAATAGCCATCCTGCATCAGCGCCGCGGTCTCGCGCTTGCTCATCTTACCTTTTCCGCTGGGCTTGAGGAAAACCGAAAGGTGCGCGAATTCCGGCTCCTGCAAGCCCAGGGCGCGCAGGATGTGCACGTGCAGCGGGAATGTCGGCAGCCATTCGGAGCCGCGAATCACGTGGGTGATCTTCATCAGGTGATCGTCCACCATGGCTGCAAGGTGATACAGCGCCAGGCCGTCGGACCTGACCAGGATGTAATCATCCAGATTGGCGTTTTCCACACTGATTTCGCCGCGCACGTGGTCGCGCACCGTGATCGTCCCTTCTTGGGGCATCTTGAAGCGGATGACGTGCGGCTCGCCGTTCGCCACCCGCGCCGCGGCCTCGGCAGGGGCAATTTGCCGGCAGCGCCCGTCATAGCGCGCCGTCTCTTTGCGGCTCTGCTGCTGCTGGCGCATTTCCGCCAGGCGCTGCGCGCTGCAAAAACATGGATAGGCTTTGCCGCCTGCCACCAGCTCCTGAGCATACTGCTGGTAGATTTCTTTGCGCTCCGATTGGCGGTACGGCGCATACGGCCCGCCTTTATCGGGACCTTCGTCCCAATCAAGACCCAACCAGCGCAGGTTGTCCATCAACTGCTGTTCGGCCCCTTCCACCAGGCGCTTCTGATCAGAATCCTCGATGCGCAGGATAAACTGCCCGCCGGTCTGGCGAGCAAGCAGGTAATCATACAGGGCGGTGCGCCCGGTGCCGAGATGGGTATGTCCGGTTGGCGATGGTGCAAAACGCACTCGCGCCGGCTGGTCGAGTTTCGAATTCATCGTGCTCCTGGAAAATCTGGTTTCTTCTATTTTACCTGTTTCCAGCCTGCCCTGAGGCAAATTCCAGGGCTTTGTGGCGCAGGATGACGCTCTGTACCAGGCCGATGCCGATCAACAGCGTCACCAGCGAGCTGCCGCCATAGCTGACAAACGGCAGCGTCAGGCCGGTCGCCGGCATCAGGCGCAGGTTTACCCCAATATTTACTATTGCCTGAAAGCTGATCAGCACTGCCACGCCAAACGCGATCAAAGCTCCAAACGTGTCACGTGCCAGCCGCGCCGCCCGGATGCAGCGAAAGATGACAAACAGCAGCAGCAAGATAATGACCGCGGTGCCGACGAAACCGAACTCTTCCGCAGTGGCTGAAAAAATAAAATCCGACCAGCGCACTTTCAAGAAGCGCAGCTGCACTTGGGATCCATGACCATAGCCCTGCCCAAACCACCCCCCCGAGCCGATGGTGATCAAGGCCTGCTGAATATTGTAATCATCGCCGTAGCGTGCTTCCGGGTCTGGAAACAAGAAGCTGGTCACGCGATCGATCTGGTACTGTTCGATGATCTCGGTTTCTATCATCACGGGTAAGGCAACAGCCAGGATGATCAGTCCGACCAGGCCGTAGGTCAGCAGTTGGCGCACCGTGAGCCCTCCCGCCCACAGCAGTGCAAACCACAGCACCAGGATCACGATCGAGGTGCTCAGATTGGGCTGCAGTACGATCCACACCACAATCCCCAGGGTATACACCAGGCTGCCGGCGACGAACTGCAGGCTGTGGATTTTCTCCCGATTCTTGGTGAAGAAATCGGCCAGCACCAGAATGATAACGATCTTGGCGAGCTCCGATGGCTGGAGATTGAACTGCAAGACCTGAAACCAGCGCGCCGAACCGAACACCGCCGCCGCCACCACGTTCAGCACTGCCAGCGCCCCGGCTGTACCCAGGTAGAGCAGCCGGTTCAAAGATGACCAGATATGATAATCGATCGCCGCGGTGATAAATATCACCACAAAACCAAACAAAGCGAAACCGATCTGCCGCTCGACCAGGTTGGTTTCTGTAGTCAGCTCGATATTCCCGGCCACCGCCGACCGGATCATAGTGATGCCAAAGATCACCAGCACAATCACCGCACCAAGCAGCCAAAAATCGAAATGCCGCCAGGTCAGCGCTATGGTATTGTTACGCATCTTTCCTTTATTGATGTGTCATTCTGAGGGAGCGCAGCGACCGAAGAATCTAGATCCTTCGCTTCTCTCAGGATGACATCCTTGTGCGTGGCCCACTGCGTGCGACCAGCTTATCTCCACGGTTGATTGGTCACCCCGCGCGCCGGCGGGCAGCAGAAGGCTTGAACGGAATATCCGCAACCAGGCGCTGCTCGCGTCCTTCCTGGGCGATATCGATCATCACCGCCTTAGGGTCGATTTCAATATACCGCGAGATCACTGCGATCAGCTCATCCTTCATATTTTCCAGCGCCTGCGGGGAAAGGTCAGTCCTGTCGTGGATCAGCACCAACTTCATGCGCTCTTTCGCCATCTGCGCGCTGCGTTGATCACGTCCTAACAGGCGGTCAAGAAAGCGGTTCATCTGCTGCCTCCCGGGCGGACCAGGCGCGCCAGGCGCCCAAAGAAGCCGCCTTCGTCATTCATCGACATGAATGGAATTTGCTCACCGTTCAACCGCCGGGCGATATTGCGAAATGCCTGCCCGGCTTTGCTGCGCTCATCCAGGGCGACAGGCGAACCCCGGTTGGTGCCCACAATCACAGTTTCATCTTCCGGGATCATCCCCACCAGGTCAACCGCCAGCAGCTCCAGCACATCCTCTGCCGAGAGCATATCGCCGCGTTTGACCATGCTGGGCTTTATGCGATTGATTATCAGGCGCGCAGGCCCTTTCTCCTCGGCCTCGATCAAACCGATAATGCGATCGGCGTCCCGTACCGCCGATACTTCTGGATTGGTCACCACCAATATGATATCTGCCGGCGCGATGGCATTGCGAAAGCCGCGCTCGATGCCGGCCGGAGAATCGATCAAGACCCAATCGTGCTCCGCGCGCAGCTCGTTGCACAGCCGCACCATATCGCTGGGTGAAACGGAATTCTTATCGCGAGTCTGGGCAGCCGGTATCAAGTACAGCTCAGGAAGCCGTTTATCCCGGATCATTGCCTGGCGTAGGCGGCAGCGGCCTTCGACCACGTCCACCAGGTCATACACAATCCGGTTCTCCAATCCCAACACCACATCCAGGTTCCTCAACCCGATGTCTGCATCCACGCAAACCACTTTGGCGCCGTAGGCTGCCAGAGCAGCTGCCAGGTTGGCAGTAGCAGTAGTCTTACCAACCCCGCCCTTTCCGGATGTCACCGTAATCACTTTAGCTGCCATTCACTCTACCCTGCTCTCCTCGATATAATCCCGCATCATCATGCATAATCAAACGCTCACCTGCGCCGGTCCTCCCAAACCTCTGCCACCACCTGCCCATTTACCAGGCGCGCCATTTCCGGCTGCGCCCTGCCGCGTCGCTTGGGCGGTATGGCAATTGTACCGGCGATGCGCAGTTGGGTTGGCGTCAGGTTGAGCGCACACACCACCGCGCCCTCATCACCTTCTGCCCCTGCGTGCACCACACCGCTCAAGCGTCCCCATACCACCACATTGCCGCCGGCGATAATCTCTGCACCCGGATTGACATCGCCTATCACAACTACGTGACCGGCGTATTTAACGCTGACCCCAGATCGCAGAGTGCGGTGGACCATCATGGCGAGATTTCGGTTGGCAGGCATTTCTGCCGCCACTGCCTCGCGCCGTTCGCGCACCGGTTTTGAGATGCGCGTCGCCAGTCCCAATGTCTGCGCCGTGCTTTCTGTGGTTGGGGAGTTGCTCAAGATGCCCCACAGCTGCAGGCCGCGCTCCGAAAGTTCATCTCGCAGGTGGCTCATTTCAACAGCCTTAAGCACGTGATTGCCCACGTCCAGCATCAGCCGCGCGCCGCGCAAAAATTCCAACTGCTGGTCTATCTGCGACAGGAAAGCCTGAAACACCTCATCCCAGGCACCCTCTCCCAGGGTTACCAGCAGACCATCTCGAATACCTTTGATCTGCATTTTCGGCTGCATCTCAGTCGTCATACTGCTTCCACTGTCGCTGGACTGCGCAACTTCTAAGTCAATGATTATAGCATGATCCGCTACGGCGCTGCACCGGCGTTGTCGATGGTCTTCAGCTCGAAGTAGGCATTCAAGATCTGCCAGACAATAGGCCCGGCGACGCTGGCGCCTTCACCGCCGTTATAAACGAAGGCTACCACGGCGATCTCCGGGTTTTCGTAGGGTGCATACCCCACCGTCCAGGCATGCGTGGGCCAGTTGCCGGGGATGCAGCGATTTTTGGCATCGGCATATTTGTCACAGTATTCCGCCGTCCCGGTTTTTCCGGCTGCGCTGAAGTTGAAGCCAGTAAAAAATTCCTGGATCTTGGTCAGGGTGCCGTGGGTTACCGCCTTGCGCATACCCGCCTGTACGGTCTCGATCACCCAGGGTTCTACCGTTTTCGTCTGTCCTTCAATAGGCTCGCAGCCGCGCAGGGTTGTTTCGTAATATTCCTGGATCACCGGGTCTTTGGTGATATCCCATTTCATGATCGGAGCGAACGGCTGCACCACGTTGCCCTCGCTGTCCAGCACCTCACGCACCAGTTGTGGCTGCATCAGCTTGCCGTCATTGGCAATCGTTGCCGCCGACATCAATACCTGCAGCGGCGTTGCCAGCACATACCCCTGCCCTACGCTGGCAATGTAGGTATCGCCGGTAGACCAGCTCTCACCATGCGTGATGCGCTTCCAGCGCGGATCGGGTACCAGGCCTTTTTCTTCTTCCGGCAGACCAATCCCCGGATAATCGCCATAGCCCATGGCACGCGCATACGTCCCCAGGCGGCAGACGCCCAGACCTACGGGAACTTCATCCTGGTAGCCGCCGCCCAGCTTATAAAAGTACACATTACTGGAGTTAGCCAGACCGTCGATGAAGGATAACTGGCCAAAACCAGCTTTGTTCCAGTCCACGAAATCGCGCGGCGTGCCGCGATCATTGGCAAAATACCGCTCCGAGATGGTGATCTTGGGTGGGGTTTCCAGGACTTGATCCGGGGTCACCACTTCCTCATTCAGCGCTCCGACTGCAGTCACCAGCTTGAACACCGATCCGGCTGGCAGTGTATCGCCCACCGCATGGTTGAGCAGCGGGTTGGCAGGATCTTCGATGAGCTGGTTGTAGTAGTATGCAGGGATAAGCCGCGCCATGCGGTTGTTTTCATAACTGGGATACGACACCATCGCCAGGATCTCGCCCGTAGTGGGATTCATCGCAATGGCAACGCCGCTGGTGGAGCGTATATCGCCCAGGAAGGTATTCCAGTAGTTGATTTCACGCTCGACTACCGCAGTTGCCGCCTGCTGCAGGCGGGTATCTAGCGTCAGGCGCAGGCTCAATCCAGGCTGAGCTTCCTGGATTACGCCCAGTGTCTGCAGCTCTGCGCCAGCCACATCCACCTCCACCGTACGCAGGCTGTTTCGCCCTGCCAGCAGATCCTGGTACTGCAGCTCGATGCCGGCGTAGCCGACCTTATCCCGGTTGGGCAGCAGCCCCAGGTCACGGTATTCCTGTTCCTGGCTCGCAGGGATCGGGCCAAGAAATCCAATCATCGAGGCGGTAATCTCGCCGGTGGGGTAGTCGCGTATCGGTTGGATCTCAACGCCCACACCCGGCCAATCCTGGGCTTTTTCTACCAGAATCATGGCAGTAACGCGATCGATATCGCACTTCACCGGCACCGGGGTGAAAGGCGTTGCCGTATCACCATACAGCACAACCTCGGCAATGCCGTGATCGGAGATGCACGGCACAAAGGGGTTTGCCTCGTTCAGCTCGCCCCCGTTTACCGGCACAGCCAATAATTCCGCCAGGTTGCGGTAGATTTCCTGCACCTCTCCGGGATCATCCGGCAGCTCTGCCGCCGTGACGACCGCATTGTACGAAGCCATGTTGCGCGCCAACACCGTACCATTGCGATCGTAGATCACCCCTCGCGATGCCGGCTGGTTGACTGTAGCCGTGCGGTTGTCCTCCGCTTGCAGCGCATACACCGGACCCTGGATAATCTGCAGCCAGAACAAGCGCCCGGCATACAAACCGAAGATTACCAGCAAGAAAATCACAAATGTGAGGATGCGCCATCTTTCCACTTGATTTTGCGTATACGAAGAACCGTTCATACCTCAACCTCGACAGGGTACAGCCAGCTCGCCAGGTCGGCAATCAAATAAAACGCCGGTGCAGCCAGCAGCAAGTTCAACAATAAGCTGGGTAGCGTAACCAGATTTAATGCATCCAGCAGTGGAATCGGATTCCCCACCAGGCGCAAGGCCAGAAGTGACAGTGCATGAAAAACCAGCGTGCCGGCAAACACCACCAAAAACATAGCCAGCACAGGCGCCTGCCAGATGCGGCGGCGCAGCAGCAGCGCCAGCCCGGTCGCCATCCCATAGCCTGCGAACGCCACACCAAGCGGCAGCGCGGAGGATAGGGTCGCCAGGATGCCACCGATCACCGTCCACTGCCAGGCGGTTTCCACTCGTTTCTGCAGCGCCCAGGCGGCAATGACCAGCAGCATCAGGTCAGGGGTGCCTAAAAGCAGGGGCACCCGGCTCACCAGACTGGACTGCAAGACGACAAGTATTCCCAGGATTGGAAAAGCGAGCAGGATAGCCATGGCGATCAAGGCCCTCCGGCTGCCGGAACCAGCGGCACGGTGTCCAAAGGCCGGAAATTGGTAATCACCAGTACGATTTCCAACTGGGAAAAGTCAACTACCGGCTGCACCGTGGCGCGCTTGAACAGGTCCTGGTCCCGGCTGCGGATGCCGGAGACCTGTCCGATTAAAATATTGGCTGGAAACCCGCCGCCAAGCCCGGAAGTCAACACCAGATCGCCTACCTGCAGATTGGCCTCCTGCGGCACCATATCCAACAAAAGATCACCGGTGAGCTGTCCAACCAGCACCGCCTGTGCGCCTGAAGGATCCAGGCGCACATTGACGCTCGAAGCTGGGTCGGCGATCAACTGCACCCGGGCTGCATTGGCGGTCACCGCAGTGATCCGCCCCACCAGGCCTTGCTGGGTGACAACCGGCATACCCCGCCGCAAACCATCATCCGAGCCGCGGTTGATGAATACATATCTCAGGAACGGGCTGGTGTCGTAACCAATGACTGCCGCCGCCTGGTAGCGATTTTCCGGGTTGGCGCGCGCAAAATCTACCAGGGCAGAGAGGATATTCGTCTCCACCAGCTGCTGCTGCAGCTCGATGACCTGGGTTTGCAGACGGGCGATCTCGGCTTCCAGCTCCTGGTTGCGCTGCCGCAAGCGGGTAATGTCCTGCGGCGCGTTCAGGAAATCCTGAATCACCTGGTACCGCTCTGTTATCCAGGTTTGCGCAGTAACGATTGGGCTAAGTAAAAATCGTGAAACCGGAGCAAGGTAACCACCCAATGCCAGCAAAATCAGCCCCAGCGCTACCAAAACGAAGACGATCGTCTGGATTGGGCGAGAAGAAGTTGTATTCATATCACATCTATTTTAAACCACAACCAGCGCCAACCAACAGCCTGGTCTGAGTGGTTGAGCGAGGCTCAATTATGACGCGTGCTGCCGCGCTCCACGCCTACCAATAATCGTTTCAAGGCCTCAAGGTCTTCCAGGATCATACCTGCGCCGCGCGCCACGCAACTCATCGGATCTTCCGCTACCCAAACGCGCACGCGCAGCTCATCGGATAGCCGGCGATCCAGCGCCTGCACCAAGGCGCCGCCTCCCGCCAGGCAGACGCCGGTCTCCATCAGATCTGAGATGATCTCGGGCGGGGCCTCGTCCAGCGCGTCCTTGACCGTATCGATGATCGTCTGAATGGAGCCAGCAATCGCTTCTCGGATTTCAACCGAGGACACTTCTACCGCATCCGGCAGACCGGTGACCAGGTTGCGGCCGCGCAGCACCATGGTCTTTTCTTCCGGCAGGTGGTACGCAGAGCCAATCGCCATCTTTGCCTGCTCCGCCATCCGTAAGCCGATGAGCAGGTTGTATTTACTGCGCATATACTGGACGATATCCTCATCCATCTCGTCGCCAGCCACGCGCAGCGAACGCGAAACCACCACGCCGCCCATCGACATCACCGCCACTTCAGAGGTGCCGCCGCCGATGTCCACAATCATGCTGCCGCGAATTTCAGCCACCGGCAGACCTGCCCCCAATGCCGCAGCTACCGGTTCCTCAATGAGATACACCTCGCGCGCCCCTACCGACATGGCAGCATCGTATACGGCGCGCTTTTCAACCTCGGTGACGCCCGAAGGAATGCCAATCACCACGCGCGGCCGCGGCACAGGCACAATGCTCTGTTCGTGGGCCTTGCCAATGAAATACTCCAGCATCGACTGGGTGATTTCAAATTCAGAGATTACCCCGTCTCGCAGAGGCCGGATAGCGACTACATTCGCCGGTGTCCGCCCCACCATCTCCTTCGCTTCGGCGCCAATTGCATGCACCTTGCGGGTGCGCTTGTCCATCACCACCCACGAAGGTTCATTGATAACGATGCCTTTTCCACGCACATTCACCAGGGTGTTTGCCGTCCCCAGGTCAATGCCGATGTCCAGAGAGAAGAGCCCCAACAGCCAATCGAGCAGTCTAAACGCCAATTCAGGCTCCCTGGCAGCCGCCTGCCGGTAGTCTTTTCATCCTACACTGCAGCACATTCGCAGCCGCCGATCCAGTATGAGAGTAGCCGGGTGCAGGATTGCACCCCGCCGGAATGTCGCCACGCATTATACCATCGAACAGTACTGCAGTAAGCCCGCCGAGCTACGCCGCTTCTGCCACGGAATGGCTCAGTGGTATCTCCAGATAGAATGTGCTTCCTTTTCCAAGCTGGCTTTCAACCCAAACTTTCCCCCCGTGGCGATCGGCGATAGAGCGTACGATTGTCAACCCCAGCCCAACCCCTGGGCGGTGTTTACTCCCTTGCTGCGCACCACGGTAGAATTTCTCGAACAATCGCGGCTGGTCGACCGGGGAAATTCCTATCCCGGTATCATTGATGATAAACAGCATCCGGTTCTGGCTGGCAGATACCTTTACCTGCACCTTACCACCGGAATCGGTGTACTTGATGGCGTTCTCTACCAGGTTGTGCAGCGCCTGCTGTAAGAGCGCCTGGTCGGCCTCCAACAATGGAATGGTTTGTTCAGGGATGTGGGCTCCAAGCTGAACCCGCTTCTGGGTGGCCTCCAGTTGGAGTGCTCCTACCACCTTTTCGATAATGTCATAAACCGATATCTTCTCTAACCGTAAACCGATCCCGGTTTCGATGCGCCCCAGGTCCAGCAGGGTGCTCACCAGGTGAGACATACTTTCGACGCTGCTGATGATCTTGCGCACGTAGCCTTGCTGCAGCTCATTCAGCTCACCCACATTTTCCAGCATGCTGGCATAGCCGCGCATCAACGTCAGCGGAGAGCGCAGGTCATGGCTTACCGTAGCCACAAACTCAGACTTGAGAGCGTCCAGCGCCTTGAAGTTGGTGATATCGCGCAGCACACACACCCGGCCCACGCGGTGCCCTTCGGCCTGCACGCTGGATGCAGTGGCATAGAATACGCGCTCATCCCCCAGCACAATCTCCGCAGAAGGCTTTTCCTCTCCGGAGGTGAGCAGGTGCAGTAAGGCTGGGTGGGAGACAACTTTCTGGATCGGCTGGCCTTCTTCCCAATCAATGCCCAACCCCAGCACCTTCCAGGCAGCCGGATTCGCCAGCAGCAGCCGGTTTTGCTGATCGGTGACCAGCACCGGATCCGGTGTGGAAGCCAGGATAGCTGCCAGCCGCTGGCGTCCAATTTCAGCGTTCAGGAACAGCTGTGCATTGGCGGCTGCCAGCGCCGCCTGGCTCGCCAGAGTCATCATGAAGCGCACTTCTTCCTCTGAGAAAGCGTGCGGCTGGTCGTACACCACCAGCAAGCAGCCAAAAAACTGGTTCTCGTGGCGCAGCGCGGTGGCCATCAAGGCTGTCGGTCTGGGGGCGCCCGTCGAGAAGCGCAGGATGCGCGGCCGGCTGACGTTGCTGAGCACCAGGCGCTCCTGCTGGCGCGCCAGGCCCATCACCTGTTCATCCAAATCATGGTATAAATCTCGGCCGCTTCCCAGGCTGTATACCTGCGGTTTGAGCGCATCTCCTTCCAGCTCGGGCACGACCGCCGGCACGACCACGATGCGCGCCATGGAAGCCCCCATCGCCAGCGCCGATTCCAGCACCGGGCGGATGGCATCCGCCAGTTCCAGGCTGGATGCAACGCCCTGGCTGACCACCAGTAAGCGGTTCAGCTCATCCAGGCGTCCCTTCAAGCTGGCGCGCATGCGCTCCAGCGCCACTTTCAATTGACCGGTCTCATCCTCTCCCCCTGCGGGGATGGCCTCTTCGAGCTGTCCCTGGGCCAATCTGCCAGCCTGGTAAGCCAGGCCTCTTAAGGAACCGGTGACGACATTCAAGCTGACGCGCAGCACAATATACACCAGCAGAGCGGCGGCTAACAACATCAAGAACAAAGGCAGGGCGATCTCCAGGGCAATATCCTGCACCTGGCGCGCCGGAACCGACAGCACAATATCCCAGGCTGAGCTGGGACCCGGATAGTAGTACACCCAGCTGCGGGTCCCATCTGGAGCTGCCTGGTCGAAAAATTCGGCTTGCTCCACCGTTCTGCCGCTGTACTGGCTCATCAGCAGCTCGGGATTCTGGTGGTACAGGATCCTTCCCTTTTCATCGATCAGGATGCCCTCTCCCCCCTGGCTGGCAATGCTGTGCAGGCTGTTCAGGATCGGAATAGAGAACAGATTGGCTTCCAGGTCGGTGCGCCCAATCAGCACGCCCCTCGGCTGTTTGTTAGCGTCGAAGATCGTCGCCATGAAGGTAACCTGGGCTGCCCTGGCGCCTGGCTGGAGGGGAGCGATGAACCTCTGGAAATCAAGCCCTCCACTCAAAGCCGTCCTCAGGCCCACCTGCTCGTCCGGGTAAGGCTGGGTGATATCATATACTTCTTGCGGATAGCCCGTTACCGGGTTTCCCTGGCTGTTGATGACATATAGCTGCGTAAAAAATGCAGTTTGCTGCCGTGCATCCCGCAGGATCTGGCGGATCTCCGCCGGGGTGGCAGAGTACAGGCGCGGATCGGCTGCAATTGATGCAATCTGGCTTTGGCCAACGCTCTGGAAATAAGGCACCCCCTGAGAGGCATTCGCCGCCGCATCGGCCATGCGATCACGCAGCACAGATTGCGCCGCATTGCCAGCCGTAAACCAATCCGCAATAATGAGGGTCAGCAGCAGCAGCACGAGCACAGGGGTAGTGCTGTAGAGCATGCGCGTTTGCAGGCTTTTTTCCACCGGTGAAGGCTGGAGGGGTCCGTGATTGCCCCATGCCACAGGCCACGCCAATACTGCCATCTGGCCGGTCAAACCCGCCAGGACGAGCTGCACCCCGGCTGCCAGGCTGCTCGGCCCGACCTGGGTGATGGCATAGTCCAGGCGCACTGCCAGCGAATCCTGGAGGATCAAAAGTTGAAAAATGAAATACAGCAGCGGGTGCAGGATGGAAACTACCAGGGAGGCAACCAGCGGCTGGCGCAGCAATTGGTAAGCAGGCGTGCGGTAGCGCTGGTGAACGGCAGCGCTGAACAGCACCGCCAGCAGCGCCATCTCCAGGGGCAGAAACGGATTGTGTACTTCCCATACCGCCAGCAGCACCCCTGAAGCTGCCGCCAGCCCGGTCGCAGCGCCTGGACCTAAAAATCCAGCTGCCAGCACCCAGGGTGCTGCCGAGAACAACGCCACCAGCGCGCCCACCTGCTCCACCGGCATACTTGGCTGCGACAGGCTGGATCCCGGCGCAAGCCGCACGGCAACGAACAGGCTGGTCAAGGGGGTCAGTACCGCAAGCGCCAGCAATATCCACCAGTATCTGGGCGTGCGTGGTTTTTCGAAACTGCGCCAGCGGCGCAGCAGGGAGACGATCACAGCCAGCAGCGCCAGCCACACAAACAAAGCCAGCAATTTTTCCCCCAGGCTCGCCGGCACATCGATATACCTTCTCTGGAAAAGCAGCGTTAAGACAGGTGTCATGTCAGGGGTTGACCGCTATGTTCCCAAAAAAATTATAGCATTAAACCCACTGGATGGTATCCTCGCTCGCATTTGCGAGATCCGAGTAAACCCCACGGCGGGCTTCGGGCAGCATGGCTGCCAGCAGGTACATGGCTTCATCCGTCATCTTGCGCAGCGCCTCCCTTCCGGGTTTTTGGAATTCCGCGCGGTAGCGAAACGGCTTCCCAAAGCGCAGCCGCGCTCCCGGGCTGCGCCAGGCGCGACTGAAGCGCAGTGCCGGAAATCCCACCGTGCCATCGATGGCTACCGGCACAATCGGGGCGCCGCTGCGACTGGCAAGATAGGCGACGCCTTCTTTTCCTTGTGTCAGGCTGGGACCGCGCGTCCCTTCCGGAGCCACCAGCACGATCTCGCCGGCTTTCAGCACCTGCAGCACCTGCTGCACCGCGCGGCGGTCAAACTCCTCCCGGCGCACAGGGATTACCCCCCACAGGTGCGGGAAAATACCAATCACGGGATAATCATATACCTCTACTTTCGCCAGGGGAATGATATTCCGCTTGAGCACGTGCATCACCACCAGCGGGTCGATCATGGCAATGTGATTGATCATCAAAATAGCCGGCCCGCTGGCAGGCACGTTTTCAACTTCCTCCACGCTGCCCAGCTTGGCGAACAGGGTGAATCCAATCCATTTGAGTAAAAAGCGAAGAAAGCGGCGCCGCGCCTCCCAATCCGCATGCCGGTATGGCATCTGCGCCTCGCTTGATTTTGTGACACTATCCACAGCCATGCTGCACCTCTTCCCTGTTTACCATCAAATTCATCAATAGGTATAAACCCTGTTCACGAATAAACACCTCGATATTCCTTGGGCAGTAGTGCTGCCAGCCGCTGCATGATCTCCTCTGTCCCGCGCCGGGTCGCCAGTTTTTTATCCTCTCCGGACCAGTCCAATCGAAACAATTCCCCCACCGTCATGCTAACGGCGGTCTTGCGCAGTCGCTTCATGTTGCTGTACATGCTGGTATTACCCGTACCCGTAAACACAATCGGCAGCAAAGGAGCGCCGGATTTAGAGGCGAGATACGCAGCCCCACCCAGGCCCTCTTCCAGCGCGCCGGTCAGGCTCTCCCGGCCTTCTGGTGCGATCCCGACGATGCGGCCCTCCTCCAGGGCCTGCAGTATCACGCGTATCGCTCGCCGGTCAGGCTGGCCGCGGTGCGTCCAGATCACGCCGTAGGCATCCATCAACCAGCCCAGGATTGGAAAATCGTACAGATCACTCTTTGCTACCACTTCGACATCCACGGGTGAGTGCACCAACCCCAGCACCAGGTCGGCGTCTCCCAGATGGTTGGTGACCACCAGGCAAGGTCCTTTGCGTGGAATTCTCTCAATGCCGCTTACCACCGGGCGGGTGAAGGCATAAACCAGCAGGCGCAGCAGCCAGCGCACCAGCCTGCGAAACTGGCGCCGGGCGGGTGTCAGCGCCGGCAGGCGGGTCAGTTCCGGGCGTACACGCTCGCTGACCGGCTTGCTTGTAGACTCAGGCTTCGTTTGCATACACACCCCGGTACTCTGGCGGCAGCAGCTCGGCGATGCGCAGCATGATCAGGTCCACGTTGTGCTGGCGGCTTTCACGGCGCGCCTCACCCGCTCCAGATACCGCTGGAAGCCGGAAAGGCGCTCCGATGCGCATTTCAATCTGCGGGCGGTGACCGCGCAGCGCCCGGCCGAGAAAATCATCGGTCGCCCCTACAACCCCCACCGGCACCACAGGCACATTGGCCTTCTCGATAACATACGCCACACCGGGCAGCGCTCTGCGCATCCCCGGCTGGTGCGAGCGCCCTCCCTCCGGGGCGATCAGCAGTGGGCGGCCCGACAGCAGGGATGCCTGCATGGTGTCCAGTAGCTGGCGGTCATATTGTCCGCGATGCACCGGTATACCTCCGTACAGCCGCGCCAGGAGACTCTGACCAGGGCGTTCCCAGATATCCACCGCGCCGACAGCCTCGGGTGCAGTCGGCCAAAAAGCCAGCAGCAGCGGAGGTTCGAATAACGAAACGTGGTTGATCGCAATCATATACGCCCCCTCGCCTGGCACATGCTCTCTTCCCACCACCTGCACCCGGCTCAAGAGGTGAAATACCAGCCGGAATACCGGGCGGAACAGCGCCCGAAACAACCGGTTAGCCAGCGGGACATGGTATGCTTTGGACATCGGTTTACACCCAGGCTGCCAGGATGCTCATCACTTCGTCGAACACCTCGTCCAGCGTCTTATCATCGGAATTCACCACCCGGGCATCTTCCGCCGGGCGCAGCGGCGCCACCTTACGGGTTGAATCGATCTTATCCCGCCGGCGCATGGCTGCCAGAATTTCCTTGTAATCAACCTGCTCACCTCGGTCCTCCCGCTCCAGGAAGCGGCGCCGGGCGCGCTCTGCTACGCTGGCTTCCAGGTAGATCTTGACATCCGCCTCCGGCAGCACCACCGTGCCGATATCCCTTCCCACCATCACCACCCGGCCGCGCGAGCCAATCCGGCGCTGCTGCGCCGTCAATGCCTTCCGTACACCGGGATAAGCAGAGATCACAGACACATTCGCGTCCACCTCCGGATGGCGGATTGCCCAGGTAACATCTTGTCCTTCAACCCAGATATCAAAGGCGCGCCCATCGCGTACCGATGGCGGCATTACCTCAATCGGTATCTGCTCGGCCAACCGGGTTACCTGATCTTCGTCCTCGGGCGAGACGCCGCGCTCCAATACCAGCCAGGTTATTGCCCGGTACATGATGCCGGTATCAAAAAACAGATAGCCCAGCCGGTCGGCGATTTTCTTCGCCAGGGTGGATTTCCCCGAAGCCGCTGGGCCATCGATCGCAATCACATCAGGCCAATTCATCCACTCTCCAATGAAAGCCAGTATTCCGTGCCCAGCAGCTGCTAAGGCTCCTGCAGCTCTTCTGGCGGTACAAGCGGAAACTCCTCTTCAGGCAGTTCTTCCGGAACAATCAGCTCGCCCCCCGGCTCGAGTTCTCCGGGAAACAGGTCGATGCGCGCCCATACAATTATCTTCTCGTGCCACCAGGTCTGCGAACGGTAAGCCAACCAGTTCAGCGCGTCCGGCGGAGCGCCGCTCTGCCAATCGGGATAGCTCCACCACACAAAGTCCTGGCCGCGATAACTCGATGCCAGCTCGGGGGCCTCTTCCTCCTGGCGGGTAATCACCACCGAAGCAGGATCTGCCGCGCCGGCGCCCGTCCTGGCGCCCGCCTTAGCGGCCTCGACCCCGGCAAAATGCGCCTGCGGGAAATGGCGCAATGCCCAACGCAGCCCGGGCGAATCCACCGCCGCCAGAATGTCCAGCGACCTGCGCTCGCCGGTTTTCCACAGGGATAGCTGCTCGATTGTTTGCATGAACAGACCGGCATCGCCTGCACCGGGAGCGGGCTGCCACGAACTCCAGCGTTCGTCGCTGCGCAGCAGCGCGGCGCCGGATAGACCAGCCAGCACATAAATTCCCAGGCCGGCAGTCACCCCCATCGCCGCCCCCCAGCGCGCCAGCCGCCACGACCACCCCATGCCTACCAGTGCCGTTGTCAGGCTGCCCAGCACCAGCACGCCGGTCATCACCGCCAGCCGCAGGTAGATGGCCTGCGTATCCAGCAAGGAGTTGGCCATCCCCGCCAGGTTCAGCCAGAACAATCCCATCATCACCAGGATCAGCGCCGCCTGCGAATAAGCCATGGCGGCCGGTTCCGCCCCCTCCCCGAGGTTCTCCCCCAGCTCGCGCGCCGCCAGCGCCCATAATGGCAGCAGCACCCAGATGAGATCACCGCTTTGGCGCCCCGGGTAAACCAGCGTCAGCAGAGCGGCGATCAGCAGCCATATCCCCAGGAAAATACTTTCGCGCCGGCGCAGGTACAGGCCGCGACCCAGGCCGATCATACCGAAAACCAGAGCCAGCGGCTGGTACGTCACCAGCAGTATCAGCAGCTTGAGAGCAGGTTCGGCAGGTGCAGCCGTCCACCCAGAGAAATAAGCCGGTATGGCTGCAAACCAGGCGCTCAAACCTGAAGGCTGCAGGAACAGCAGCGTGCCTCCCAGCAGCGCGGTGGCGAGGAACGCCAGCCCTCCCGATTTTAGACCCCCCGGATCGTCTGCCAGCTGCGCTAACTCCCGCCGCAGTTCAACCATCCCGGGAAGGACCAGTATCGCCAGGGAGGCAAATATGAGCATCACCACGCCATGCACGGCCGCCGGGCCGGAGAGCAGCGCCAGCGCCGCC
>JBGSTO010000267.1:0-5965 GCA_041736465.1 Anaerolineales bacterium | reverse complement strand
GGCTGCGGGGAACCGGGCGGTGGGATTGGCGCTTTCAGGTGCAGGCGAAGCGCCAACCCGCCGGCGGGCAATCTTCTACCAGGCAAAGAGTGCGGTCAGCCAACCCGGCGATCGCTTCGAGCGGGAAGCCGATCTGGCAGCCGAGGCGGCGCTGAAGCAGGACGCGGAGTGCTGGCTGGATCAAAGCCAGGACACCCTGGCTTCAGGTTCACTTTCACCGGTCAGCGGGCATCCAGGCTCAAGTTCAAATGTCAGCGAGCTGCGTTCTGAATTGGGGAGCGGTCAACCGCTCCCTGAAAATATTCAAACCGAGCTTGGGAGCCGGTTCAGGCAAAACTTCAACCAGGTGAGGGTGCATACCGGGCAGCAGGCGGGGGAGGCCGCGAACGATCTGCAAGCCAATGCCTTGACCGTTGGCTCGGATATCGTCTTTGCGCCGGGAAAGTATGCTCCAGAGACCGTCGCGGGCAAACGATTGCTGGCTCATGAGCTGTCGCACGTGCTCCAGCAAAATGCATCCACTCGATCAAATGAGCATACCCACAATCGAGCAACTGCTGGATTCTCGCCCGTTGCCCATGGCACTATTCAAAGAGATGATGTAGGTGTCCACGGTCCAGGGTCCTCATACGAATTCAGCCTCGAGCGTAAAGGCGAGCGCTATGGATTCAAACTAACATTTGCCTTTTCAAGGAAGAGCAAATCGAAGGAGCCGGTAAAAATCCAGTTGGGCGCAGCCAAAATCGCCCGCACCAAGTCTGCAGGCCAAAAAGCAGGGAATTCCATGTCCTTGGCGCTGTTGAAAACCGACCTGTCGATCGCGGAGCTGATGCCAGGGGTGACAGTCAAAGCTGACATCAAAGCTTTGGAAGGAAAACTGGAAAAGAAAGATACCGGTCTCGACCTTGATGTGAATATCCTTAAAGTGGCGGTCGCCATCGAAGGAGATCTGACCAAAGCCATCGCAGGCACAGATCTGGGTGATCAAATCCTGTCCACCGAGTTTGGGGAATTGATCAAAGAAGGCTTCTCGATCAAGATTAAGGGACAGGTCGAAGTCAGTATTGATCCCTACGATGCAGTCCGCCTGGCGCGTATGCTGAAGCTGAACCGGCAGATTGCTGAAGAAACTGCGGCAGCCGTCAAAGCCGAAAAGAAGCTCAAAGCGCTGGCAGATGAAAATCGCAATATCCGCAATTCCCTCAAAAAACGCGGCGCAAAGCTGAAACCGCAGCAGCGCAAGGTGCTGCAACAGCGCATGAAGCGCAATGGAGCGAAGATTAAAAAATTGACTCCGGCGCTGAAAAGTAAAATTGCAAGAACCAAGCTGCTCCAGAAGACTTATACAGAAACCGCCAAAGGTCTCAAGACCAAAGCCGGGCGCCTGGTAGGGGCGGTGGTCAAAAAGGTGGGCGGCAAGCTGCTGATGAAGCTGATCCCATTCGTTAATGTACTCTCGTTGGTCAAGGATATTTACGATGCAGGTAAAGCCATCTATGGGCTGCTAACTGGAAAGGCAAAATTTGGTCTTGGCGGTGGAGAGGAGGGGCAAGGCGAGGCGGATGCCGGGGCTGCGGGTGAACCCGGTGCAGAACCCGGTACTGAAGCCGGCGTCAGCGAGCCGGGGGATGCAGGCGCTGGGACTGGCGGCAGCACCGGAGCTGGCGGAGAGGATGCAGGCGAGGGAGAGCTTAAACTTGGCCCGGAGATCGATATTTCCGATGAGGTTGGCGCAGGAGGCGGTGCCGGTAAAAGCGCTGCACCGGATGCAGGCGCCGCCGGTGACGCGGGCGCAAAACCTGGGCGGGTTGTTCAGCTCCACCCCGATGCGCAGGCTGTCTTTGATGCCATTCGCAGCGGGCCTGCCGGAAAACAGTTAAGTCCTGAAGATCTTGATCTGCTTAATAATCTGATCCCCAAAGATATGTCGGCTGAAGAGAAGAAGGCCCTGATTGATGCGCTCACCAAAGGAGGGCTGCCAAAAGCCGATCCGCTGGACACACTGGGCGCCATTCTGGAGCGCGTGCGCGCCGCCAAAGCCAGGCCTCCGGTTACAAAAGTAATCGAAGATGGAAAAGAAGAAATCCTGCCTGAACCCACCGGGAAGCCTGCCGAGGGAAAGCAGCAAGCACAGCCCGGCGCAACCGGTAAGGCAGAAGGCGCTGGCAAGCCATCCAAGGCGAAGAAGGAGGACACTTCCGGTGAAGGAAAGGAACCCGGCTCCGCAGAAAGCAAGAAAAAACAGGGAGGCGGCGGTCCGCTCCCAGGTGAGGGAAAAGAGAAATCCGCCAAGAGGAAGCGAAAGCAGCGCAGCCAAGGAGGAGCCGAAAAGCTTAAAACCATCCCGCTGGCTGACGTGCCGCCTACGTATACACCGACATCAGAGTTGGGTTTCGAAGTCGTCAGTGGCTACAATCCAGGGCATGTATATAAAAATGGCGACGTAATCCCACTTACGGTCAATTTTTCACACGATCGTAAGAAATATCAGGTGAAGTTCAATGTTGTGGTTCAGAGCCGCACAGACGACGGCGAGAAGATCGTCGTAGAAGCCACCAATCAAACCGGATGGGAGAACGATGATGCCGAAATTTATATGCGCACAGGCGATCCATTTACATTAACCTCGATGCGGAAGTCACAGAAGAAGAATTGATTGTGCCGGAAACAGGTGAGAAACTATGTTCCCTGCTCTAGATAATGCATTGAATCAAATCCTGGACGACCCTCTTGGCCCGGCAATATTGCGCAACGCCGACGTCTCCTTCGAGACGCCGGTCAAAACCTACAATCCCAACGACGCCACCATCAACCTTTTCCTGCTGGAGGTCAAGGAGAACCGCGTGCTGCGCGACCCGGAGCCGATCATCACATACTCCGCCGGGGCTTTCACCAAGAAGCAGCCGCCGGTGCGCGTCGACGTCACTTACGTGGTCACCGCCTGGTCGGATGAGGCGGGGGAAGACAAGATAAGCGAGGAGCACGAGCTGCTTGCGCTGGCGCTGGCGTGGCTGAGCCGCTTTCCGGTGGTGCCGGGCGCGCTGCTGCCGGGGCAGCCCTTCCCCGTGCCGCTCTTCACCGCCTTGCCGGACAACCGCCTGAACATCGGCGAGTTCTGGAGCGCGCTGGGCATCCCGCCGCGGGCAGCCTTCACCCTCACCGCCACCGTGACCCTCGACCTGGCGCCTGCCATGCCCTTCGGCCCGCCGGTGGAAAGCAAAGAAATGCTGTACAAGAAGCTGCTCGCGCCGCAAACCCTGGGGGCGCAGATCGAGGAGGGCATCCAGATCGCCGGCGTGGTTACGGATGGCGGCGTTCCGGTAGATGGGGCGGCAGTCACCATAGCATCTTTGGGGCTCAGCACGCTGACCGATGCCCAGGGGCGCTACAGCCTGTCGATTTTGAAAACGGGCAACTATACGCTAGAAGCCAGCAAGGGCGGCAGCAGCAACAGCATCGTTGTACCCGTGCCGCCAACCGCATTACACCAGTACGATATTCAGATATAGATTCCAGAAGGAGGACGTTATGGCACAGTACTTATCCCCAGGCGTTTACGTGGAAGAGGTTCCCGGAACGCCGCCCATCGCCGGCGTGGGCACCAGCACGGCAGCCTTTGTCGGTGTGGTGGACACCACCCAGGCCAACCCGGGCGGCTCGGCATTCAAGATGCCCGCCAAGCCGGACGGCAGTGGCGATTACACCCTCGCCCCGGTTGACGAGCCGCGCCTGGTGACCAACTGGGAGCAGTTCAAGAATCAGTTCGGCGATTTCCAGAGCGGCAACGAGGCCCTGGCGCACGCCGTGTACGGCTTCTTCAACAACGGCGGCACGCGCTGTTACGTCATTCGCGTCAATGACTTGACCGATGCCACCCAGGCGGAAGCTGCCCTCAAGAAATTCGAAGCCATCGACGAGATTGCCATCGTGGCTGCCCCCGGCGCGCTGACTGCCGATGTGCAGACCAAGGTCATCGGTCACTGCGAGAATATGAAGGATCGCTTTGCCGTCCTGGACGGGCAGGAAACCACCACCGTCGATCTCGCCTCGATCAAAGGCACGGTCAGCAACAGCAAATTTGCCGCCCTGTACTTCCCCCGCCTGGAGGTGAGCGACCCGCTGCAGGTCTTCGACCCCACGCTGAAGCGCACCTTCGTGCATCCCAGCGGGCATATGGCGGGCATCTACGCCCGCGTCGACCAGGAGCGCGGCGTGCACAAGGCGCCCGCTAACGAGGTGGTGCGCGGCGCGCTGGGGCTGGCATACTCGGTCAGCAAGAACGAGCAGGACGGACTCAACCCCAAGGGTATCAATATCATCCGCAACCTGAACGGCAATATCCGTGTGTGGGGCGCTCGCACCCTGGGCGGCGACGACAACGGCGAATACAAATATGTCAACGTGCGCCGCTTTATGAACTTTCTGAGCGAGTCGATTGACGAGGGCACGCAGTGGGTGGTCTTCGAGCCCAACGCCGAACCGCTCTGGCAGCGCATCCGCCGCTCGGTGACCGGCTTCCTGACCGTCGTCTGGCGCGATGGCGCCCTATTCGGCGCCACCCCCGAAGAGGCCTTCTTCGTCAAGTGCGACGAAACCACCAACCCGCCCGAAGTGCGCGACCTGGGGCGCGTGGTCACCGAGATCGGCGTGGCGGTCGTCAAGCCGGCAGAGTTTGTCATATTCCGCATCAGCCAGATTTCCGGCCCGGCAGCGACGTAGGGGCACGGATGCTGTTTGCGGGACGAACCAGATAAATGAACGATCTGAGGTCAGTCCGGCGCGTTGTCCGGCAGTGGAGAGAGATTCTTCGGTCGCTCCGCTCCCTCAGAATGACAGTAAACGATAGCAGGAGGCAACCATGGCGACAGGACAGCGGGTAGACCCATACCGCAATTTCAATTTTCTGGTTGAGATCGACGGCATCACCCAGGCCGGGTTCAGCGACGCCACCGGTTTTGGCGCCGACAATACGCCCATTGAGTACCGCGAGGGCGGCGAGAACCGCACCGTGCGCAAGCTGCCGGGTATGACCAAGTTCAACAACATCGTGCTCAAGTGGGGGCTGACCGACTCGCGCGAGCTGTATGACTGGTTCCGGGACGTGGTCAACGGCAAGATCAGCCGCAAAAACGGCTCGATCATCGTGCTCGACCTGCAGGGCAAAGAAGTGGTGCGCTGGAACTTCTTCAATGCCTGGCCCAGCAAGTGGGATGGCCCCGATTTCAGCGCCAAGGGCACCGACGTTGCCATCGAAACGCTGGAGCTGGCGCACGAGGGCATCGAAAGGGCATGAGTATGATCCAGACGGAATACGCCTTCACCTTGCCAATCGGCTACCAGGATGAGGAAGGCACGCTGCACCGCGAGGGCGTCATGCGCCTGGCGACTGCCGCCGACGAGATCCTGCCGTTGAAGGATCCGCGCGTGCAGACCAACCAGGCCTACCTGGTGATCATCCTGCTGTCGCGGGTGATCACCCGCTTAGGCTCGGTGGCGCAGGTGAACCCCAAGGTGATCGAAGGCCTGTATGCCGGAGACATGGCATACCTGCAGGAGCTGTACAACCGCATCAACCTTAACGGGCGTTCGAGCGTGCCAACCGCCTGCCCCAAGTGCGGGCACGAGTTCGAAGTGGAGCTTGACAGCCTGGGGGGGTGATCGGCTACCCCCTCGACCGGCTGCACGAGGAGGTAGCGTTCGTGGCGTACCACTTTCATTGGCCGCGTGAGGAAGTGCTGAGCCTGGAGCACGCCGAAAGGCGCACCTGGGTGCAGCAGATTTCGAGCATCCATCGCAAGATGAACGAAGGAGCTGGCGGGTGATATCCAAACCTGCAGGTTGGCGATTTCGCAGACGGTGGCTGAAGCCCCGGCGAAGCACAAGCGCGCTGCAAGCCTTTGCCGCCGCGCAAGCCCTGGCAGAGCGCATCCTGCAGCGCTACACGCTGCGCGGGCAGCCGCGGCGC
>JBGSTO010000639.1:0-2780 GCA_041736465.1 Anaerolineales bacterium | reverse complement strand
CGGAGAAAGCTATCAAACTGAAAGCGGCAGCCGGGAGATATTGGCGATCCTTTTGGGCGGGAAAGCCACATTTGTGGTAAACGGGGAGCGCTTTGAAAAAGCTGGTGGGCGCCCAAATGTGTTCGCGGGCAAGCCGCATGCCGTCTATATTCCTGCCGGAGCAAAGGTCAGCATTCAATCTGAAGGGGCGGTCGAGATTGCTTTGGCGAGCGCCCCCAGTGATGAGACAGGAATCCAACCGTATCTGATCAGCCCCTCCCAGGTCGCCAGCGGCGCCTGGGGTGCAGCCAATTTCAAGCGTTATTTCCATCAAATTTTGACGACGGCCTCCCAACCGGACCTGCCCGCACGGCGGTTGATTGCAGGCGAGACCTTCACGCCCAGCGGTAATTGGAGCACATACCCGCCGCACAAGCACCAGGTGGATGACCTGCCGCGCGAAGCCTATCACGAGGAAATGTACTACTTCAAGGTAAACCCTGCGGACGGTTTTGGCATCTGCCATTATTACAACGAAGAAGGTGAAGAGGAAAATTTCACCGTGCGCGATAACAGCATCCATATGATGCCGCGAGGATACCACACCGTGGTTTCTGCTCCAGGCTACACTACCTATTACCTGTGGTTCCTGGCAGGCAACCAGCGCATCCAGGCTACGGTAGATGATCCTCAGCTCGGCTGGGTGAGCCGGACGGTTGCGATGCTGAAAGAATTGGGGCACTAGCGCCGATGATATTGGACGATTTCAAGCTCGACGGGAAAGTCGCCCTGGTTACAGGCGCCGGTCAGGGTTTGGGCCAGGCTATGGCGCTGGCTTTGGCTGAGGCCGGCGCTGATGTCGCCGGTCTCGATCGAAGCGGATGTGATGCGACCTGTGAAGCCATCCGTGCGCTGGGGCGCCGCTACCAGCAGATCGACTGTGACCTGCGCGATGCCAGTGTCGAGCGGCTCAACCAGATCGCTGCCCAGATCGTGGCTGAGATGGGCCACCTGGACATCCTGGTGAACAATGCCGGCATCATCCGCCGCACCCCGGCGATGGAGTTCAGCGAAGCAGACTGGGACGACGTTTTGCAAGTCAACCTGAAAGCAGCGTTTTTTCTATCGCAGGCTGCGGCGAGGGTGATGGTCTCGCAGGGAGGCGGCAAGATCATCAACATTGCTTCTATGCTTTCATTTCAGGGTGGAATCATCGTTCCTTCATACACTGCCGCGAAGAGCGGGATCGCCGGCATCACCCGCGCCCTGGCGAATGAGTGGGCGCAACGTGGCATTCATGTCAATGCAATCGCCCCCGGTTATATGGCGACCGAGAATACCGCCGCACTGCGCGCCAACCCGGAACGCGCCCCGGCTATCCTGGAACGCATTCCCGCGGGGCGCTGGGGCACCCCGGAAGACCTTAAGGGTGTGGTGGTATTCCTGGCATCTGCTGCTTCGGATTACTTACACGGCGCTATAATTCCTGTTGATGGCGGGTGGCTTACCCGCTGAGACCTATCAGAACTCAATCATAACCATCCTGCCAGGGCAGGTGTGTTTCTCTTTAACGTGAGCCAAACAAACAACCCTCACAAGTCTCCACTGCAGATCTACGGCAAGGTCATCGCACTGCTGATGATGATGGTGCTGGGCGTGCTCCTGCCCCAGTACCATACTCTGTCTTTTCTTATCCAGTATTTGCTCATGGCAATGCTGTTTTTTGCATTTTTGGATCTGAATCTGCAGCCAGGGACATTCTCCAAAAGGGTTATTCTGGTGGTACTGGCAAATATCGGTGTTGCGTTCCTGGGCTATTGGGGGTTATCAATGATTGATCTTAATCTGGCTCTGGTCGCCTTCATAACCGGTATTGCCCCAACCGCCATCGCTTCACCGGTCATTATTGGGTTTCTGAATGGAAAAGTCGAGTTCGCTGCCGGTGCGGTCTTGCTCAGTAATGTTGTCATGGCGCTGATCGTACCAGTAACACTGCCCTTGATTGCCGGCAGGGAAATCCGCATCTCTACCTGGGATGTGCTTCTACCAGTGCTGCTCACGATGTTTATCCCCATGCTCCTGGCACGCCTGGTTGCTTATCTGCCGCGAAAAACCCAATCTGTCATTCGCGCTGGTAAACGCATCTCTTTCCCACTGTGGCTTGCCAATCTATTCATCATCTGCGCCAAAGCAGCTGACTTTGCATTCAACGAATCTTCGTACCCGGTGACTTTGATTGCCCAGATTGCACTGGTTTCTTTAGGCATTTGCGTGCTCAATTTTGCGTTCGGCGCTTTGCTCGGCGGTCGCAGCTATTGGCAGGAAGCCAGCCAGGCGCTCGGGCAAAAGAACAACTCCTTTGCGATTTGGATTGCGCTGACCTTCATCAATCCTCTCGTAGCCATGGGGCCAACATTTTACGTGCTGTATCACAATGTGTATAACGCATGGCAAATTTACCGCTTCGAAAAACAGCGCGACACACTCCGCTTGAATGCGGATCGTCAGAAAGACCACCCGGCAAGCCTCTCCTGATGACCAGTGTTTACCCTGGCGTGCTTGCCTTGCTTAACTGCCCCTGACGCGGGCAGTTTTCATTTTCACAGCGGATTAACGGGACAGGAATTTTAGGTAGTTGTACAATTAACCATGTTGTGTGTTGATTCGTGCTGGTTTTAGCGTAGCAACATCGAAGGCCTGCCAATGGATATTGACCTGCATTCCAGCCTTAGCGCCCATTTCGGTTTCACCGCATTTCGCCCAGGACAGCTCGAGGCTATCCAGAGCCTTTTGGCTGGACA
>JBGSTO010000618.1:0-26197 GCA_041736465.1 Anaerolineales bacterium | reverse complement strand
TGGAGGTTTCCTCTGTATCAAACGTGACCGATTTCCAGGCCCGGCGGGCGAATATCAAGTACCGCCCGGCGGACGGCGGGCGCGCCCGCTTTGTGCATACGCTCAACGGTTCGGGATTGGGCATGCCGCGTACGCTGATCGCCGTGTTGGAGAACTACCAGCAAGCCGATGGCAGTGTGGTGGTGCCGGAAGTGCTGCGCCCGTGGATGGGCGGCATCGACGTGATCAAGGCTGGATAACATCTATTGCTCGTGGGGCAGCCTTTATCAGGCTGCCCCACAAACTGCTCGCACTGCGTGGCCGCGCAGAAAGGATGTCATCCTGAACGAGGTGCAGGATCCCCCTTCCAGCTTGCGAGATTCTTCGCTGCGCTCAGAATGACACGATAAAAGGATACTTCACATGCCTGACTGGTTGAACTTTACGCTTGTTGCCGTAGTGCAGCTTTTTATGGCGGTGGGGCTGGTGGGGTTGTTGATCCCCATCTTCCCTGGTATTACCATCATCTGGCTGTCGGCTTTGGGCTACGGCATCGCCGCCGGATTTGGGCGCTTGGGTCTTGTTCTGTTCATATTGATCACCATCTTGTTCGCCATTGGCACCGTGATCGACAACATCTTCATGGGCGCCGGGGCGCGCAAAGGCGGTGCTAGCTGGAATACGATCATCCTGGCGGCAATCGCCGGCGTGGTGGGTACATTCCTGGTGCCGCCGGTGGGAGGTTTGATTGCCGCGCCCCTGGTTGTGCTGGGTCTGGAATACCGGCGCATGGGAGATTGGGAAAAGGCGCGCCAGGCATTGATGGGTCTGCTGACGGGCTGGGGGCTTTCTTTTGTCGTTCGTTTCGTGATCGGTCTGGTGATGATGGCGCTGTGGTGGCTGTGGGTGTGGCAGGGCTGATGGCGTACACCCGGGCGGCGTCTGAGTCAGGGTTTGAAGAAAGACATACCCACGCCCATACGCTCCAGGCCTTCGTTGGCCCAATATTCCAGCAGGGTTGAATCGCCGTCCAGGGCGTTGAATAAAGCCGGTATGGCGCCGGGATCGCCGATCAGCGCCAGGGCGCGAGCGGCTTCCAACTGTACTCGCTGAGGAGCACTTCCCAGCAGACCCGACAGAGGTTCAACCGACGAGGCGCCGATGGCGACCAGCGCATTGGCTGCCAGGCGCGCTACCAGCGAGTCGCTATCGGAAAGGGCTTGCAGCAGGGTGGGGATGGCGCGCGGCTGCAGCTGTTTGCCCAGCCCCAGGGCAGCGCACTGGCGGACGGCAGGGTCTGGGTCGGCGAGCGCTAGCTCCAAACTGTCGCAGACCGCCTCTCCAGGGATTTCTGCCAGGGCGCGCACAGCCCACCAGCGCGTATCGCTGTCGGCTGACGCCAGAAGCTGAGATAGAACCCCAGCAGCGCGTTCGCCAGCAGCCGCAATCTGCAGTGCAGCGGCCTCAGCACGGCGGTCATCGCCGCCGGTCAGCTCCGCGATCCATTGATCCAGAGCATCCATAGGAGCGGGAAAATTCAGGTTTGGGCTATTCGGCAGGCGCCGGGACGGGCAGATCGGCTTTGGCTGTCTGCACCCATTTGTCGCCTTCGTCGATGAGCATGACCGGGATATCGTCGCGCACCGGGTATTTGCGCCCGCAATCCTGGCAGATCAACCACGCTTCTTGATAATACTCGAGCAGGCCTTCCTTCTCGCGAACACAAGCCGGGCAGCGCAAAATATCCAGGAAATCTTGACTGAGCATGGTTTACTCCTGAGCAGAGGTCGGCGGCAGGTTCCCTGCCGTAAATCCAGCCCCTATTCTACCCTAATTACTGGCTGGTTAGCCCGGATGAAGGAAACCAGGCGCGGTTATCGATCCTTGTTCCTGGGAATTTTGGTGCCGGGTCCGTATTCATACACCGCCTGCCATGGCTGGTAGTGCGTGCTGAACTGGTCCTGCAGGTAAACCTGTCCATCACGGTGTATCGTGCGGTAAACGGTGACGTCGGCTCCGGCAGCTTCCCAATCCACCTGGCGAATTTCACCTTGATCCAGGTCAGGATTCTCCTGGTAAAGCGGTTCGGGGGCATCCACAATATTGCGCAGCCCGGTGGTATCCCACTCCATGGTGCGCCCATCGGAGGTCGAGTAGAATTTCCAGGTGAGACTGCGCGCCTGGGGATTGACGTAGGTCTCCATCAGCAGCCAGTTGGGCGTGTCGTTGGTGAACTTGAAATCTACTACCGGCACAAACACGGTGGCATCCAGCCCTGCCAGGTCTGGGTTCACACTGCCGCTGCGGGTTAGCTCGTAGTATGACACGCGGTACGCGTGGGAATAGCGCTCGACGACGGGATAAGCGCCAAAGAAGACGGTGCGGAACAGGGTGGTGCTCACCTGGCATACACCGCCGCCAACGCCTTGAATGGTGCGGTTGCCGAAAATGATCAATGCCTCGGCGTAGCCGCTGTCCAGGCTGACGTCGCCCATCACCTCTGCCATGGAAAAGGTCGCTCCCGGCGCCACCAGCACGCCGTGGAAGCGTGAGGCAGCTGTCTGGATATTCTGTATGCGAGCGGCGCTGGAGCCGTAGAAGTAGGAGGTCTGCACGCTGACCGGTTGGGTGATGCCCAGCTCTGCCGCGGTGGCTTCATTGCCGACCTGCGGGTCGGCGTAATCGAAGACCAGGGAAACGGTGTGCTCTCCAGCGGTCACCTTTTCGTTGACTGCCTGGATCGTGGCGTCGATGTTCAGGCTGCGCCCGGTCACCGCGGATTGGATCACTTCCAGCTGGTGAGTGTCATCGTTGAAGATGAAGCGGGCGTTGGCAGGGTAGCGGGTGAATCCGGGAGCGGTGCTTTCCAGGAAGCTGCGCAGGTTGGCAGCATTCAACGCTACCTGGTATTGGGCGCCTTCCGGGTTTTCTACGCGTTCGATCACCAGCATGCTCGCCAGCGTTTGCTGGTCGAACTGCCACGGTCCCGGATCGCCGGGCTGCGCATCAGGAACCTGCAGGGTCAGGGGTTGGCTGAGGATCTTGCGGGCGATCTCAGCCTGGGCGCTGGCGTCCAGAATGACCGGTGGGCTTTCCTGCACCACCACCGGCAGCAAGGCATCGGTCAGCGTACGCAGCGCGGTTTCCAGCGGTTGGAGCGTGGCGGGGATATCCACGCTGCGACCGACCTGCCCAGGCAGCACGACGACATCGATCCCCTGCACACTCAGGGATGCCTCGATGGTTGGACGATCGATCTCGATGGCGATGCGGTTCAAATAGGCATAGGCGGCGCGCTGGTCGAATACCATCAATGGAGGCAGATCCTGTCCCGTATGCCAGGACTGGAACTGTTCGCGCAGGCGCCTGGAAAGCCCACCCTGGCGCCCGTGGCCGAAGGCCAGCAGGGCGCTGGCTTGCGGATCCAGATACAGGCCTAATTCTGCCGGGGTAGCCGTCCAGACTTTTTGCCCTTCTTGCAGTACGATGCGACCGGTTACAGGATAGGGGATCGCCTGGTTGATGCGTAAGGCGGCTTCTTCGGGCGTCAGCCCTGACAGGTTGGTGCCGGCGACCGAGACGCCGGGATAGATGCGCCCGGCGTGATAAAGATCGTAACCGGTCAGCAGCGAAGCCAATAAAACCAAAAACAGGGCCATCCCAGCTGCCAGCGCCAGGGCGGCTTGCAGTAAGGAGGTCCAAATTTTGGGAAGCGGGGTGAGTTGAGGGCGAACAGCGCCAGGATAGCTCATAGGGGTCTCATTGATCTCAATCTCGAAAAATTACCGGTTAAAGGTATTCATGCCAACTGTGAAAGTCCTGTTTATTTTACCAGAGTATAATGACGCTGGAACCCAACGATAGGTTCCACCGTCTATGCTGCAGGAGGATGGTATGCACAACCTGAACGCACGTATTCGCCCCCGGCACTTAAGTGTGCTGGTTGGGCTGCCAATTTTGCTCATTGTTTTGAGCCTGGCATGTTCCATGCCAAGTTTTCGCGGCCTGAGCCCTACCCCGCTGCCGCCGGCTGCAACTTCCTCCCCCACCCCCAATATCCCACCGACGCCCACCGCTACACCCGAGCCGCTGCCTCCGGATCTGGTGGAGGTCGATCCGCCGCCTGGGGTCGAACTGGCGCTGAACCGGCGGTTGACATTGTATTTCAACCAGCCGATGGAACGCGCCTCGGTGCAGCAGGCGCTGGAAGTGGTCGCCGGTGACGGCGCGTCTTCTGCGCCGGCGGACCTGGAATGGGTGGATGACAGCACATTGGTCTGGCAGCCGCGAGATTTGCTGCTGCCAGACAGCCAGATCACCCTGAACCTGAGTGCGCAGGCTCGCTCGCTGCGCGGCCTGGCTTTAATGCGCCCGGTGCAGCTCAGCTACCAGACGGTGGGTTACTTGCGCCCGGAGCAAATTCTGCCTGAAGCAGACTCCGCCGAGGTGGACCCACAGTCGGCGATCGTCGTAGCGTTCAACCGCCCGGTGGTTCCGCTGGGGGAAGCCAGCGAAACCCCTGCGGCATTCAGCCTGGAGCCTGAAGCGCCGGGCAGAAGCGAGTGGCTCAATACCAGTACTTATATTTTTTACCCACAACCGGCGCTAAACGGCGGCTCAACCTACACAGTGCGATTGAACCCTGACCTGCGCAGTCTGGATGGCAGCCCATTGGATGAAGCCGGGGCACAGCTGGAATGGTCGTTTTCTACCGCGCCGCCGCGCCTGCTGAAGATCGAACCTTCCCCGGAGAGCGGTCTGCTCCCGCTGGATTCCAAAGTCAAGCTGTATTTCAACCAGCCGATGGACCCCGCCAGCGTCGAGGACAGCTTTGCGCTGTTGGACGCCAGCGGCGCGCCAGTTCCAGGAACTTATCAGTGGATGCAGGACAACCGGGAAGTAGAGTTTCAACCGGCGGATCTGCTGGGGCGCGATGTCACCTACATACTGCAGGTCAGTGGGGAGGCGCGCAGCGCCGGTGGGGCAAGTTTAGGTGATTTCAACCAGTTTTTCCTGCAGACCTATCCCCGGTTGGGTATCCTGCGCAGCGAGCCAGCTCAGGGCGGTGTGAAAGCCAGCTATGCAGGCGTTAACCTGTACATGAGCGGTCCGCTCCCGGAAACGGATTTGAATTCTTACGTGCAGATTGAGCCAGAGGTGACCAACCTGGCGACGTGGTGGAGCAGCTACGACAGCATCCTGGGCGTATCGGGGGATTTTCTCCCCCGTACTGAGTACACGCTGGTGATTTCCAGCGATCTTCCCGACCCATGGGGAGGCAGTCTGGGGCAGCCCTATGTGCTGAACTTCCGCACCGGTCCGCTGGATCCGGCGCTGTTTATCAATTTTTACTCAGAAGTGCTGTTTTTGACCCCCCAGGATACAGCCATAGCCGCGCAAGCCACCAACCTGGCGCAGCTTCCGCTGGTGAGAGGCAGCCTACCGCTGCAGGATTTTGTCCAATTGTACAGCGGGCCGGACAGCTACAACCGCCGCCAGATCTATCGTTCGGCGGACCAGCAGTCCTGGACTCAGGCGATGAGTCTGTCCCCCGACCAGAGCGAAGAATTCGAGATCTTCTTAAGGCCTGAGAGGACACCCCTCAGCCCTGGTCTGTATTACCTGCGCCTCAATACCGGCAATCAGAACATCTACGCCGGCCCATACCTGCTGGCAGTCAGCAACATTCAGGTGATGATGAAATTGAGCGCCAACCAAGCCTTTATCTGGGCGGTGTCCCTGGATTCGGGCCAACCGCTGACCCAGGCCCCGGTGCGCATCCTCGGCCCCCAGGGAGAGCTGCTTGCTGAAGGGCAGACTGACGCCCAGGGCATCAGCCAGGTGAGCATACCGAACCTGGAAGACCCGTACAGCACGGTTTACGCCGTGATCGGCGAGCCAGGGCAGCCCGATTTTGGCATCTCCCTGTCTGGCTGGAGTCAAGGCGTGGCTCCCTGGGATTTCAACCTGGCGGTAGATTACCTGGGTTCCCGCTTGAAAGGCTATCTGTATACCGATCGCCCGATATACCGCCCCGGAGACCAGGTGAACTTCCGGGCAATCGTGCGCCAGGCAAGCAATGGACGCTATACCCTGCCCGACCTGGGCAGCCTGCCGTTGACTCTGTACCAGGATTATGGCAACCCGGTGGTCAATTTCGACCTGCCGCTTTCCGAGCTGGGTACTGCGAGCGGATTTTATATCCTGCCGGAGGAGGCGCGTCCTGGATCCTACCGTCTTGCCAGCCCGCTGGCTGAAGCCGAAATCAGCATCCTGTTCGAGGTTGCGGAGTACCGCAAGCCGGAAATCAACTTGAGCGTGGCGGCATCCGCCCCTGAGAGCCTGGCTGGGGAGACGGTCAGCGCTCAGGCACAGGCGCTGTATTTCTTCGGCGCGCCGGCGGGTGCGCTCGATGTCAAGTGGGCGGTCTACAAACAGCCGTTAGCTTTATCTTACCCCGGCTACCAGGTAGGTGTGCAGGAACCTTTCGAGTACCCGTTCTTCCTGCTCCCGGGAGGCGAAGAATATCTGGGAATCCCGGTCGACCAGGGCGAAGGGCAGACAGATGCCCAGGGTTTGCTGGCGTTGGACATCCGCACACAGCCGTCCTCGCAGCGCGAGCAGTATATTTTAGAAGTGACCGCGCAGGATGAAAGCGGGCTGCCAGTAAGCGCCCGGACAGAATGGTTTTCCAACCCGGCTGCCTTTTACATTGCGGCGCGGGCCGACAGCTACATTGCCAGAGCCGGCAGTGAGTCTGGCTTCGACGTGCAGGTGATCGACTGGCTGTCTCAGCCGGCAGGGGAGCGCAGCCTGCGCGCCGAATTCAGCCGGGTGACCTGGCGAGCCCCGGATGAACCCGCGGCGAGAGGTTTCTATTCACCCCCGGTTGCCGAATACACGCTGGAAGGCAGCACCGACTTCACCACCAGCGAGACGGGCAAGGCGCGCGTTGCGTTTACCCCTTCCGAGCCGGGAACTTATCAATTGGAAATCCTGGGCGATGGCGCCCGCACCTCATTCTTGCTCTGGGTAGGCGGGCAGGGCGATCCGGTGTGGCCCGAGCTGCCAAATCGCAAGCTGCAGCTGACAGCCGACCGTGAAAGCTACCAGCCCGGTGATACGGCGGTCATTTTTATCCCCAACCCGCTGGAGGGCGAGGCCGAGGCCTTGCTGACCGTCGAACGCGGCCTGGTGATGCAGCACCAGATCTTCACCTTGCCTGCCGGCGGCGGCAGCATCTCGCTGCCGCTTGGCGACGAAGAAGCGCCCAATGTGTACCTGTCGATCACCGTCCTGGGAAAAGATGCCAGCGACCGGCCCGACTTCCGCCAGGGTTATTTGAACCTGGAAGTGAGCCCGCGCGCCAATGTGCTGCAGGTTAATGTATCCAGCCAGCCGCAGCAAGCTGGCCCCGGAGAACCGGTTAGCTTCGAAGTTCAGGTGACGGATGACAGCGGTGCGCCCGTGCAGGGAGAGTTTTCGCTGGCAGTGGTGGATCGCGCCGTGTTGGCCCTGGCGGATCCCAATTCTACCGATATCGTCTCGGCTTTTTACAGCAGCCAGCCTCTGGGTGTGCGCACGGGTCTATCGCTGAGCGCCTATGCGGGCCGGTTGGGAGATTTTAGCTCCGGAGGCGGCGGGGGCGGCGGCAGCGTAGACTCGCTGCTGGTGGCGCGCGAGAACTTCCCGGATACCGCTTATTGGAGCGCAGATATTCGTACAGATGCCCAGGGTAGGGCGCAGGTCAGTATGACCTTGCCCGACAGCCTGACCACCTGGCAGGTGCTGGTGCGCGGCCTGGATGCAGATACCCGCGTGGGCGAGGCCGAGATTGACCTGATCACCAGCAAAGAACTGCTGGTACGCCCGGTGATCCCCCGCTTCCTGGTTTCTGGCGATCATGTGCTGCTGGCGGCGGTGGTGCAGAACAACACCGGCACCGATCTGGCAGTGGACGTTTCGCTGCAGGCAAACGGCGTGCTACTGGACGATCCTACCGCGGCTGTCTTCCAAATCGACCTGCCGGCGGTTGGAAGGCAGCGCGTGGAGTGGTGGGCGACCGTTCAGGATGCGCCCACAGTTGACCTGCTCTTCCAGGCTCGCGCCGGCGATCTGCAGGATGCCATACGCCCCGCAGGCGGCAGCATTCCGGTGCTGCGCTATGAAGTTCCTCAAACCTTCCGCACCGCGGGTGTGCTCTCCGAGGGCGAGGAGGCGCTGGAGCTGGTCAGTTTGCCGCGCTCGTTTACCCCCGACAACGCCTCCTTGAGTGTCGAGCTGAGCAGCTCGCTGGCAGGTGTCACCTTGAGCGCACTCGAGTCCCTGCAGCATTCCCGCTACGAGACCACCGAGCAGACCATCTCTCGTTTCCTGGCAAACCTGGAAATGCTCGAGACCCTCAACCAGTTCAGCCTGGAACAGCCGGACCTGCGCGCCAACCTGGAAACCAACATCTCCTTAGGACTCAAGCGCCTGCAGCTGGTGCAAAACGAGGACGGCGGCTGGGGCTGGTGGTATCGCCAGGACAGCGACGTGTACCTGAGCGCCTATATCCTCTTCGGCTTGAGCCGCGCCCAGCGCGCCGGCGTGCAGATCGAACCGCAGGCGCTGCAAAGGGCAACCGGCTACCTGCAAGCCACGCTGGTACCTGCCAGTATGCTGCAGGATGATGCGCAGTTGGAACAGCTGGCTATGGTGCACTTCGCCCTGGCGGAAGCCGGCAGCGCCGATTTGCCAGGCGTGAACGGCCTGTTCAGCGTGCATGAGCGTCTCAGCCCGTGGGCGCAGGCGCTGCTGGCCCTGGCGCTGGAGGACGCTGCACCCGGAGACGATGCGGCGCGTTTGCTGCTTGCCAACCTGCAGTCCTCTGCAGTGCGCTCTGCAGCCGGAGTCCATTGGGAGCTGGCGTACGAAGATTGGCGCCAATTCAGCTCACCCATCGCCAACAGCGCGGTAGTGCTGTACGCGCTGGCGCGGCAGGACCCTGGCTCTGCTCTGGTGGCAGATGCTACCCGCTACCTGGTTTCCTTGCGCCGGAGCAATGGCGGCTGGGGTTCTCCTAATACCACCGCCTGGACGCTGCTGGCATTGATGCAGGTGCTGCGCGGCACCGGGGAATTGGATGCCAGCTTCGCCTTCGAGGCGCACTTGAACGAGACTTTGCTGGCAGCCGGGCAGGCAGGTGGAGACAACGCGCCGGTGTTGGCACAGGCAGGCATCGAGCGCCTGTATGCTGGCGCTCCGAACGCCTTGCGTATCCTGCGCCAGCCCGGTCCGGGGCGCCTGTACTACAGCGCATCGCTGACAGCCAGCCGCCCGGTGGAAAGCGCGCCGGCGTTGAACCAGGGGCTTGAAATTTCGCGCAGCTATTTCTCAGGCGAGGCGACCTGCCTGTTAACCGAATGCCCGGCACTGCAAGAGGCTAGGACTGGAGAAAAGCTGCTGGTGCGGGTGACCATAACGCTGCCGCACGATGCCCATTATTTGGTGGTGGAAGATTACCTGCCAGCGGGCAGTGAGGCTGTGGATAGCCATCTGAAGACCAGCCAGCTTGGCGACCCAACCCTGGACCCGAGCCTGGTAGAAGAACAGCCGCTTTTCGATACCAGCCGGCCTTTTCAGCAAGGGTGGCAGTGGTGGCTGTTCAGCCCGGCGCGCATCTACGAGGACCGTGTCACCTGGGCTGCCAGCTATCTGCCGGCGGGAACTTATGTGCTGACCTACAAACTTCTGCTGCTGCAGGCGGGTGATTATCGGGTGCTCCCGGCACGCGCTTCGCTGTACTACTCTCCAGAAATACAGGGCAGCAGCGCTGGGACAGTCTTCAGCATCCGCCCGTAGCCAGACGGCTGTCACCTGAAAGCCGCTGTAAACCGGGTGGTCGAATTCGGATATTACAGATTATAATTATTGTAATATTGCTGCAATGCGACCTGGATGGCTTATGGATGAAAACACCACACCTGCTACCCCGCCGGCAGCACTGGACAGTCAGCACAATTCCCTGGACAGCCTGCAGTCCTTGGGCCGCGCCTTGCTGCGCCTGACTGAAATTCAGCCCATAGAGCAGGTGGTAGAAATTGTTTTGGACAGTGCGTATGCCCTGGTTCCACAGGCGCAGTATGTGCGCCTGTTCTTGCTGGCAGGTGAGCGCCTGAAATTGGCCGCCGCTCGCTGGGCGGATGCCAGGCAGCCGGTGCCGGGGATTGATTCCCCCCCAGAAGCTTTCGCCTACCAGGTGGTTAAAGAAGCCCGGCTGTGCGTGCGCAAGAATCGTTCATCCAACGGCCTTTCCGGGGGTGTGATCGGCTTTCCCTGCAACCTCGATGAGCACACCGTGGGCGCCTTGCTGGTTAGCGTTCCGTCTCTAGATGCGATCTCACCGGAACGATCCGAGGCGCTGCAGATCCTGGCTCACCAGGCTGCCCGTGCGGTCGATACCAGCCGCCGGTTTTACCGGCTCAGCCTGCAGGCATACACAGATGCCTTAACCGGTTTGCCCAACCGCCGCGCCCTGGACGATCATCTGGAGGAAGAAGTCAGGCGCTCCAGCCGCTACCGCCACACCTTCACCGTGATCATGATCGATCTTAACAGTTTCAAGGCAATCAACGACAACCTGGGGCACCCTGCCGGAGACCGGGCTTTGCAGCTCCTGGCAAGCTGCTTTCGGCGGACGCTGCGCGATACCGATTTTGTCGCCCGCTATGGCGGCGATGAGTTTGTGGTTATCCTACCGGAGACAACCACCGATGTAGCGCAGGGAATTGCCCAGCGCCTGCGCGAAGCTGCCGATAACTGCTTGCTGGAACTGACGAACCTGACTGCTGGAGGATCTTTCATCAGTTTTGGGATGGCATCTTACCCGGAGCAGGCGATTTCTTCGAACGGTTTGATTACCGCGGCAGACCAGGCGCTGTACCAGAGCAAGCAATCCTATCACCACACCACCCGGTGACGCGGTACAATAGACCTGTATGGCAGGTCTAAAAGATCTCGGCAATATCTGGAATAATGTAAAAGAATTTGATTTGCGCCCGCTGCGTGAGGAGGCGCTCCAGCCGCTGCATGTCAGCCTGGTGGGCAGTGATCGCGCTGGGATTCAAACCCTGGCAGAGGCCATGCGCATCGATCTTGAACGCCCACAGGTTCGGGTCGAATCGCCGCTCATGCTGCTTACGTTGGAGCAAGCCAGAGAACTTGGCAGCGTGGATTTGATTATCTTGCTCACCGCTCCTGGATCAGAAGATAGGACCGTGGAGCATGAGTTGGCGCGCCTGTGGACGGACCAGGGCCGAAACCTGTTGGTGGTGGTGCAACCAGCGCCCGCGCCGGAGAGCGCCGGGGCTGCCGGGTTGGCTATCACATCTGGCTGGCAGGAATGGCGCCACCGGCGGGTGGTGTATGGCTCGCCGGCCTCATCTGAGTTCCTTCGTTCTACCTTTATCCCGGCAGTGATGAGCCTGCTGTCAGGCAGGCTGCTGGCGCTGGGACGCAGGTACCCGCTGTTTCGCTCTGCTGTTGCCCGTGAGCTGGTTCAGGATACCAGCTTTTCAAATGCCGCCTACGCCCTCAGCACCGGGCTGGCAGAGGTCGTCCCGGCACTGGGCATTCCTCTGAATGTGACCGATATGATTATCCTGACCAAGTCGCAGGCTTTTCTGGTGTTTAAGTTGGGGCTGGCATTGGGCATGTCGACCCGCTGGCAGGACTACGTCACCGAGTTTAGCGGCGTGTTAGGTACAGGCTTCTTCTGGCGCCAGCTGGCGCGTATGCTGGTGGGATTGGTGCCTGCCTGGGGGATCGTTCCCAAGGCGGCGGTGGCGTATTCTGGCACCTATGTGGTGGGGAATGCGGTACTGCAGTGGTATCTGACCGGAAGACATGTCAGCCGGGAGCAAATGCGCCAGTTATCCGGGCAGGCATTTGAGCGCGGGCGCGAGTTTGCCCGGGGCATGCTGGAAAAGCTGCCACGCCCGAAACGTAAACTCTCCTTGCCAAAGCTGAGGCTGCCGCGGCTGCCTGGGCGCAAGCCAAAACAACCAGCGCCTCAACTGCAAGCCCAGCTGCCGCCTGTCGAAACTGCCGCCAGTGCACCAGCGCAGCTGCAGTCCGGTGCAGAGCTGGCATGCCCGCAGTGCGGCAGAACCAGCGCCAGCGATGCCCGTTTTTGCCAGTACTGCGGGATGTCTTTCGAGCAGCTCAATCCCGAATAAGGCTGCCGTTTACCTCTTCGGGATCGAAAACCACTTCTTCTTTTCCGGTCAATTTTTCTTGAATTTTTCGCACTACCAGCTCAAGATGGGCCGGGTGAGCCACGTAATCCAGGTCATCCGCGGGTACGATCAAGCTGGGGCACAGGCTGAACCGGCCGATCCAGCCCTCGTACAATGCGTTGATCTGCTCCAGGTAGTGAGGGCTGATCTGGCGTTCATAATCGCGGCCGCGATGCTGGATACGCGTCTGTAAAGTGGATACAGACGCGCGCAGGTACACCACCAGGTCGGGCGGGGGGCAAAAATTCAGTCAGCACCTGGTATAGATCCCAATAGGCTTCGAAATCACGCTTGGAGATCAGCTCCTGCAGGTGCAGGTTGCGCGCAAAGATTTCAGCGTCTTCGTAAACTGTGCGATCCTGGATGACCGAGGTTGGGTGATCGATCAGCTGGCGGTGGGAGCGCAGCCGGTTGGTGAGAAAGAAGATCTGCGAATGAAAGGCCCAGGCGCGCATATCTTCGTAGAAATCCGCCAGGTAGGGATTCTCATTCACCGGTTCGTAGAAAGGCTGCCAGCCCAGCTTGGCGCATAACAGCCCTACCAGTGTGGATTTTCCTACACCAATATTCCCGGCTACAGCGACATATTTTTTCATGGTATTTTCCAATGAGAGGCTGAGTTTGGCTGGCGGCGAGCCAGGGAGTTAATTGGCTGCCAGAAAAGCCACGGTTCGACCGGTATCTTCGTCATCCATGACCAGTTCCAGGTGGTGATTGGGGCGGAAGTCATCTACCTTGATCAGGCGCAGGCATTTGGGAAGCGAATGTTCTTCGGGCAGGAATTCGGGGGTATGGCTTGGGGTGCTGTAAAAAAATTCACGCCTGAAAATCACGTCGGCATCATCCAGATAGATCGCCAGGGGATAGATCTGTGATTCCACCAGGTCCTGGAAGAAGTGCGTGCCAAAGGAGGCCTCGGGCGCTTCTCCGATGCCCTTGCCGGCCAGCTCGATCAGGGCGCGCGTATTGTATACGTCCCCGTAGCCGATATGGATTCCCAGGTCGGGGTTGGAGGTCCCCCAGCGTCCTGGACCTATAGCGATAAAAGTCCTCCCTGCCAGGGCTTTGTTCAATTTGCTGATTGCCTGTACCAGCTCGGCGCGTGCGGCAGGTGTGGGCAGGGCGAAATAGCCTTCGGGTGTAATGAACATGACGTAATCAATCGCTTCCAGCCGGCCGCGCGGTGCCATGCGCCGGGTAGCAAAGATGATATTGTCCTCGTTGAGCGGCTGGGGCAGCCGCGCGTCGATTTCCTTCAGATGGCTTTGCGGGCGGCACTGCAGCAGCGAGATGACGATCTCTGGTTGAACCTCCATCGGGTTGGATATGGAGGCGGTAAATTCGGTATCCACCGGAGCGCGGTAATGCTTCTCCAACAGCTGCAGCATCTGGCGCATGCGCGCTGCCAGCGGCGACCGGCGCAGTAAACCGTCAAAAGTCAGAATCAGCGGGTTGGTGCTGCTGTCCACCAGCACGGTGCGCAGCGGCGTCAAATATCCGCCCTGGTCTACCTGGGCCAGGTAGCGCAGCACCGGATAGCGTGCGTGCAGCACCTGTTCGATCGGCAGGGAAGCAAAGCGGTTCTCCTGCATGTCGATCAGGTCGACATACTGCTGGGAGTAGCGCCGGATATCTTTGGGGGAGGAGGCGGGGTGCAGCAGCGGGTGGCTGAGCGCTACCAGGCGAGGATAATCGTTGCCTACCCGGTCCACGGCGCGGGTACCCAACCCCCACACCAGGCGCATAAAGCCATCTTCCCGGCGAATCTGGGGAGACCAGCGGTACAGGTTGCGGCTGAAGGCGACCCCGGCGGCGTGCGGCAGGTAGTAGCGCCCGAAGCGTTCTCCCTGCACCTCCTGGATCAAGATTGCCATGCGTTCGTCGTAGTCCTGAAGTCCTTTGGCTCGCCGGTAGAGCAAGGCGTCTGGATTCAGGATGCTGGCATAGATGCGCATGATCGCCTGGGTGAGATCGCTCAGGTTTTCATCGATGCTGCCCTGGTTGGGGCAGAAGTGGCTTTCGTACTTGCCGGCAAATGATGTGCCGAAGTTGTCTTCGAGCAGGCTGGAAGAGCGCACGATGAGCGGCTGCTTGCCGACAAATTCCAGCACGCTGCGCAGGCTATCGATCACGTCTGCTGGCAGCGCGCCCTTCAAGAACTCTGCTTGCAGCAGGGGATATTCGGCGCGGATTTGTTCTTCGGTCTTGTATTTCTGGTCAGCCCAGGGCATCAAGTTGTTCATGGTCATGAACGCATAGGTGATGTCCGCGCCGATGAAGAATGATTCTGGTATGCGCAAGCAGGCGCGAATCTCATCATCGCCGGCTTCAACCAGGATGCGTGCAGCCAGCAGCATGCCCGCCGCTTTACCGCCGATCTTGCCCTGTCCAATCTTGCGCTCACGGATTTTATACAGGTCGCTGATGGTGAACCAGTCTTTGGCGATGTTCACGTAAGCAAGCTGGTCGCTGATCAAGGTGCGGATGAGCACCACTTTGATCTCGCGCAGGCGCGCCTCGGCGTGCTTGCGCTCTTCGGTGGGCAGGTTTTCGAGCGCCAGGCCGTGCTCGAACAGCATGCTCTGAGGGGCAAGCTCTGGATTGAAGGACACCAGCGCTTCCCGCTCCTCGCTGCCGCGTTCGCTGAGCACATCGCGCACGATTTGCTCGAACAGGTCGTAAGGCAGGTTGTAGGCAAAGTAAAAATCGGTCAGGTGGTCGCGCACGCGTGTCAGGCGGGATTCCCACACATCGGCGGGTTCCTCGGCAAACGGGTTGTGCAGCCCTTCCAACGCCTGGGAGCGGATGGCCTTATCACGCACCTCAGACTCGAAAGCCTGCTGGCTGATCACGCCGCGCTGAAACAATTCGCGCCGCATGCGGGCGCGAATTTTAGTGCTCAGGATGGGATATTGGGCCAGTGACAGGTAGATGTTGAGCGTACGATCGGTGGAGGGCGGAGGCAGGGTCATACAAACGCATCAACTGCTCACGTGCATGGGCATGATAACATGCACGAAGTTCTCCTCGCCCACCGGGCGCACCACGCCTGGACTGGTATCTGAGTTGGTTTCCAGGGCCACATTGGGCGTTTTGATCACGTCCAGCACTTCTCGCAAGAAGCGCACGTTGAAGGCGATCAGCTGCGAGTTGCCTTCTACGCTGGCGTCGATCATCGTCTGGTTGTGCCCGGTTTCTTCGGACTGCCCGGTGATTTCAACCGTGCCCGGCTGCATTTCTCCGCCTGCCTGTACGTTGAGGCGGGCAATGCGCGAACCTTCACGGGCGAAAATTTCTGCCTGCTTGCAGGCTTTCAGGAAGGAGGTGGTCGAGAGCAGGACGCGGGTGCGGTAGGACTTGGGAATCAACTGTACCAGATCGGGGAAGGTGCCATCGATGAGCTGTGAGACCAGCTCGGCGTCGCGGGTGCGGAAAATGACCTGGCCTCGGCCTGGTGGCAGTATCATGGTAACCGCCTGTTCGCCATCGGTGGCGATGCGGGACAGTTCCACCAGGGCGCGCGCCGGGATGACTGCGCTGATGGGGTTGAGCACTGAAGAGGAAAGCTCAGCATGGCGCACCGATAGGCGGAAACCATCGGCAGCCGATAGGGTGATGCGGTTGCCGGTCAGGTTTACCTGCACGCCGGTCAGGATAGGGCGAGCATCATCGGTAGAAGCGGCAAAGGCCACCTGCTGGATCATCTCTTTCAGGTCAGCGACGTTGATCTGGATGCCGTCCGAAAGATCGGGCACCGGCATGGGAGGAAATTCCTGTGCGTCGATGCATTTTAGATCGGTGTTGGATGCGCCGCAGCGTACATTCAGCGTCTGGGTGCGTACATTCAGGTTCATGTCCACCTGTTTATCAGCCAGCGTGGCAACCAGTTCGGTAAACGTGCGCGCCGGTACGGTAGTGGAGCCTTCCTCCTGGATCTTGGCGCCAATCCAGCAGGTGATGCCCAGCTCCAGGTTGGTCGCCGACAGCCGCAGCCGGCCATCATCGGTAGCGATTAATACGTTCGCCAATACCGGCAGTGTACTGCGCGAAGATACTGCGCGGGAAACAATGCTCAGCCCGTGAGCGAGGTTTTCTTGCAGCACAGATATTTTCATCAGGCGCACCCTCCTATAATTTTTTTTGTCCGCTCGATAGAGTATACAACGTCCCCACGGTTTTGCCAAGAAAAAATCCGAATGGTATACTTCAGGGAGCCATTATCCCTCAACAGGGGCAGCGTATCTCACTCCCAGGAAATAGACAGCATATGATGTACCATCTGGTGCGCGCTCTTATCAATCTCGCTATACGCGTAGTCACCCGGGTAGAAGCTACCGGTCTGGAAAACGTTCCGAAGCAAGGCGCTTTTATCGCCGCGGCCAATCACCTGGGCCGCCTGGATGTGCCGCTGGTGTATTACCTGTTGAAGCGCGATGACGTGGTCATGCTGGTGGCGGAGAAATACCAGAAGTATGCCTGGGCGCGCTGGTTGGCAAAGGTGTTGGACGCCACCTTTGTGAATCGCTTCAATGCCGACCTGCAAGCCCTGCGCCGGGTGTTTAACCAGTTGAAGCGGGGCGGCGCCATGGTGATTGCACCGGAGGGCACGCGCAGCCACAATCGCGCCCTGATCCAGGGCTGGGCAGGCGCCGGCTACCTGGCGGCGCGCTCGGGCGTGCCTGTGGTTCCCGTTGCGGTGACGGGTACAGAAGACGATCTGGTCGTCGCCCAGCTGCGCCGTCTGCGCCGGCCACGGCTGGTGGTGCGAATCGGCAAGCCCTTCTGTCTGCCGCCGTTGAACAGCCGCGAGCGGGAGAAACAGCTGCAGGAACATACCGACGAAATCATGTGCCGCATCGCGGCGCTGCTGCCCTCAGAATATCGCGGCGTGTACGCGGAGCACCCGCGCCTGCATTCCATCCTGCAGGAATCTGCTCAAACCCTCTAAGCCGGGTCATCTTCTCATCAACTGTTCATAGAAATCGTTGAAAACCTGAGTAGGTTTATTCGCCTGCCTTGGTTACACTATTGCCAGGATCCAGATTCGCCGGGCGTGGTCAGCGCGATTTCCGGCAATCAAAACAGATCCTGGAGAGGCAGCCCGTGGAGCAAGCATCGCGTTTGTTGAGCCATTTTTCCTTCTTTTCTTTTGAACCTGATTTCTTTCAAATTGAGTCTGCCAGGCGGCGCGAGCTGCTTCAAAACTGGCTGGACGGCTTGCGCCAAACTGCGCAGGTAGAGCTGTACCAGTCTTACCCGGCTCAGGCCGGGTTGGATATGATGGTGTGGAGCAGCGTGGATGCGGGGGAACCCGCAGCGCCGGCGCGCTTCTTCGCCTCGTTTGCTCGGGCAACAAATCCATTTCGCAGCTGGATCGTTCCCCGACAGGTTTATTGGGGCATGTCCAGGTCGTCGCAGTATACCAAAACCCGTTCCAGCCAGGAGATCGACCCGTTTTCGGCGGATCGCAAACCCTACCTGGTGATTTACCCCTTTGTGAAGACGACGGAATGGTACCTGATGAGCCGTGAAGCCCGCCAGGGCATGATGAACGAGCACATCCGCATCGGGAAGCAGTACTCGCAAATCGAACAACTGCTGCTGTATTCGTCTGGGCTGCAGGATCAAGAGTTTCTCGTCGTGTACGAGATGGATGAACTGCCGCTCTTTTCCGAGCTGGTGCAGGAGCTGCGCGGCAGCGAAGCCCGGCGCTATACCTTGAGGGATACGCCTGTATGCACGGTGATCCATCACCCGGCAGAAGAGGTTCTTTCCCTATGGGCGTGAAATATTCACCTCACCAGCGTTTACAGGCGATGACAGCAAGCCTGACTGCATCCCAATCCCCGCAGGAGTGAACACGGCGCATGGCAAGCAACCCTCAGATTGGTGTTTTGTTGATGGCTTACGGCAGCCCAGACAACGTTGACGATCTGGAGACGTACATGTTGGATATTCGCGGCGGTCGCCCCACCTCACCCGAGCTGGTGAATGAGATCCGCGAACGGTATATCGAGATTGGCGGGCGTTCTCCGCTGCTGGACCTGACCAAAGAACAAGCCTGCGCACTGCAGAGGAGGCTCAACGCGCACCCTTCCGGGCGCGAGGTGACCTTCAAGACCTACGTGGGTATGCGCCACTGGCAGCCGCGCATCCGGGAGGCAGTGGCAGCTATGGCGGATGATGGGATCCGCCAGGCGGTGGCGCTGGTCATGGCGCCGCACAGCTCGCGCTTGAGCACCGGCGCCTACTTTGCACGCCTGGATGAAGCTCTTGCCGAGCTGAACGCACCGGTCGAGTTTCAACGCGTGGAAGATTGGCACGATCACCCGCTGTTCATCGAGGCGCTGGCAGCCAACGTTGCCCTGGGGCAGGCGCTTTTCCCGGACGACAGCCCATACATTGTGTTTTCTGCCCACAGCTTGCCCGAGCGCATCCTGGCGCTGGGCGATCCCTACGACCGCCAGCTCAAGCACACCGCCGCGCTGGTAGCGCAGGCTTCAGGCTTACCGGAGGGTCGCTGGCAGTTCTGCTTCCAGAGCGCCGGTCAAAGTGCGGAAGTGTGGCTGGGACCGCCCATCGAACAGGTGATCGTTGAGCTGGCTCAGGCGGGTGAGACCCAGGTGCTGGTTGCCCCGGTGGGATTTGTCTGCGACCACGTCGAAATCTTGTACGATCTGGATGTCGCCGCCCGCAGATTGGCGGCGCAGCACGGAATTCGGCTGGAACGCATCCCCTCGCTGAATGCAGGCTCCAAATTCATCCAGGCGCTTGCCGACCTGGTAGCCAACCTGCTGCCCGAACTGCAGTTGGAGGCATGAGCATGCACATCCTCTGCCTTGGCCTGAATCACCAGACTGCGGATGTGAGCCTGCGCGAGCGGTTATCGTTTTCCCAGGAGGGCGTCAAAGCAGCCCTGGCGCGCCTGGGCTGCGGTTATGGGTCGCAGCCCGAAGCCATCTCTGAGATGGTCATCCTGTCCACCTGCAACCGGGTCGAGATGTACGTCCTGGCGCCAATGCACGACTATTCAGCCCTGGAGAATTTTTTCGCCGAAGTGCAGGGCATCGATGCGGCGTTGTTTGCTCCTTATCTTTATCGCTACAGCGATGATCAGGCTGCCATACACCTGTTTCGGGTGGCTGCCGGGCTGGATTCGCTGGTATTGGGTGAGCCGCAGATACTGGGGCAGGTGATGCAGGCCTTTGAGCTGGCGCGCAGCCAATCGGCTGTGGGGCCGGTGTTGTCGCGCCTGTTTCAGGCCGCCCTGCATGCCGGCAAACGCGCCCGCAGCGAGTCGGCTATCAGCCAAAACCCGGCGTCGATCTCTTCCCTGGCGGCGCGTCTGGCAGAGAGGGCTGTGCCCAAGCTGGAAGCAGCCCAGGTGCTGGTGTTGGGAGCGGGCGAGATGGCCGAGCTGGCGGTGGAGGCGCTGCGCAAGCGCGGCGTTTCCCACCTGATGGTGGTTAATCGCACTGCGGCGCGTGCAGAGAGCCTGGCGCAGCGCTGGGGAGGCAGGGCAGGTTCGTTCGAAATGCTCCCACAGGCGCTGCAGCAGGCCGATATCCTGATCGCTTCTACCGGCGCGCCGCACACGCTGATCCATGCCGATATGGTTGCACTGGCGATGCGCCAGCGCCAGCAGCGCCCATTGGTCATCATTGATATCGCCGTGCCTCGCGATGTGGATGAGCAAGCTGGCAGCCTGCCGGACGTGCACCTGTACGATATTGACAGCCTGAGCCAGCAGTTGGAAGACTCCCTGGCACAGCGCGCCGCCCAGGTGCCGCAGGTTGAGCAGATCCTGGAGCAGGAGCTGCGTGCCTTCCAGGCCTATCTGTCTGCATTGGACATCTTCCCGATTATTTCTGCCATGCGCCAGCAGGCCGAGAGTATCCGCCAGTCTGAGCTGGAGAAGACGCTGCGGCGCATGCCCGACCTGAGCGAATTCGAACGCCAGCGCCTGGAGGCGTTGACCCAGGCGCTGGTCAAGAAACTGCTGCACGTTCCCATCACCCGCTTACGCGCCAGTGCGGGGACTTCACACTCCGTGGAGTACTCCTCCGCAGCCCGGACGTTATTCGATCTGGAAGGTCATTCAGGTCAGGATTCTAACCGGGCGGAGTATTCGGGGATATGATACGATGAAGGCTATGCCTCACATGATTTTCGCTACCCGGCCCTCTGCCCTGGCGCGCTGGCAAACCCAGGCGGTGATCGGCGCGCTGCAGCAGGCATGGCCTGATTTGATCATCCACGAGCTGGTCATTACCACCCGCGGCGACCGCATTGTGGACCGCCCGCTGCCCGAGATTGGCGGCAAGGGCTTGTTTACCCAGGAACTGGAAGCTGAGATCCACGACGCCCGGGTGCAGGCGGCTGTGCATTCGCTCAAAGATCTGCCGGTAGAAGACGCTCCCGCTTTGGTGATTGCGGCAGTTCCTGAGCGGGCAGAAGTGCGCGATGCGCTGGTTTCTGCCCGCGGTGAAACGCTGGACACACTGCCGCAGGGAGCGCGCCTGGGAACCTCCAGTTTGCGCAGGGCGGCTCAACTGCTGGCGTACCGGCCCGACCTGCGCATCGAACCGCTGCGCGGCAACGTGGATACCCGCTTGCGCAAGGTACAGGCGGGACAGGTGGATGCTGCCGTGTTGGCGGGCGCCGGGTTGGTACGGCTGGGGCTGGAGGGCGCCGTCAGCCAGTGGCTTCCGTTGGAAGTGATGCTGCCTGCCCCTGGACAGGGCGCCCTGGCGGTGCAGTGCCGCCTGGATGATGAGCAGACCCTGCACTGGCTGGCAGCGCTCGAACACACGCCCACCCGCCAGGCTACCAGCGCCGAACGGGCTTTTCTGAGCGCCCTTGGCGGCGGCTGCTCCCTGCCGGTAGCGGCTTATGCTGTGGTTTCTGAGCAAGGCATCGCCCTGCAGGGATTGGTGGCCTCGCTGGATGGTCAGCGTGTGATCCGCTGCCAGGCGCAGGGCGCCGACCCGCACATCGTTGGGCGCCAGGCTGCTCAGCAGGTTCTGGAGCAGGGGGCCGGCGACCTGCTGGCCCAGGTGGTTTAGATCAGGAAGAGGACGCCGGCCATGGATTTGAGCGCAAAAAAAGTCTTGGTCACCCGCCCGCGCGGCCAGGCAGATGCGTTTGCCGCTGCGCTGCAGGCAGCCGGCGCCGTGCCGCTGCTTTTTCCGGTGATCGCCATTGCCCCACTGAAAGATACCCAGGAGCTTGACCAGGCGCTGCGCACCCTCTCGGAATATGACTGGCTGGTGCTGACCAGCGCGAACGGTGTGCACGCCGTGTGGCAGCGGCTGCAGGAATTAGGTTTAAGTGGGCTGCCAGAAAGCTTACCGGTAGCTGCGATCGGCCCCCAGACAGCCGCTGCGCTGCGCCTGCGGGGGGTAGAACCGGCTTTTGTGCCCGGCGAATACATTGCCGAGGCGATCCTGCCGGGCCTGGGCGCGCTGCATGGACGGCGCATCCTTCTGCTGCGCGCCGAGATTGCTCGCCCGGCTTTAGCCGATGCCATCCGCCGGGCCGGTGGAGAGGCGCACGAGATCCCGGTCTACCGCACCCTGCCCGAGCTGCCGGATGCGCAGTCTTTGCAAGCCTTGTTTGATGGTGTGCACGTGGTGACCTTTACCAGCTCATCTACGGTGAGCAATTTTGCGACGATAGTGCGCCAGGCCGGCCTCGATCCGGCGCATCTGCCGGGAAGGCCGGTAATGGCCTGCATCGGGCCGATTACTGCCCAGACTGCCTGCGATGAAGGTATGCCGGTGGATGTGATGGCAGAAGAATACACCACCGCAGGCTTGCTGCGCGCCCTGCTGGCTTACCAGCCCGCTGGAAGTACAACCAGACCATAAACTTTGCCGATGGAGTTACCAGATGGATGATCATGCGTCGAAACTGCCTGCATTTCCTGCCAGCCGGCCGCGCCGCCTGCGCCTGACCCCGGCGCTGCGCAGTATGCTGCGCGAAACCGAGCTAAATCCGCGCGATTTCATCTACCCGGTCTTCGTGCGCAGCGGAAATGGCGAGCCGCACCCAATCCGCTCGATGCCCGGTATCAGCCAGTGGACGGTTGAACACCTGCCTGCCCTGGCGGAGAAGGCAATGCGCGCCGGCGTTCCGGCTGTGATCCTGTTCGGCATCCCGGACGAGAAAGATCCCGTGGGTCGCGATAATTTTGACGCCAATGGGGTAGTGCAGCAGGCCATCCGGGCGATCAAGGCGGCTGTGCCGGAGCTGGTGGTCCTCACGGATGTGTGCCTGTGCGAGTACACCGATCACGGGCACTGCGGCTTGCTAAACGAGCGCCACAGCGCCGGCGATACGCTGCCGGAGCCGCACCTGCCGGAAGGCTATGTATTGAACGACCCCACGCTGAACGTTCTGGGGCGGGTGGCGGTTTCGCACGCTGCTGCCGGCGCCGATATTGTCGCCCCCAGCGGCATGATGGACGGCATGGTAGGCGCCATCCGCCAGGCATTGGATGCGGCTCGTTTCGAGCATGTGCCCATCCTGTCTTATGCGGTCAAGTACGCCTCGTCGTTTTACGGCCCGTTCCGCGAGGCAGCCGAGTCGCCGCCCAAGTTTGGCGACCGCAAATCCCACCAGATGGACCCAGCCAACCGCCGTGAGGCGCTGCGTGAGGCCGCTCTGGATGTGGGTGAAGGTGCAGATATGCTCATGGTCAAACCGGCTCTGCCTTACCTGGATGTGATCGCCGACCTGCGCCGCGCCTTTCCGGAGCTTCCCCTGGCGGCGTTCAACGTCAGCGGTGAATATGCCATGCTCAAGGCAGCCGCCCAGCAGGGCTGGTTGGATGAGCGCGGCGCAGTTCTGGAAGCGCTTACCGCCATCAAGCGCGCCGGCGCAGATTTGATCCTCACTTACCACGCCCTGGAGGCCGCCGCCTGGCTGGCTGAAGGCTGATTAACGGTATCCGGCGAGCCACAGCTCGCCAGGAGGTATAAACTTTTGAACCGTCCCCTTACAACTCACACCGCGCTTACCGGCGCAGCCGCTGCCGAGCGGCAGTTCCATGACCAGCGCATGCAGACCGCCAATTTCGACCAGGCGCCGTTCACCATTGCCTGGGAAGTGACCCGGGCGTGCGCCTATGCCTGCGTGCACTGCCGCGCCGACGCCCAGCATCAAAGCGACCCGAACGAGCTCAATACCAGCGAAGCGCTGCGCCTGATCGATCGCCTGGCGGATTTCGGCAGCCCGATCTTGATTTTCACCGGCGGTGACCCGATGATGCGCCGTGACCTGTTCGAGCTGATCGCTCACGCAGCCGGTAAAGGGCTGCGCTGCTCGCTGACCCCTACCGCCACGGCGCTGCCCACTGTGGAGCGCCTGGAGAAAGCCCGCCAGGTGGGCATCCGCCGCATCGCCCTCAGCCTGGACGCGCCGAACGCCGCCGTGCACGACTCCTTCCGCCAGGTGCCCGGTTCCTGGGAGCGCACCATGCGCATCTTGCGCAACGCCCAGCAGGTCGGGATCAGCGCCCAGGTGAACACCACCGTTTCGCGCCACAACCTGCACCTGCTGCCGGAGATGGTGCCTTTCATCCAGGAAGTGGGTGCGGTGCAGTGGTCGGTGTTTTTCCTGGTGCCCACCGGCCGCGCTCAGGCGCTGTGGATGATCTCGCCTGAAGAGCACGAGCAGGTGTTCAACTGGCTTTACGAGCTGTCGCAGCAGGCGCCTTTCGACATCAAAGCCACTGCCGCCCCAATGTACCGCCGGGTGGCGATCCAGCGCCGCAAGGCTGAGCAAGGAGACGAGGCCCCGGTGACCTTCCAGGGAGCGGGTTTCCAATACGCCGACGGGCTGAACCGCCCCACCAAAGGCGTCAACGATGGCAACGGCTTCCTGTTCATCTCGCATACCGGCGAGATCATGCCGTCTGGATTTCTACCGCTCAGCGCCGGAAATGTGCGCGCGGTGGATGTGGTCGAAACCTACCGGGAGCACCTGCTCTTCCGCGACCTGCGCGATCCGGAGAAGCTCAAAGGGAAGTGCGGCTACTGCGATTTTCGCGATCTATGCGGCGGGCAGCGCGGCCGGGCATACGGCGTCACCGGCGACTACCTGGAAACCGACCCCGCCTGCGCCTACGAGCCGCCGGTCAAGAGATAGACGATGGAATCTGAGAACTCCTCACACGCGGCGTCCGCCCGCTTTCTGCGCGCCTGCCGGCGCCTGCCGGTAGATGCCACACCGGTATGGTTCATGCGCCAGGCAGGGCGCTACATGCCCGAATACCGCCGCATCCGCGCCCGCCACACGCTGCTGGAGATCGTAGCGCGGCCTGAGCTGGCGGCAGAAATCACCCTGCAGCCGGTGCATGCCCTGGGGGTGGATGCCGCCATCCTGTTTGCCGATATCCTGCTGCCGATCGTGCCGATGGGGCTGAAGCTGGAATTCGCCCAGGGCGAAGGTCCGCTGATCCACAACCCGGTGCGCACCCCGGCAGATGTAGCCCGCCTGCGGGAATTGGACGCCGAGGGCGATCTGGGGCATGTGATGGAAGCCATCCGCCTGGTGCGCCGTGAGCTGCAGGGTAAAAATGTTCCCCTGATTGGCTTCGCCGGCGCGCCGTTTACCCTGGCTTCGTATGTGATCGAGGGCGGAGCGTCGCGCAACTACATCCATACCAAGCTGCTGATGCACGCCCAGCCGGAAACCTGGCATGCCCTGATGGATAAGCTGGCGCAGTCTCTGACCGGCTACCTGCTGGCCCAGGTGCGCGCCGGCGCGCAGGCGGTGCAGCTGTTCGACTCCTGGGTGGGCGCACTCAGCCCGCAGGATTATGCCTGCTACGTGCTGCCCTACTCGCAGCGCATCTTGCGCACCGTCCAGGCGGCGGGCGTGCCGGTAATCCATTTCGGCACCGGCACAGCGACTTTGCTGGAGCACATGAAGCAGGCTGGCGGCGACGTGATCGGGCTGGACTGGCGTGTGCCCCTCGATCAGGGCCGGCGTTTATTGGGAGATGAGGTGGCAGTGCAGGGCAACCTGGATCCGGTGGCGCTGTTTGCGCCGCTGCCGGTGCTGCGCCAGCAAGTGCAGGACGTGCTGGAACGCGCCGGCGGGCAGCCGGGGCATATCTTTAATTTGGGTCACGGCATCCTGCAGGAGACGCCGGTAGAGCACGTGCGTGCGGTAGTTGAGATGGTTCACGACAGGACGGCAGTATGAAGCGCATCATCGTGATCGGCGGAGGCATTGCCGGGTTATCGGCCGCGTACGCGCTGCAGAAGCAGGCTCTCCAGCAGGGCCGGGTGCTGGCAATCACCTTGCTGGAGCGCGACCCGCGCTGGGGCGGCAAGATCACCACCCTGCGCGTGCGTCCGGAAGGGACGCGCCGTCCCGAAGAGACGCAAGACGGCTTTGTGATCGAGGGCGGACCGGATACCTTCCTGGCGACCAAGCCATGGGGCGTGGCCCTGTGCAAAGAGCTGGGCCTGGGCGAGCGTCTGCACGGCACCAACCCGCAGCAGCGCAGCACCTACGTGCTGCAGAGAGGCAGGCTGCAGCCGCTGCCCGACGGGCTGATGATGATGATTCCCACCCAGATCAAGCCCATGCTGGCAACCGGGCTGCTTTCCTGGCCCGCCAAGCTGCGCATGGGGGCCGATTTCTTGATCCCGCCCCAGCCCCTGAACGGCGATGAGAGCCTGGGCGCTTTCGTCACCCGCCGTCTGGGACGCGATGTGTACGAGCGCCTGATCGAACCGCTGATGAGCGGCATTTACGCCGGCGACGGCGACCTGCTCAGCCTGCAGGCTACCTTCCCTTACCTGCGCGATCTGGAGCTGCAGTACGGCGGTCTGGTGCGCGGCGCTCTGGCGACCCGGCGTAAGCGGCTGGCGCTCAGCCGCCAGGGCAAGGCGGGCAGCGCGCCCGGCTCGCGCAGCGCCTTCCTC
>JBGSTO010000604.1:0-2094 GCA_041736465.1 Anaerolineales bacterium | reverse complement strand
TTCGAACTATCCGTTGGGTTTCGGTCCCTGGATGCTGTTCGGGCTCGTTCCTACCTTCTTCGGCATAGCGCTCATTCTCATCTACGTATTGACGCGCGAAGAAAAGCAGGAAACCCGTGATGAGGTTGAAAAGATGGATCGAGAAGGATAAGTTTCCATCGCGAAGTCTGCAGCTACGAATTTCACCTCTGCCGGGTCAACGCCGGCTTCCTTCAATACTTCTTGTACGCAGCGCTTCGCTCGAAACCAGGGCCCCTCACCATGGTTTCACGACTCGATCACCGGCAGCACAAGGTGCGAGGGATACCGCGAATCGTGAAATATGGTCTGCTGGGCGGCGATAAATGCACTACTCTGCTCGTTATCACCACCGGTGTTTAAATTCCTGTTGATGCGCGGGAAATTGCTGCTTGAAATGGCCAACGCGATGCTGTGCCCTGGCTGGAACTCGTTGCTGGTGAACCACAAATCAATTTCGTAACAGTAGACTGCTCCCGGCTCGATCAGCTCGGAATTGCCCAGGCCATTGCGAAAGCGGGCGCGGACGACGCCATCGGAGAGCAGACGGGCATTCCCGTCCGGGGCGACATCCATAAGCTTTGCCGTGAAGTCGGTATCTCTCGCCGAGCTGGCGGCATACAGCACCAGTTTGAGCATCCCGGTCACCTCGAGCGGCGCTTGCAGCGCATCGCTGTAGAACGCCAGAACATCGCCGCGATAGAGCGTGATGCGTTGATCCCTGGGGCCGCGCTTCATGGGCAGTGCGCTGGCTGGAGCGCTGTTTGCCCCTCCCCAGGTCGGCGCCGGATCGGCCGGATCATAGGTGAAGTGATCGGGTTTTTCTTCACCGGGAGGCTCAGTCGAAAGCGTACCCCGCATCCAGGCTCCGCTCACATCCCCGCCGCTGTGGAGATAGAATTTCCTCTCCTTTGCGCGCGACAGCGGCCATTCTCGTTCCTCCCGCCACACGTTCCTGCCCATCACGAAGATCTTTACCGGTGCGAAGGGCTCGGCGGGCGGATGCCCTTTGAGATGCTGCTCGAAGAAGGCTGCCTCCAGATCCGTATAGTCCAGACCGGCAGCCGGCCCAAAATCGTATTCGTGCGCATTGTCCCCGGCGGCGCTGTGATCCCACGGGCCGATGACCAGGTGGGTGTTCCTTTTTTGCTCCTCGGAAGCATACGCCATCGTGTGCATGAAGAAATCCACCGCTCCGGTCGCGCAGTGGTCATACCATCCCGTGACCATCAAATTGGGCGTGTGCAGCGCCCTGAAGTTATCGGGAATTAATGGGTCGCTCAAATAATTCTCGTGGGCGTTGGTGACTACCTCCCGGTACTGCTCCACGGGGCCGCCAAGCTCATCCAGCACGCTGGTGACAGGCAGCTTATACAGGTGCGGCATCCAATCCACCGTATCGAACGGTTTCAACTCGCGGCCGCTCTGGGCGAAATACATCCACTGCGGGATCTGGCTGAACATCAGCGCGCCGCCCAGGCGGCTCATCATGCCGTAGGGAAGCACGATCGGAGCCATTGCCAGGTGTGCCGGATGAGCCAGATATGCGGTCGCCACCTGCACCCGCGCCAGGGCGGATCGACCGAAGGTGCCGATGCGCCGGTTGCACCACGACTGGGCTGCCAGCCAATCCATCGTATCGTAGCCGTCCTCCGCATTGTCTTCCCTGCCAACCGGCCCGCCCTCGGAGCCGTGACGGCCGCGAATGTTTTGCAGCAGGACGGCGTAACCTCTTTCTGCCCAGAACTTCGCATTTCCCGCCACCTTGTCAGCCCCATACATGCAGCGCGCCAGAAGCGCCGGGAAAGGACCCTCACCCGCAGGCAGATAGAGTTCGTTCTGCAGACGTACGCCGTCTCGCATCGGGATCATGGTTTCTTGAATTCTCACGAAAACCTCCTATTTTGATCTGTCATCCTGAACGCAGTGAAGGATCTAGTGCAATCCCAGACGAGATAGCTGGAATTGTGGTAAAAATGGAAGTATGCCAAACCCAATCTTTGTACGAACCCTAACCGAAAGCGAGCGTGAACGGTTGAACGCTGGATTACGCACGTCAGATGGCTTTGAACTAAG
>JBGSTO010000601.1:0-8375 GCA_041736465.1 Anaerolineales bacterium | reverse complement strand
CACTGGATGCGCTCTCCGGGCTGGGCGAGCGCATGAGCGTGCGCCTGCTGTCGGCTGTGCTGCAGGCGGCAGGCATCCCGGCGCAGTTCGTGGAGGCCACCCAGCTGATCGTCACCGACCGCCAGTTTCAAGATGCCCACCCCGACCTGGAAGCCACGCGCCTTAACACGCGGCGCGTGCTGGAGCCGCTGCTCTCGCAGGGGATCGTGCCGGTAGTCACCGGCTTCATCGCTGCCACACCGGAAGGCATCACCACCACGCTGGGACGCGGCGGCAGCGATTATTCGGCTGCCATCCTGGGGGCGGCGCTGCCGGCGGACGAGGTGTGGATCTGGACAGACGTGGATGGGGTCATGTCGGCTGACCCGCGCCTGGTGCCGGAGGCGCGCACCATCCCGGTGCTCTCCTACCGCGAGATCGCCGAGCTGGCCTATTTTGGCGCCAGGGTGCTGCACCCCAAGACCATTCGCCCGGTGATCGAAGCCGGCATCGGGCTGCGCGTGTGCAACACCTTCAATCCCGAAAACCCCGGCACCCGCCTGGTAGCCGATTCGAACTCCAGGCGCAACGGCGCCATCAAAGCGGTGACTGCCATCCGCAAGCAGTCGCTGATCACCATCGAAGGGCGCGGCATGCTGGGCGTGCCGGGTGTGGCGGCGCGCACCTTTGCTGCCGTCGCCGCCACCGGCACCAGCGTGCCGCTCATCACCCAGGCCTCCTCAGAGCAGTCGATCTGCTTCGCGGTGCCGGTTGCCTCCGCAACAGAAGTAGCTGCTGCGCTGGAAACGGCTTTCGCGGGCGAGCTTTCCCGCCGGGATATCGACCGGGTGTGGGTCAGCGACGAGGTGGTGATCATCACCGTGGTCGGTGCGGGCATGCAGCACACGCCGGGCATCGCCGGGCGGGTGTTCAGCGTTCTGGGTGAGCGCAGCGTCAATGTGATTGCCATCGCGCAAGGCTCGTCGGAGGTGGCGATCAGCCTGGTGGTGGCGGAGCAGGATGCCGAGACTGCGGTCAGGGCGCTGCATACGCTGACCGCGTAAATCCTTTTTTGATCTGTCATCCTGAACGAAGTGAAGGATCTAGATCCGTGTGCGCGGCCCACTACGTGCGACCAACTTATGGTTATCAATAGAGATGTACATTCTTAGGAGGTATCATGGCAGAAAAAATCCCCGTTGCAGTTCTGGGCGCCACCGGCAGCGTCGGGCAGCGCTTCGTCCAGCTCCTGGATGGTCACCCCTGGTTCGAGGTGGTTTCCCTGACCGGCTCGGATCGCTCGGTTGGGCGCAGGTACGGCGAAGCCTGCCGCTGGGTGCTGGGTGAGGCGATGCCCGCCTGGGCGGCAGAATTGCCGCTGCTGCCCAGCGAGCCGGAGCAGGTTGGCGTCGCCATGGTATTTTCAGCCCTGCCGGCAGACAAGGCGCGCCTGATCGAACCTGCCTTCGCCCGCCGCGGCGCGCTGGTGTGCTCCAACGCCTCCGCCTACCGCAACGAACCGGACGTGCCCATCCTGATCCCCGAAGTCAATCCAGAGCATGCCGGGCTGGTGGAGGTGCAGCGCCGCAGCCGCGGCTGGAAAGGCGCCATTGTCACCAACTCGAACTGCACCAGCACCGGCATGACCGTGGCGCTCAAGCCGCTGCTGGATGCTTTCGGTCTGCGGCGCGTGTTTGCCGTTTCGATGCAGGCGCTGTCTGGCGCGGGCTATCCGGGCGTGCCATCGCTGGACATTCTCGACAATGCTATTCCCTACATCACCGGAGAAGAGGAGAAAGTAGAGAGCGAACCGCTGAAAATGCTGGGGCGTTTTAGCGGCGAAGCCATCCAGCCCGCCGGGTTTGCCATCTCTGCGCATACCAACCGCGTGGCAGTCAGCGATGGTCACCTGGTGTGCCTGTCGGTGGAGCTGGCGCAGCGCGCCAGCGTCGGGCAGGCAGCCGAGGCGCTTTCAGCTTACCGCGCGCCTGCGATCAGCGCCGGGCTGCCCTCCGCTCCGGAGCCTGTGCTCCTGCTGCGCTCCGAAGCGGATCGCCACCAGCCGCGCCTGGATCGCATGGCGGGTAAGGGCATGACCTCCGTGGTAGGACGCCTGCGCCCGGACCCGCTATTTGACCTGCGCCTGGTGGTGCTGTCGCACAACACCATCCGCGGGGCGGCGGGCGGCTCGATTTATAATGCCGAGCTGCTGGTGAAGCTGGGATATGGTTGACAAAATAGCGCGCCGGTAGTACTATTGCGGCGCAATTGGCGAGGTAGCTCAGTGGTAGAGCAGGGGACTCATAAGCCCTTGGTCGTGGGTTCAAATCCCACTCTCGCCACCAGTGTGACAGAGCCTGCCGGCCCGGCAGGTTCTTTGTTTTGCTAAGCAGGCGCCTCTTCCCAATATAACAATGAATATCTGGACGAAGATAAAACAGCACCCAAGACTGGGTCTCATTTTGCTGGCATACGTTGCCTTCATCGCCCTCGGGCTGCCGGATGGCCTGCTTGGCGTTGGCTGGCCCTCGATCCGGGCAGGCTTCTCTATCCCGCTGGATGCGATCGGCATGTTCCTGTCTGCTGCGGTTTCCGGTTACATGACCTCGAGCTTCCTCAGCGGTTTCCTGCTTTCACGGGTGGGCGTAGGCCGCGTTCTTGCTGCTAGCTGCTTTCTCACCGGGCTGGCGCTGATCGGCTACACGCTCGTGCCGCAATGGTGGATGATGGTCTTGCTGGGTGTGTTCGCCGGGCTGGGGGCCGGCGCAATCGATGCCGGTCTCAATACCTACGTGGCGGCACATTTTGGTGAAGGGCTGATGCAGTGGCTGCATGCCAGTTGGGGCATTGGCGTTACCCTCGGCCCGATCATCATGACACTTGGTCTCACGTCTTTGAACACGTGGCATTTTGGCTACCGTGTGGTAGGTGGTTTTCAAATCGTACTGGCAGCCTGTTTTGCGCTGACCCTAGCCATGTGGAGCCAGAACAATGCGCCATCCAGCAGCGAGGCGCAGAAACGACTGACAGAATACAAAACGCCGATGGGAGCGACCCTGCGGCAGCCGCAGGTGTGGCTGAGCATCGCACTGTTTTTCCTTTATGTTGGCGCGGAAGGCGCGCTCGGCACCTGGACCTACACGCTGCTGACCGAATCGCGCGGGGTCGATATCACGCTGGCGGGGTTCTTCGCGGGCAGCTACTGGTTTACCTTTACCATCGGCCGGATCACGGCAGGCTTGTTCGCCAGGCGGGTGGGAATCAATAAGCTGGTGCTTGGCGGGCTGGTGGGAGCGCTGCTGGGCGCGGGACTGCTGGTCTGGAATCCCTCCGAAACAGCCAATGTGCTGGCAGTGGGCATTATCGGCCTGTCGATCGCTCCTATCTTCCCGGCGATGATGTCGGGGACGAAGACGCGGGTGGGCGATCTTTATGCTGCCAATACGATCGGGATGCAAATTGCCGCGACGGGTTTTGGGACAGCGGTCATCCCCGGCTTGATGGGGGTACTGGCGCGCCAGATCTCGCTGGAGGTTATCCCGGTTTGCCTGCTGGCGGTGTACGCCGGACTGTTCGGTTTTTATATCCTGGCGGTGATGCAGCGAAAGACGCAGGCTGTGAGCGTCTCAATGCCAGCCGAAAACTGAACAGCAATCTCACCGGCGCGCCAGTTGCCTTTATATAATTGATCACCTGAAGGTATTCATTTACGCTTCCCAATAATACACTGGATAATCCGGTTCTGCGGTGAAGCCCAGCTTCAGCGCCAGGGCGGTGGATGGCTCGTTATCCCAAAAACACTCCCAGTTGGGCTGCCTGCCTCTTCGCAGGCACTCCTCGATAAAAGCCGAGGCGGTCAGAACCGCCAATCCCCGCCGCCGGTAAGGCTCCTGTGTGTGCATATCGATTTCCATCAAGTCGCGGCTGGCGAACACGCTGGTGCAAGTGCTGGCGATCTGATCCCCTTCGAGCAGGACCACCCCCAGGCCGTTTTCCAGGAAAGCGCTTAGCGAAGACCAGGTGCTGAGCGTGCCGAGTTTTTCCGCCAGGGCGGCATCCATCACCTGCAGGTGAAAACCAGCCGGTATTCGCTCCCGCCAGTCGCCCAGCAGTGCGAATTGGGCGGCGTCGAAGTGGAACGGGCGACGGTAAATCTCGATCACCTCGCGCCCCGGCAGTAGGTGGGGGAGGTGCTCTTTCCAACCCTCATGGGAGGGGACCAAGATGAAGCCGTTCTCCCCGCCGGCTTGCGAGGCCGGTACGAATATCTCGGTCAGCACCCGGCTGGCTTCGGTGAAGTCGTGCCCCACTGCAGGATCGCCTGCCAGCAGGTAGTACCCGACCGCCGACCAGGCGAGGGCCAGCCGGGGCGTCTCGACTGTGTCCACAAAAATACGCCCCGGGCTGCAGCCCTGGGCGATGGCATGCGGCAGTACCTTTTGTTTGATTCCAGACAGCAGGGGAATGGCGGTGTTGAATTCGGAGAAGGTGGGCTCGATCATGGTTGATTTCCTGAGAGTTTACTATGTAGGTTTAACCATCTTCCCATAAATCAGCCAGGTTCATCTATAAGAAATCACAGCCGGCTGATGCGATTGCTAATGCCGGTAGCCGCGCTTTGTTCCTTAGTTTGTGATTCGGCCAATCTAACTCAGGTTTTCGATGTCTGCGAGATCCTGCGCTCTGCCTGCTGCCCTTTTGTTTTTGATCAGGTCATCCAAATTGATGAAGTTGACCTGCACACCCTCAAAACCCACCACATTTCTTGCTTCAAAACAATCGACGAAGTCAACTCCTGGCAGAGTGGTCAGGATATCGATTCTGCGCGGCGGATAGCCCAGTTGGACGATAGTGTCTGCTTCTAGAAAATCCCGCACTTTGAGTCCTAAGGAGCCGAAGCCAAATTCTTGCAAAGCTTGGATGATTTGGGTTGCGTTTTGTGGGGTCATTTCGACCCAAATGTCAATATCTTTGGTGTAGCGCGGGTAACCATGCAGCGCTACGGCGTATCCCCCCACCACCAGGTATCGCACCTGATTAGCGTTTAGCGATTGTATAAACTCTCTGAAATCCTGGTTGAGCATCGTTTTTCCAGCGATGATATTCTTCCCGGATTTGTTCCAGGGCGCCGATTCTCTCCTGGTAGGTGAGCGTTCGCCAGAAGGCAGCGTCTGTTTTTTCATCACCCAGGCGAACTTTTTTTGCCACCAGAGCGATTTTTCGAGTATGCGGGGATATCATAGCAATATTGTAACATCCAAAGGGATATAGGGCAAAGTCCGCATAGACTTCTCAGAGATCATTGTGCGTCCCTGCATCCCCGCCAATTTCTGGTAAGATCATGCAACTGCCTTTGCATTAATACGTATATGCTATCGGAGGAGTTGGGTGCGAGCGGAGCCTGCACCCAATTCCGCATCTTATCCGTGAAGGCTGCCATGCACGCCATACAAACCGAAAACCTGACCAAGATATTCACCGTCAATCAGAAAGACCCCGGTCTCAAGGGAGCGGTCAAAGCCCTGTTCCGGCCTGTTCGCAAGCAGGTGCTGGCGGTCGATCGCGTCAGCCTGACGGTCGAGCCGGGCGAGATCGTTGGATACATCGGCGTCAACAGCGCCGGCAAATCCACCACCATCAAGATGCTGACCGGCGTGCTCATGCCGACAGGCGGCAGCGTGCGCGTGCTCGGGCGAGACCCGCACCGCCAGCGCGTGGCGAATGCGCGCGATATCGGCGTGGTCTTTGGGCAGCGCACCCAGTTGTGGTGGGACCTGGCGCTGATCGAGTCGCTCAACCTGATCGCCGGCATCTACGATATCCCTCCCAAGCGCTACCAGGAGCTGCTGGCGCGCTTCAGCGAGATGCTGGAGCTGAAGGAGCTGCTCAAGACGCCCATCCGCAACATGTCGCTGGGGCAGAAGATGCGCTCCGAGCTGGCGGCGGCATTGATCCACGAGCCCAAGGTGCTTTTCCTGGACGAGCCGACCATCGGCCTGGACCTGATCGTCAAGGAGCGCATCCGCCAGTTCATCCGCGAGCACAACCAGCAGCACGGCACCACGGTCATCCTGACCACCCACGATCTGGGCGACATCGAAGAGCTGTGCCAGCGCGTGATGATCATCGATAAGGGCGGCATGATCTACGACGGCCCACTGGCGACTATCCGCCAACGCTTCGGGCGCGAGCGCACGCTGACCTTCGAAATCCACCCGCGCCACCTGGATGATCTGCAGCAGCATGCCGATCGCATGCAGCTTCCGGAAGGGACGCGGGTCGAAGCCCAGAATGGCGGCTCGTCCGGCGGGCGGCTGGTGGTGCGCTTTGACCGCACCCTGACCAGCGCCTCCCAGGTGGCGGCAGCCTTGATGGGCCAGGTGGAAGTGGTCGATTTTTCGCTGTCCGAGCCAGACCTGGCCTCCATTGTGCGCCAGATCTACGGCGGCGCGCTGGAAAACGGGCATGGGGCGGAAGGCAAAGCATGAGCGCGGCGCTGGATAACCCCAAAGGGAAAGAAGGCATAGTATGAGCGCGGCGCTGAACACCATCCGGCGCACGGCGCGCCTGACCGGGGTGGTTTTTTCTACCGCTCCGAAAGTCTTCATGGCATACAGCATCTGGTTCTGGATGGAGATCATCGTTACCGTTTTCTCGATGGTCATCTTTCTATATTTTTGGCGGGCGATCTATGCCAGCAGCGGTCAGGCCACGCTGAGCGGGTTGACCCTCAGCCAGACGCTGAACTACATCATCCTGGCGCGGGTGATCGGCCCGGCGCTCGAAAACCGCATGATCTTCAACTTCGGCTACTACATTCGCGAGGGTCTGATCGCCATCGAGATGCTGCGCCCGGTGGATTTCCAGTTTCGCAATTACCTGGAGATGCTGGGTCTGATGTTCATGAGCCTGCTGACCAAGGTGCCGCTGCTGGTGATTGCGGTGCTGTTCTTCGGTCTGCAGCTGCCCACGACCGCCGCAGCCTGGGCTGCGTTTGTGGTTGCAATGCTGCTGGGTCACGCGGTGCTGTTCTGCTTCGACTGGCTGTTCGCCTGCCTTGCTTTTTACAGCACCGAAACCTGGGGGCTGGGTGTGGTGCGCGAGGCGGTGGCGCTGCTGTTCAGCGGCGGGCTGCTGCCGCTGGTGATGCTGCCCGGTTGGCTGCAAGCCATTGCCAGCGGGCTGCCGTTTGCCCAGGGCTTGTATGTACCCATCAGCTTACTGAGCGGCATCCTGCCGCCCGAAGCCGCGCCGCGCCTGTGGCTGGTGCAGTTCGCCTGGATTGCCGGCTTGCTGCTGGTCTCGCGCCTGGCGTTCGACATCTCCGTGCGCAAAGTCACCGTACAGGGAGGTTGAGATGCTGCGCTACGCCCGCCTGTACTGGCTGTTCTTCATCCAGCGCCTGAAGATCTTGATGGAGTACCGCCTGAACTTCTTCATCGGCGCCTTCTCCTTCCTGGCGATGCAGAGTGTGGGACTGGTGGGGGTGTGGGCCATCATGCGCCAGGTGCCCAGCCTGAACGGCTGGTCGTTCAACGAGCTGCTGTTCATCTACGGCCTGATCACGCTGGCGAAATCGATGAACCATATGTTCGCCGACAACCTGTGGACGCTGGGGCAGTCCTACATCCGCACCGGCGGCTTCGACCGCTTCATGGTGCGCCCGATCAATCCGCTCTTCCACCTGCTGGCAGACCGCTTCTGCCACGACGGCATCGGCGAGCTGGTGGTGGGGGGCGTGCTGGTGAGCTACACCAGCCGTGCGCTGGGCATCCCCTGGACGCCGGGCAACTTCCTCTACTTGCTGCTGGCAGTGCTGACCGGCAGTGTGATCTTCGTGGCGCTCAATCTGTTCACCGCCACCAGCGCCTTCTGGGTTGTCGAATCGGTGCCGGTGACGCTGGTGGTTTTTAACACCCACGAATTTGCCTACTACCCGCTGAGCATGTACCACCGCTTTGTGCAGGTGACCATGACCTGGCTGATCCCCTACGGCTTTGCCTCCTTCTACCCTGCCAGCTACCTGTTGGGGCGGGACGTGGGCGTGATGGCGTGGGTGGGGACACTGGTGGCGGGTGTGCTGCTGCTGCTGGCCTACCAGGTGTGGAAGTTCGGGCTGCGGCATTACTCCAGCACTGGCTCGTAATATCAGAAAGAACTGTAACCGCAGATTACGCAGATTTTCGCAGATAAGGCATGTCATTATCCACAGATTACACAGATTTCGCAGATTTTAAAAAAAATCTGTGTAATCTGTGGCTCCCCTGAAAAAACGATCAGACAAAAGCAGTCAGATATTAGGGGCTCCTCAAAAAGCCGAAGACAAAATATAATCAGGTATCTCCGATCAAAAGCGACCTGAATATGCACAAGCCGAACAAAAAGCATCTGCAACC
>JBGSTO010000571.1:0-1869 GCA_041736465.1 Anaerolineales bacterium | reverse complement strand
GATCATGCAGCTGTTGACCGGCTCACCGTTCAACAGCACCGTGCAGGCGCCGCATTCTCCGGCATTGCAGCCGTTCTTCGTACCGGTAAAAGCCAGCTTTTCGCGCAACATTTGCAGCAGGGTCATTTGAGAAGGGACATCCACTTGCTCGAGTTCACCGTTAACTTTCACAGTAATGCGATGAGTCGCCATTTTCCACCTCGTCAATAAGTTGGGGTTGGGTTGTTAAACGCTTAAACGATGCCGTTTAATCGTTTCCAGGTCATATTCAGGGCTTTTTCGGTCAGGTTGCGCACCATGGCTTTGCGGTAGCGGGCGGTGCCGCGCACATCGTCGATCGGGCTGCAGGCAGCCTGCGCCAACCGGGCGGCTTGTTGGAAGGCTGCGGCGTTGATGCTGTTCGCCGCCAGATACGCTTCGACGGCGGGCACCAGCAGCGGGGTCGGGGCGACGGAAGCCAGCGCCACCCGGAAGCGGTATCCCGATGCCAGCTCCGGGTCCGCGTACCCATAGGTGGTTACCCCAACGATGGACAGGTCGCTCCAGGTGTTGCGTCCCAGCTTGATATATACGCCGGCTGCCGAGACCGGCGGCGGGGCGAACTGGATGGAGGTAGCGATATCCCCGGGCTGCAGCACCGTCTTGCCAGGGCCGCGGAAAAACGTACTCAACGGTTCCTGGCGGTACCCGCCGGTGTTTACACCGCCGTTCACGCCGTACACGTTCAGCACGCCGCCCAGCACCAGGCAAGCGCCGATGGTATCGCCGGCGGGCGAGGCGTTGCATACATTGCCGACGATGGTGGCGCGAGTGCGCAGCTGGTAAGAGGCCACCGAACGGCAGGCCTCTGCCAGCAGGGGGTAGTGCGCCTGCACCACCGGCGAAGCCATCACCCGGTTCATGTTGACGCCCGCGCCCAGCGTCAATCCGCGCTGGGGATCGAAGGAAAGCGTTTGCATCTGTGCGTCCAGGTGCTTGACGTCTACCAGGTATTTATCGTGCCAGAAACCGTCGCGCATGCGCACGAAGATGTCGGTGCCGCCCAGCAGCGGGCGCGCTTCGCCGGCATGCTCGGCGAGAAACCGGCTTGCTTCTGAAAGAGAGGCAGGCCGGATATAGTCAAATTCAGGGAGTTCTGGGTGGGCATTGATGCTCATCTTCCAAACCTCTTTATAGGAGATGGGTTGGGAACGTTGAATGCTAAGCACCCAACGTTCCCAAGCACGCTCATGGGTGAAGGTTTACAGTAAAGAATTACAGGTTAATGTTCTCTCGGTCTTGCACGCCGAACATCTTAGGCGGCAGGATCAGGAAGAGCAGGTTGACCAGGATCCCCAACAAAGCCGAGAAGACGATGGCGGGGATACCGCTGGGGAACAGCACCGGGATGGGGAAGGGGAAAAGGCCATCCGGCAGGCCCAGGTTGCCGCCGATACCGGTGATCAAGATAATGGCGCCGACAGCCAGCTGGCGCGGCTCGAACAGGTTGACTTTCTCCGATTGTATCAGAGCAATACCCTGCATGCCAATCACGCCAAACAGGTAGATCGAAAGCCCGCCGGTGACCGCCACCGGCAGGGTGTTGACTACCGCTGCCAGCTTGCCGACGAAGCCGAGCAGGATGGCGATCACACCGGCGGTCATCAATACCGGCACAGAGTAGCAGCGGGTGATCGCCATCAGGCTGTTGTTTTCGCCGTAGTTGGTGCCGGCGCAGCCGCCCAAAAAGCCGACGATCAGGTCATCGCTGCCATCTGCCACCAGGTTCAAGCCGATCAGGCGCTTGATTTCCAATGGGGCGCGGCCCAGTTCTTTTGCCAGCTGGTCGATGTACAGGCTCATCTGGTACAGGTGGGCGGTGCTCTCCGG
>JBGSTO010000561.1:0-13380 GCA_041736465.1 Anaerolineales bacterium | reverse complement strand
TGTGGCATAATTTAGATCGTTTCGGTCAACATTTGCGTATCTTAGCCTATGATCAAAACACGCTTCTTTCCCCTCATCATACTGGCCTCCCTGGTGGCAGCCTGCGGTCTATCGCCGGGGCTGCCGCAGGATTCCACGCCTGCGGCAGCGGCAAGCCAACCGGCGGCTTTGGAATCCGGTTCTTCTGCACCTGCGTCTGGCGCTTCAGAAGCCTCGGGCGCGTCTGCGCAGGCGCCCAACGCACAGGTAGATACTGCCACGCCCACCCTCGCCTGGACCTCCACTGCCACTTTCACCCCACCGCCCAGCGTCACACCCTCGGCGACGCCCACCCCCACGGCGACTCTGCATCCGATGAGCGTGCTGGCGCAGCGCCAGACGCCTTATCCCGGCAGCGAGATTGTCATTGAACAGGAGCTGGAGCCGGGTTCCAACTACAACCGCTACTACGCCTATTACCTGTCGGAAGGTCTGAAAATCTATGCCCTGCTGACCATCCCGCGCGGCGATGCACCCCCCGGCGGTTTCCCGGCGATCGTCTTCAACCACGGCTACATTCCCCCGGATGTGTACCGCACCACCGAGCGCTACATCGCTTACGTAGATCGCCTGGCGAGCAGCGGCTACATCGTCTTTCGCATCGATTACCGCGGTCACGATCGCTCGGAAGGCGAGGCCAGCGGCGCTTACGGCAGCCCCGGCTATACGGTGGATGTGCTCAACGCCGTGGCAGCCATGCGCGCCTTCCCGCAGGCTAACCCGGACCGTATCGGCATGTGGGGACATTCGATGGGCGGCTACCTCACGCTGCGAGCGATGGTGGTCTCACAGGATGTCAAAGCCGGCGTGATCTGGGCTGGGGTAGTGGCATCTTACCCTGATCTGCTCACCCGCTGGCGGCGCAGCAGCGGCCCAACAGCTACCCCACCGCCCTCGGGAAGCTCGCGCCGCTGGCGCTTCGATTGGACCGAGCGCTACGGCACCCCGGAGGAAAACCCGGAGTTCTGGAACGGGGTTTCTTCCAACAGCTACCTGGCGGATATCTCCGGCCCGGTGCAGCTGCACCACGGCACAGCCGACACCGACGTGCCGGTGCTGTTCTCTGAGCTGCTTTACGAGCAAATGCAGCAGGCTGGAAAGCCGGTTGAGTTGTATACTTATGACGGAGACAATCACAACCTGTCGGGGTTCTTTACCCTGGCGATGAATCGCACGATCGAGTTTTTCGACCGCTATCTTAAGTCTCCCTAGAGGCGTCTATGCTCTACCGGCTGTGGACGTGGCTGGTTGGGCCGCCCCTGCCCACCCAGGAAGCAGCCCACGCCCGCCTGAATAAGATCCGCGCTCTGGCAGCTTTCTCCCCGGATGCGTTGTCTTCGATTGCCTACGCCAACCAGGAGATCTTCCTGGGATTGGTGGCGATGGGCAGCGCAGGCCTGGCGTACTCATTCCCGATCGGCCTGGGCATTACTGCCTTACTGGCAGCAGTCGCACTCTCCTACTTCCAGACCATCCATGCCTACCCGCACGGTGGGGGATCCTATGTCGTTGCCCGCGAAAACCTGGGAGAGCTGCCCGGTTTGGTGGCGGCGGCAGCCTTGCTGGTCGCCTATGTGCTGACTGCGGCGGTCAGCCTGACAGCCGGGGTAGAGGCCTTCGCATCGGCTTTCCCATTTTTGTGGAATTACCGGGTCGAGGCGGCTCTGTTTTTGCTGCTAATGATCACGCTGATCAATCTGCGCGGGGCACGCGAAGCCGGTACGGCTATGTCGCTGCCGGTGTACCTGTTCCTGCTCATTTACCTGGGTATGCTGATTTATGGGGTAGGGCGGGCGCTGCTGGAAGGTCCAGGGGATTTTAGCGCCGTTGCGCCAGTTGCTATCGAGCCGTTGTCAATTTTTCTGATCCTGCGGGCATTTGCCTCCGGAACCACTGCCTTGACCGGCATCGAGTCAATCAGCAACGGCGTACCGGTTTTCCAGCCGCCGGAAAGCCGCAATGCCGGGCGCACGCTGGCAGTCATGGCGCTGCTGATGGGACTCTTGTTCACCGGCAGCCTGGGCCTGACCCAGTATTTCGCCGTGGTTGCCGGGCCGCAGGAGACCATCCTCTCAGCCCTGGCGCGACGCCTGGTTGGCGACGGTGCGGTTTATTACCTGGTGCAAATCAGCACCCTGCTGATTTTGACGGTCGCTGCCAACACCAGCTTTGCCGGCTTCCCGCGGGTGGCCTCCATTGTGGCAAACCACGGCTATCTGCCGCGCCAGCTGAGCAACCTGGGCGACCGGCTGGTTTTCAATAACGGCATGCTGCTGCTGTCTGGGGCTACGGCTGTGCTGGTCGTGCTGTTTGGAGGCGACTCGCACCTGCTGGTGCCTTTATTCGCCATCGGCGCGTTCATGGCATTTACCCTGTCACAGGCAGGGATGGTGCTGCACTGGCAGCGGGAGAAAGGCTCCAACTGGCTGTTGAAAAGTCTGGTGAACGGCCTCGGCGCCCTGGTCACAGGGGTGATGGTGGTGATCATCCTGGTAAGCAAGTTCACCGATGGGGCCTGGCTGACACTGCTTTTTATCCCGGGTTTGGTCTGGTCGTTTTACCAGGTCAAGAATCACTACCGGCAGGTAGCCGAACAGCTCAGCCTGAATGGACTGCCGCCTTCACTGCACCCGGTGCCCAGGCTGCGCCTGGTGGTGCCGATATCGGGCGTGCACCGGGCGACCATCGAGGCGGTGAATCATGCCCGTTCGCTGTCCGATCAAATCACCGCACTGTATATCGAAATAGAGCCGGGAGCTGCCGCGCGGGTGCAGGCGAAGTGGCGTGAGTGGTTTCCGGATATTCCCCTGGTGGTAGAACCATCGCCATACCGCTCGATCATCCGCCCGCTGCTGGAATATCTCGACCGCACCGACCGCGAGCACAACGACGGCACGCTGGCGGCGCTGGTGCTGCCGGAGATCGTACCGGCGAAAGGCTGGCAGGGGCTGATGCACAACCAGGTCGCCTGGCTGATCAAAGGCGCGCTGCTGTACCGGCGGCGCAGCCACGGCTACCAGCGCGTGATCATCGATGTGCCGTATCATTTGAAAAAGTGAGCAGGGGAACTCCTGCTGCCGATTAACCCTTCCAGGGGTCTTTGCTCGGCCGCATCACCACACGCTCGAAGCTCACGCCGGGCGGGCTGAGCGCCAGCCAACGGATGGTCTCGGCGACGTCTTCCGGGCGCATCATGCGCTGCTGCACTTCCTCCGGCGCCTGACCCTCCCAGATGGGCGTCTCGGTGTTGCCAGGGCATAGCACGTGCACGCGGATGCCGCGCTTCTTTCCCTCCAGCGCCAGCACCTCACTCAGACCCACCAATCCATACTTGGAAGCGGAGTAGGCGGCACAGCCGCTGAAGGGCTGTACGCCAGCTACCGAGCTGATGTTAATAATCTGCCCGCCATCCAGGTAGGGCCAGGCAGCCTGGCAAGCGTTGAAGGCGCCGGTCAGGTTGGCGCCCAGGGTTTCATCCCACAGGGCGGCGTCCGTCTTTTCGAAAGAGGCCAGCCTGAATACGCCGGCGCTGTTGACCAGCAGGTCGAGCTTGCCATGTTGCCTGACCGCCGCCTCGACAAATGCCTTCACCGCAGGGGCGTCTCGCACATCCAGGGCGCCGTACCAGGCTTGCCCGCCGGCGCCCTGGATGGTGTTCACGGTCTGTTCTAAAATTTGGGCTCTCCTGCCGACCAACCCGACCCGGTATGCGGACTGTGCGAGCAGGCGGGCGGCAGCCAGGCCGATGCCACTGCCGCCGCCGGTGATGATCGCCGTTTTCATGCTTTTGGTTTGCGCAGCGGCAGCGCCTGGATCTGGACTGCCAGCTCGAAATCTTTTTCGGTCATCCCACCGGCGCTGTGGGTTGTGAGGCGCACTTCCAGCTTGTTGTAGCTGTAAATGCGCAGGTCGGGATGGTGCCCGGCGGCTTCCGCCAACTGCCCAATGGCGCCCAGCAGCAGCACGGCAAGGGCGAAGGAGGGCAGGGTAAAAGTGCGCACCAGGGCGGCATCCTTCATCTCCCAATCGGGCAGTGTCGTCAGGTGAGCCTGGATCTGGTCTGTGTCGAGGGCAGGCATCTTAGAACAGCTCCTGGCTCGAGGCGCGCCCGATATGATCCATGAACTCGCGGCGCAGTTGAGCGTCGTCCTTGAATTGACCGCGCATCGTGCTGGTGACCATGCGGGCATTGGCTTTCTTGACGCCGCGCATGGTGGCGCACATGTGAGCGGCTTCCACCACCACAGCCACACCCTGCGGCTGCAGCGTGTCTTCCAGGAAGTCGGCGATCTGGGCTGTCAGCCTTTCTTGCACCTGCAGGCGGCGCGAGAACATGTCTACAATGCGCGGAATCTTCGACAGGCCAAGCACCTTGCCGTTGGGGATGTATGCCACGTGCGCCCTGCCGATGAAGGGCAGCATGTGATGCTCACACAGGCTTTGCAGCTCGATGTCGCGCACGATGACCATCTCGTTGTAGTCCACGTCGAACAGCGCGTTGTTGATCATCGCCACCGGATCGGTCGTGTAGCCGGCGAGCAGCTCGCGGTACATCTTGCGCACCCGCAGGGGGGTGTTGAGCAGCCCGTCGCGCTGGGTGTCTTCGCCCAGGTTCATCAGCAAGCTGCGCACTGCGCCTTCTATTGCCATGTTCTGGGTGTCTTCGCCAGCCATACCGATGGAGGCGTGTTCCAGGTCGAATTCTGGCTCCGCCAGCTCGACCAGCGAGTTCATACGGTAATTTTGGTGGTTTCCATTGTGTCCGTTGTTCATTTTGAAAAATCTCCTTCCAAAGAAGCGATAAATTGGTTGTTGGGGGTTTCCCACAGCCGCACCTCTTGCAGCGCACCGGGTAATCGCCCGGCAAAGCGCTCAAACAGGTAGGCGGCGATGTTTTCACCGGTGCTGGGCATTCCGGCAAAGGCCGGGATGTCCTGGTCGATATAGGTGTAATCCAGCTCGCCCAATATGCCAGCCGCGATTTCATCCAGGCAGCCCAGGTCGAAAGCGGTTTCGGTCAGCGGGTCCAGCTCGCCGCGCACGGTGACCAGGGCTTTGTAGGTGTGCCCGTGAGGGTCGGGGCGATTGCACTTGCCGAAGATGGACTGGTTTTGCTCCAGGCTGAGTTCCTGGCTTTCCAGGCGGTGGGCAGCGTGGAAGCGGTAGCGCCGCCCCAGGCGGTAGCTGCTGTCGCCAGGGTGGTACTCGGCAAAGAAGTCGGGCGTCTCCCAGACGCGCACCCGGGCAGCCTGGGGCGCCTTCATCGCAATCAGGGTGGCGACCGCCTCGGTGACCACGTTGCGCCCGGCAAGTTCGGGAATGTCGCTGGACAGGTTGCGGTGGTCGAAGTGCTGCCACACACCGGCGGGCACGCTGTTCGCCTCGGGTACGGCGATCTCCACCTGATAGTTGTGCCCGTGACCGGCAGAGTTGTTGCAGATGCCGTACAGGCGCTGGTTTTCAGCCTGGCTCAAGCGTGGGGCGTGGGTGCGGTGAGCGGCAGAGAAACCGCCGCGCACGATTTCCAACTCCTCGTCCAGCGTGATCAGGGCGGCGTTTTCGTCTTCCTCCGCCAGCTCGATGGAATAGAGGTAGACTGCTTCGGGCAGGCGCCTGTGCAGGTCGGCAAAGATGGCGCGCGCCACGTTGGCGGTGTTTGGTTCCTCACCCGGCATCTGGCTGTTCAGTTTGCGGTGATCGAAGCGCTCCAGGGTTTCGTGTACCTTTTGCTTCAGGTCGACGATGTTGATCTGCATGCCGGTCAGCGGGTCAACCGGGCCGCGGATGCCGGCCCAACCGTAGAAGTTGTTGCCGTGCAGGCGACCGCCGGAGAGCTGGCGTGAAGCGGAGAACTCAAAACGTCTTAAGGTTGTAATTTGCATACGCTCATCTCATTCTCGATACCGGACTATGCCGGTGGTTCATTGTCCAGATGCTTGCGCCATGGATTTTCTTACCCGACCAACTGCAAAAAGCGGCTGGCGGTATTCTCCCAGCTCATCCCCTCGGCAAAACGCCGCCCGGCTTGACCCAACTGGTGCTGCTTTTCATCATCTGCCAGCAGGTCGCCAATCGCCTGAGCCAATGCTTCGGGTTCTTCGGGAGGCACCAGGCTGCCGCTGCCTGCCGGGCGCACCAATTCGGGCATCGAGGCGGCATCCGAGACCACCAGCGGGCGGCTGGAAGCCATGGCTTCCAGGCATACGTTGGCGAAGGCGTCCTGGATGCTGGGGTGCACAAAGATGTGGCTGCGTTTGAATTCAGCGACGATCTTCCGGCGGTCGCTGATATCGCCTAACCAGGTGATGTTGTCGCTGGCGCCCAGGTCTCGGCTGAACTGCTGCAGTGCTTCCCACTCGAAACCGCCGCCGACGATGCGCACATCAACATCTGGGAAAGCGCGGCGCAGGATGGGCACTGCCTGCACCAGCACACCAATCTTTTTGCGCGGATACAGCTTGCTGACCGCCAGCACGGTGGGACGGCGCCCTGCATCGGGTTCGGGCAGGCTCTGCCACAGTGCATCCCACTCGACCAGATCGATGCCATTGGGCACGGCGTGTACCAGAGGCTCGGGCACCTGGTAGTGCTCGACCACTTTGCGCCGGGCGTACTGGCTAGGCGTGATCACCAGGTCGGCGCTGCGCAGGTTATGCCCTTCGAAGTAGGCCTGGGTTTGCAGCAGGGTGTGAAACGGCTCCGGCTCGGTATCCACCAAGTCGGCGAACACAGCCCGCGCCGTGCCGATGAAGCGCTGCCCGCTGCGCCGCGGGATGGCAAAACCATCGTAATCCAGCCCCAGGATCCAATCCGCCTGCGCCAGGCGCGGCTCGCGCCCAAACTGCACATTGAACCACAGACGCTCCAGAGTGAAACGGGCATAGTCCTGCGTCTCCAGGGGCGGGTTGACCAGCTCCACCTTGGTTCCGAGCGCCTCGACGGCGCGTCGTATAGATTGCACGAACAAGGCGGTGCCGCTGCCTTGTCCGAGCGAGAGGGGCCAGGTGGTAAGAAAGAGGGCTTTGTCCATGAGATCATTCCACTTCACGCCTGATTTTACCAGATATACAAGTATTGTCAATGTTTTGTACACTATTTCTGTATTAGAGATTGTTAACATTTTCTCATTAAACAACCAGCCACATAGCGTCTCTAAACCTTGAAAGCCCTCACCAGAGTGCACCCGGCATCGATGGAGAAGTGCAGTTGTGATATGATTCAAGCAATCATTTCTTTCCAAACAAGGAGAATAACATGACCATTACTCCCAATGCACCCGGCGAGCGCGTCGACCTGCCGGATGCGCAGGTTCAGATCAGCGGGCGCGGCCAGACCGGCATGGAATATAAGATCATCGGCAGCACCCTGCAGGCAGTTATCTTAGAGCTGGATCCAGGCGAGACCGTCTATTCTGAGAGCGGCGGCATGGCCTGGATGAGCGGCAACATCGACATGAAGACCAGCGGGCGCGGCGGCGGCATCGGCGGGGCGCTGATGCGCGCCGTCAGCGGCGAGTCGCTCTTCCTGGTAGAGTACACCAGCTCCGGCGGCAAAGGGATTGTGGCCTTTGCCTCCGATTTCCCTGGCAAGATCCTGCCGATCAACCTGGGACCGGGTCAGGAGATGATCTGCCAGAAGACGGCCTTCCTGTGCGCCGAGAAAACGGTGGGTCTCAGCATTCATTTCCGCCGCCGCCTGGGCGCCGGGTTGTTTGGTGGCGAGGGTTTCATCTTGCAAAAGCTGACCGGCCCGGGCGTGGCCTTTGTCTGCCTGGATGGCGAGATCGTGGAGTACACCCTGGCGCCGAACCAGATCCTCAAGGTGGATACCGGGCATGTCGCCATGTACGAGCCCACGGTCTCGTTCGATGTGGAGATGGTGAAGGGCTTCGCCAACATCTTCTTCGGCGGGGAAGGCCTGTTCCTGGCAACTCTCAAGGGCCCTGGGCGCATCTGGCTGCAAACCATGCCCACCAGCAACCTGGCGCGCGCCATCATGCCGCACCTGCCCACCAAGTCGGGCTAACTGCAACTTATCCAGGATATTAATGCCAGGCTGAGCCGGCTGCGCTGTTTCAGCCTGGCAACATGGATTGGCAGACACCCCAATTTCTCTCGCGACAGCTGCGCATGAGTACAAAACTCAGGCCGGGCGCCTGGCTGCGTCACATGTATGATCTGGCAAACGAGTTCCTGTTTGGCGCGGCTATTTCGTGGGCGGCGGTGCCGTACCAGTTGAAGCGCCGTAAGGAATTCGAAGATGTTTTTGTCGCCTACTCAATGCTGGCGATCTGGGGTATTTCACCGCTGCCTCCCACCCGCCGCCTGTTTTTACTGCCGCACGTCATCCCTCAAATCCTGTACTGGAGGCGCCGCCTGGCTTTGTGGGACGAATCCCTGGAGACAGCGGACCTCAAGCACCTGGGACATTAGCTCAATACATTAAGGTTAGCAGATTGCCGTGCTCGTACGGTAATCTGCTTTCAGTTAAAACGCGGTTAAGGTTTCCGTAAAAGTGACTCGTTTTGGGGGAGTCATCCGTTATCTATTATTGAGAGATGGAGCCGGTGAAAATATGATTGAAGCTGTCAGTTCAGAGACGATTGCACGTGCGGGTCAGGGGGATGCCAGTGCGCTCGGCAAGTTGTACGAGCACTGCCGCCCGGGGCTTTATCGCTACCTGTATTACCGGGTTGGGGATGGGCATGTCGCTGAAGATCTCACCTCGGAAGTTTTCCTGCGCATGCTGCGCGCCCTGGAACGCTACCGCCCGCAAGGGATTGCCTTCGAAGCCTGGTTGTACCAGATCGCCCGCAACCTGGCTATTGATTACCAACGCGGCTTGCGCAGCCGCAACCACCTGCCCTTAGATGAAGGAATGCTCCCTGGGACTGAAGGGGTAGATCGTGTGGTTGAGCGGCGCCTGAACAGCCAGTTCCTGGTGGCATCACTGGGCAAATTACACGAGGATCAGCGCGACGTGGTGGTGTTGAGATTTGTCAGCGGTTTGAGCATTGCCCAAGTGGCCCAGGCGCTGCACAAAACCGAAGATTCTGTTAAAGCTTTGCAGCGGCGCGGCTTGAGCGCCTTGCGAGAACTGTTGAAATCGTGGGAGGATGAGGATGTCTGAAATAGATGATCTTTTGCAGTTTCATATCGAAGAAATCGAACGCGGTAAGCCGCTTTCAGAAGTGCTGGCTGGGCTTCCCGCCGAGCAGCGGGAGCTCGCCTCGCTGCTGCAGCTGGCGGTAGGTATCCGCCAAACGCGGCACCCCCTGCCTCAAAAGGCTTTCCAGCCGGCGGTCTCCGCGCGCAACCATAATCGGCATGCTGCGCCGCGTTTGAATTCAGCGCCGCGTACAAATGGCGGCTGGCAGGCACGCGGCTTGCTGCTGATTTCGGGCGCGGTGGGAGCAGCCGCGCTGGCTTTTGTCTTGATTTTCCTGGCAGCTGCAGCCTCCTTCTGGTACGCCGGCCCGAATCAAGGCCGCCTGGCAAAGCTGATCGAAATTCAGGGCCAGGTGCGGATGGCGAGCGCCTCTCAAGACAATTGGCGCCCGGTCGAAGATGGTCAAACGCTGCGCTCCGGACAGCGCCTGCGCACCGGCGCAGAGTCCGCGGTGACCCTGGTGTTTTACGATGGCAGCCGCGCGACCCTGGCGGCGGATAGTGAAGTTACCCTTCAGCGCTTGCAAGGAAGCTGGGATCGAACGATCAAGCTGGAGGTGGTGCAGCACAGCGGCGTCACTTATCACAGCGTCGTTCCTATGGGCGACCGCGACGGGCTGTACCAGGTGCATACGGCTTCAGGCAGCGCCAAAGTACACGGCACGGTCTTTTCGGTGGCTGTAGACCGCAGCGGGCCGGCGCGCATCGCAGTCGAGCGCGGGAGCGTGGAAGTTGATTCGAGCGAAGGACAGGTGATGCTGGCAGCGGGACAGGCTACGTCGGTACAGGCGGGCAGCGCTCCGCTGGCGCCGGCTTACCAATTTGTGCTGCGCGGCCAGCTTGATCGCAGCTCGGGCAGCGAGTGGCAGGTCGACCGGGTTGCTTTCCAGGTAACGGATAGCACCTCTGTTTCCGGCGATTTGCCCAGCGGCGCAACGGTGCTGGTAACAGGCCGGGTGCTGGATGATGGCAGCCGGGTCGCCGACCAGCTCCTGGCTGTCGAGCTGGATGAAGGCGAAAATCAGTTTACAGGTGTGATCGAGGCGATGGGCACCGAGGTGTGGCTTATCAGCGGGCAGCAAGTTTGGGTAGATGAGCACACCGAGTACGACGGCGATTTAGCCGTGGGCGACCCTGTGCTTGTGGTGTACCAGGTTCTGGAAGATGGCCGTTGGCTGGCGCTGAAAATCGAGTCGCTGGTAGAAGAAGAGCTGCCCGAGCCTGTGGTCACCGAGCCGCCGGTTACCGAACCGATTGCCACACTGCCGCCTACCGAGGAACCCTATCCCGGTCCAGTCACCGACTGCACCGGCGCCAACCCCCAACCCACGGGACAGAAGCTGGCCGAACGATATGATGTCACCTATGAAGAGATCATGGGCTGGTTCTGCCAGAGATTCGGGTTTGGCGAGATTGACCTGGCATACGAGCTGAGTCTGCAAGCGGGTGTGCCGGTGGCAGATATCTTCGATCTGCGCCGCTCAGGCCTGGGGTGGGGAGCGATCAAGAAAATGGTGGATGATGGCCTGGTAACGCCCGTACCCACGGATCCGCCTGTGGCGACTGAACCGGTGGTCACCGAGCCTGTGGTTACGGAACCTGTTGCCACCGAGCCGGTTGTTACCGAAGAGCCGCCGGTTGATGCATGCACGGGAGCCGAACCTCACCCAACAGGCACGAAACTGGCAGCACGCTACGGTGTTAGCTACAACGAAATCATGGGATGGTTCTGCCAGGGCTATGGCTTCGGCGAAATCGACCTCGCCTACAGCCTGAGCGGGCAGAGCGGCGTACCCGTCGCGGAGATCTTCGCCATGCGCCAGTCGGGCATGGGCTGGGGCGACATCAAGAAACAGCTGGACCCAAAGCCAGTGAAGACCAAGAAGCCGTAATACCTGTGTAGATATACAACTTGTTTCTCTCCTCCCTCGGGCCAAGGATGGTACCTGGGGGAGGATTTTATATTTATCGCTCACAGGCAAGTTTTGTTAGCTTCCCGATCCTTTTTTGATCTGTCATCCTGAACGAAGTGAAGGATCTAGATCCTTCACTGACCGACCCTGCAGGTCGGCGCTCAGGATGACATCCTTGTGTGTGGCCCACTACGTGCGACCAGCTTTAAGCTGCCAGGGCGGTTTCGTACTCTTCCCGGCTGATGAACTGCCCGCCCTGGATTTCCCTGCTCACCAGGTTGCGGTTCATATCGAAAGTAAGCTCGATTTCCAATCGCTGGAAACAGCGGCTTTCACCAATGAGCACTTTGCGGCAGAAGTAGGTGGTAGCGCTGCCGTCGTATTCGCTGCTGAGATCGTTGTTCAGGTTTACGCGCGCTTTCAGGACTTCGCCGCAGCGTCTGCAGCGTGCGAAGATCCAGTACTCCGGGGCTGCCGGCTGGGCCGGGTTGAAAAGGTTTGCAAGGCGCTTGAGCAAATTCATACTGTACCTCAATTCAAGTCAGGTGGCGTGTGCTGAATATATTGTACTGGATGAAGCCATTCTTGGCATAAGCCGCTCTTTTTTCCTGCATGGAGTTGGTATAATCCCTATTCGGTTTTGGCACGGATTTTCTGAACGGATGTGCTATAATTTCTGGTTGCTCGTGTGCACTTCTCTTCCCGGAAGGTAAAAGCGATATGTCACAAAACAGTATCCGCGTGGTTGGGGCGCGCGTTCATAACCTCAAGAATATTACCGTCGAGATTCCACGTGACCGGCTGGTGGTCATCACCGGTCTGTCTGGTTCTGGTAAATCATCGCTGGCATTCGACACCATATTCGCCGAAGGGCAGCGCCGCTACGTCGAGTCGCTGTCGGCGTATGCGCGCCAGTTCCTGGGTCAGATGGAAAAACCCGACGTAGACTACATCGACGGGCTGTCACCGGCAGTTTCGATCGACCAGAAAGGCGCTTCGCACAACCCGCGTTCTACGGTGGGTACGGTTACAGAAATTTATGATTACCTGCGCCTGCTGTACGCCCGCGCCGGTATCCCGCACTGTCCGGTCTGCGGGCGAGAGGTGGCGCGCCAGTCGGCTCAGGAGATCGTCGACGCAGTTGAGGCCCTACCGGAAAATTCCCGCCTGCTGATACTTTCACCGCTGGTGCGCGGCCGTAAGGGCACCCACCAGGGCGTGCTGGACGAGATCCGCAAGGCCGGTTTCGTACGCGCCCGGGTGGATGGTAAGGTGCATGAGCTAGAAGAAGATATCCAGATGGATCGCTATAAAGTGCATACCATCGAGGCGGTAGTGGATCGCCTGGTGCTGCGCGGCGCGAATGGCGGCGCAGATGGCGGCGAGCATGACGACGCATTTCGATCTCGCCTGACCGATTCAGTCGAGACGGCGCTGAAATTTGGCGACGGCTACTTGACCATCCAGGATGTGAGCGATGCCAACAGCCCCCGCGACCTGCATTTTTCGGAGCACCTGGCGTGCCCGGAGCACGGCTCGGTGCTGCCCGAGATCGAGCCGCGCACCTTTTCCTTCAATACCCCGCACGGCGCCTGCCAGGAGTGCCAGGGGTTGGGCGGTAAGCTGGAAATCGATCCCGACCTGTTGATTCCCGACCCCGACCTGTCTTTCAACGCAGGAGCAATCGCCGTCTCGGAGTGGAGCGGGCCGCGCGAGGAAGGTAGTTATTACTGGCAGACGCTGGAAGCAGTGGCGCGCGAGTACCATATCGACCTGGATGTGCCGGTTGCCGAGCTGCCCAAAGAGAAGCTGGATTTGGTGCTGTACGGTACTCGCGGAGAGCAGGTGACCGTGCACTACCGCAACAAGGATGGACGCCAGGCGACCTTCAACACTTCTTTTGAGGGCGTGATCAGCAACCTGCAGCGCCGCTACAATGAGACCAGCTCGGAGTACATGCGCGATAAGATCTCGGAGTTTATGAGCGAGCGCGTCTGCCCGTCGTGCAACGGGGCGCGGCTGCGCCGGGAAGCGCTGGCGGTGACGGTGGATGGCAGCCATATTGTGGAAGTCACCCGCTGGCCGGTGCTGCGCACCTTGGAATGGGCGCGCAGGCTGGCGGAGGCAGCTACGCCGCTCACCAGCCGCCAGCAAGCCATTGCCGAAAGCATCTTGAAAGAGATTCAATCCCGCCTGGGATTCCTGGTGGATGTGGGCCTGGATTACCTGACCTTGGAACGCGCCGCAGCTTCGCTCTCCGG
>JBGSTO010000559.1:0-14478 GCA_041736465.1 Anaerolineales bacterium | reverse complement strand
GAGCTGCTGCGCGAGGCGCTCTCGCTGCTGGATCGCATCTCCGGTGACCGCATTCGCCACGAGCTGGACCAGGTGCTGGTAGAGGCGAATGTGGCGCAGATCCTGGCGCGGCTCTCAGAGCTGGGCGTGCTGCCTGCCATCCACACCGACCTGGGTTGGGATGCCTGGTTGGAAGAGCGCCTGCACAGGCTGCTCTCCCTGGATACAGACGCGCTGCTCCCCGATCTGCAGCAGGCATTCAACAGCTTGGAGCGTAAGAAGCTGGTTTACCTGCTGTGGATGCTGCGCCTGCCGCCCGGGCGCGCCGGCAGCCTGATGGCGCGCTTGAAGTTCTCAGCGGAGATGCGCAAGCTGGTGCAGTCTGCCTGCGAGCTGTGGAGCGAGCTGCCTGAGCTGGTAGAGCGGAAGCCTAGCGCCATCACCTACCGCCTGGACGACGTGCCCCTGCCGGCGCTGGTGGGTCTGTATCTCGCCAGCGATACCGCGCAGGTGCAGGAGATGTTAATTACCTACCTGGCGCACTGGCGCAAGGTGATGCCGCTTACGGACGGGCATGCGCTGCGGGCGCGTGGCCTGGCTCCCGGGCCCCTGTACAAGGAAATCTTACGAGAGCTGCGCGACGCCTGGCTGGACGGAGAGATTCAGACGGACGAACAGGAGCAGCAGCGCCTGGAGCGGCTGCTGGCGCAGGCGGCGGAACGCCCCGGAGGACTTAAAGCCCGTTAGCGAGCAATTATGGACACCCTTATGGACAGCCTACCCAAAGATACGGATACGACGATAAAAGGCGTCTTTCGCATGGCGCAGCGCGAAGATCTGCCCGCCATGGAATGGGATGGCGAGTACACCCATTTCCGGCGCCTGTATCAGGATGCCTACGAGAGCGCCCAACACGGTCACGCGCTGCTGTGGGTGGTGGAAGTTCAGAGCGCCGGCTTGATTGGGCAGGCCTTCGTGCAGTTAAGCTCATCTCGCCGGGAGCTGGCAGACGGCGTCACCAAGGCGTACGTCTACGGTTTCCGGGTGCGCCCCGAGTATCGCGGCAACGGCATCGGCACGCGGCTTATGCAGGTGGTGGAGGCCGATCTATACCGGCGCGGCTTCCGCCGGGTATGCCTGAACGTTACCCGGGATAATCACGGCGCCCGGCGCCTGTACGAACGACTGGGCTACCGTGTCGTGGCGGTTGAAGAAGGGCGCTGGTCCTACCTCGACCAGCACGGGGTGCGCCAGAACGTGCACGAGCCAGCCTGGCGTATGGAGAAGCGCCTGGAGCTGTCATGATGTTAATATTTTGTTAGAGAGCGTGTTGCAGCAAAATCAAAACCTTGCAGGCGGAGATCAAGTGTGCTAAAATATCGTCTGGGTAAGTCACAGCAGAAGATCCGGTAACGACGAAAAGTGGGCAACCCCCACTTTTCTTCTTAGGTTGGGTCAACACTATTCTGTGCTCTGAGTTGGAGAGCGTTTGTATGAAGAACGAGTTTGTCCTGGCATTCAATGAAGTATTGGAAGAGAAGCAGCTTCCCCGGGATGTGATCCGAGATGCGCTGCAGGCTGCTATGGTAGCTGCTTACCGTAAGGCGGTTGGCGCTTCCAATGCTCAACTGGTGGAGGCAGAAGTCGACCTGGAAACAGGCAAGGTGTTGATTTCTGCCGAAAAAGAGATTGTGGAATCCGTGCAGGATCCACGCACCGAGGTCTCCCTGGCAGAGGCCCGCAAGGTGGACGCCAATGCCGACTTGGGCGGGATGGTGGTGGTTGAAACCACGCCGCGCAATTTCGGGCGCGTTGCCGCGCAGACAGCCCGCCAGGTGATCCAGCAGCGCATCCGCGAAGCTGAACGAGAAGCGCAGCTGGAATTCTTCAGCAAGCAGGTCGGCGAGATCCTCAGCGGTGTGGTGCAGGCCGTCAATGCCCAGGCGATCACCCTGGGTCTGGATATGAAGGCTGAAGGCACGATGCCGCGCAACCAGCAGGTGCCGGGCGAGCGCTTCCGCGTGCACGACCGCGTGCGGGCGCTGCTGATGGAAGTCAAGAACCAGACCCGCGGGCCGCAAATTGTCCTCTCGCGCGGGCACCGCAATTTCCTGCGGCGCTTACTGGAAAACGAAGTGCCAGAAATCTATCACGGCATGGTGGAAATCCGCTCGATTGCCCGCGAGCCGGGGCAGCGCTCCAAGGTGGCTGTGGCTGCCTTGCAGCCGGGTGTAGACCCGGTGGGCGCCTGCGTGGGTGTGCGCGGCGTGCGCATCCAGGCTATCGTGCGTGAATTGAACGACGAAAAAATCGACGTCATCGAGTGGAACCCCGATCCGGCGGCTTATATCGCTAAGGCGCTCAGCCCGGCGCGCGTCACCGGCGTGTACCTGAACGAACAGGCAAAAGGCGCCAAGACCGCCACGGTGGTAGTTCCCGAAGACCAGCTTAGCCTGGCGATTGGCCGCGACGGGCAGAATGCCCGCCTGGCAGCCAAACTGACTGCCTGGCGCATCGATATCAAGAGCTTGCCGGAAGCCGCCGCCGATACGCTGCACAGAGTGCAAAGCGATGCGGATTACGCTCAAATCCTGGAGCAGGAAACCGATATCCTGGTGCAGGTGAGCGCTATTCTGGCGAAGAAAGCCGAAGGCCGCCCGGTGATGCCCGAAGAGTACACCGTGCTGAGCCAGTTCGTGGATCGCGTCGAGCGCAGCCTGATTCAGCAGCGCCAGAAGGATCTGCGCGCCGAGGAGTACCGCCAGCGCGTTGCGCAAGTGGATATCCCCGAAGCGGCCTACAAGATCCCGCTGGAAGACATGGGCATCTCGCCGCGCATTACCACCATCCTGGGTGGCGCCGGTTATACCACGGTTGGCGATCTGCTGCTGCAGTTGAAGCTGGATGAGAATGAGATCCTGCGCCTGAATGGCGTTGGGGCGCGCACCATGACCGATATTCAGGCCGCGCTCGAGAAACTCCACCAGGAAGGTATTCTGCCTTCGCCGGTGGTGGAAGCCGAGGCTGCGGCTGAAGAAGCTGAAGGTGTACTGGAGGCGGTTGAAGGCGCTGCGCCTGAGGGCGTGACGCTCGAGGCCGAGCTGGCTGCTGCTGTTGAAGGTGCGGGCGCTGAGGCGGGCGCAGAAGCGGGCGTTGAGCCGGAAGCTGTCCTCGAAGCTGCGGCTGTTCAGCCGGTGGTTGAGCAAGCTCCGGTTGGAGAGGCAGCCGCAGAAGAACTGGCGGCAGTGGAGCCAGAGGCTGGGAAGCCGGAAGCCGAACTGGAAGCGGCCGCTGAGGCGGGCGCTGAACCTGCCACGGAGGCGGTCGCGGAGGCGGTCGCGGAAGCGGTCGGAGAGGCGGGCGAGGAAGTCTCTTCCTTAGACGAGCTGTTCACCCTTAGCCCGGATGCCATGGATTTTGTTGCCAGCGATGAAGACGAAGAGGAAGACGACGAAGCTGGCGGTAAGGGAAAGAAGAAGAAAAAGAAGAAGAAATTTGTGGAAGCGGAATTCGACCCGGATGCAGGTGTTGTGCTCTACAAGAAGAAGCGCAAACGCGGCGATGGGGAGTGGGGCTCGGAGTGGTAAATCCCGGCGCACTCACGTCTTGATGATCGGGTAACTGGTGACCAGGACCATAACTCGCCGTAAGCATATACCCCAAAGAACCTGCGTCGGCTGTCGTGCTGTGCTTGCTAAACGCACGTTGATCCGTATTGTACGCACGCCGCAGGGCGTCGTGGTAGATCCAACTGGAAAGTTGGCGGGTAGAGGCGCTTATCTGCACAACCAGCGTTCGTGCTGGACGAAGGGAATCAAGAGTGCGCTGGCGCAAGCCCTGCGCACGGAAATGACACAAGAAGACAAAGATCGACTGATGGCTTTTGCAGAGACGCTCTCGGATGAGTCCTTCGATGAAGAGGGACCAGCGGCATGATTTTGGAATGGCGGCAGCCTCATCGTGGCGACGGAACGACCGTCAGGGGATTGACACACAATTCAGGGTGGCTGGCAGTGACACGCCAGGAAGAAGTGCGATGAACGACTGAACTGCGCGAAATCCCAAAATGCCTCTAACGCTCGTACGGGCGCGGGTCCATTGGATCGAATCAGCCAGGCGGAAAATGTATGGAGGTGCCAAATGAGCGAAAACGGGCATGAAAGTAAAAGTATTATCCTGCCATCCAGCATCACGGTGCGGGAGCTGGCAGTTACCTTAGGTTCCAGTCCCATTGAGATCATCAAAACCTTGATGTCGAACGGGGTGATGGCGAACATCAATCAGCAGATCGATTACGATACTGCCGCCATCGTTGCCTCAGAAATGGGATTCGAAGCGGCTCTGGAAGCCGCGGAAGAAGAGACCAAGGATGACATGGGGGAGATTCCCCTGTGGCGGCAGTTGATCATGGATGAGGATCCAGCCAAGCTGGCGCCTCGCCCGCCGGTGGTCACCATTTTGGGGCATGTCGATCACGGGAAAACCACGCTGCTGGACGCCATCCGCCATACTAACGTGGTCGAAGGCGAGGCTGGAGGCATCACCCAGCACATCGGCGCATACCAAGCTGAACACAACGGCAGGACGATTACCTTCCTGGATACGCCGGGTCACGCTGCCTTTACCGCCATGCGCGCCCGCGGCGCCCAGGGCGCTGACGTGGTTGTGCTGGTGGTGGCGGCTGACGATGGCATCATGCCGCAAACGCGTGAAGCCATCGCGCATGCCCGCGCCGCCAAGGTGCCGATTATCGTGGCAGCCAACAAGATCGACAAACCCAATGCCGACCTGGAACGTCTCAAGCAGCAGATGGCAGAAATTGGGCTGGTACCGGATGATTGGGATGGGGATACCATCGTGGTGCCCCTGTCAGCCAAGCGCAAAACCGGGCTGGAAGACCTTCTGGAGGCGATCCTCCTGGTAGCAGATAACCTGGATATCCTCGCCAACCCGGACGGGCAGGTGTTGGGTACGGTCATCGAGGCCGAGCGCGATCGTACGCGCGGGCCGTTGGCTACGCTGCTGGTTCAAAACGGCACCCTGCAGGTTGGGGATGTGGTGGTGGCGGGCAATACCTACGGACGCTTGAAAGCCCTGTTCGATAACCGGGGGCGGCGCGTGCGCAAGGCCGGACCGGCGACGCCGGTGGCAGTCATGGGGCTGAGCGATGTGCCGGAAGCCGGCGATGTCTTTCGCGTGATGGAGAGCGAGCGAGATGCCCGCAGTATCGTGGCAGATCGCATCCAGCAGCTGCGCCAGACGGCGCAGTCGCAGCGCAGCGTGTTGACCCTGGAACAGTTATTCGAGCGTTTCCAATCCGGCGAAGTGCGCGATCTGCGCTTGATCATCAAAGCAGACGTGCAGGGCTCTTTGGAACCGATTGTGCATGAGGTCAATGAACTGGGTAAGGGTGAAATCTCCATCAATATTCTGTACGCCGAAACCGGGAATATCGGTGAGAATGATGTTATGCTGGCCTCCGCCTCCAAGGCGATCGTGATCGGCTTCAATGTGCAGGCCGATACACCTGCCCGGCGCGTGGCCGACTCTGAAGGTGTGGATATCCGCCTGTACGATATCATCTACCGGCTGACCGAAGACCTGGAGAAGGCGCTCAAGGGTATGCTGGAACCGGAGCTAAAACAAGTCGTGATTGGTCGCGCCATCGTGCGGGCAGTATTCCGCATTACCAAGCTTGGAAATATTGCCGGGTGCCTGGTCACCAGCGGCGAGCTGCGCCGCAATGCCACCATGCGGGTGCTGCGCGCCGGGAACATTGTGCACGAAGGCTCGGTTGGATCGCTCAAGCACCTGCAGGAAGACGTGCGCGAAGTGCGCACCGGATTCGAGTGCGGCGTTTCGATCAAGCACTTCGATGACTTTCAGGTCGGGGATGAGTTAGAATGCTTCATCACCGAGAAGGTGCCCGTAGCCTGAGTGCGTTGCTTAGTACCTGAAAACGCACAGGTAGTCTGGAGATGATTCCGTGGTATCAAAAATGCGCTTACAGCGCATCGCTGACCGGCTGAGAGAAGATTTGTCTGAGATGCTCATCCAGGATATCTCAGATCCTCGCCTGTCTGGCATATCGATAACAGATGTAAAGGTGGACCGCGAGCTGGCCTTTGCAGATATCTATGTTTCTGCGATCGAAGGCTCGGAGCGGTCTGCGGAAGTCCTGGAGGGCTTGAGCCACGCCCAGGGGTTCATTCGCCGGGAGCTGGCGCAGCGGTTGGATCTGCGCACCTTTCCACGGCTGCGTTTTCACTGGGATCCGACCTTTGAACGCGCCGAGCATATCGAGCGCCTGATCGCTTCCTTGCAAAACGAGCCGGGTGGTACAGAGGCGGGCGCGGAGGCGGACGCTGATATAGGCGTGGAAGAGGACACTGAGGACTTGAGCGATGAATAATACCCAGGCGGCTGCCGCCGGAGCAGCGCTGCAGAAGGCGCAGCGCATCCTGTTGAGCGCCCATATCCGCCCCGATGGGGACGCGGTAGGCTCGCTGCTTGGCATGGGATTGTCGCTGGCAGCAGCAGGCAAACAGGTGTCTATGGTGTTGAGCGATGGCGTACCTGGCAGCCTGCAGCACCTGCCCGGCAGTGAGCTGATCAAATACCGCACCGAGGGCAAGTTCGATCTGGTAGTCGTGCTGGATAGCTCGGAATTGAGCCGGGTCGGCGCGGCGCTGGAAGGGCGCGGTGCGCCGGATATCAATATCGACCATCACGTGACCAACGTGAACTTTGCGCGCCTGAACGTGGTCGATACCACGGCAGCAGCCACAGCCGAGATGCTGGCGATCTTGCTCCCGCAGTGGGGCTTTGAACTCGACCAGGCTTCTGCCAGTGCGCTGCTGACCGGCATCATTACCGATACCATCGGTTTTCGCACCTCGAATATGACCTCCCGGGTGATGCGCATTGCAGCGCAGTTGATGGATCTCGGCGCGGATCTGAGCACTTTATATTTTCAGGCGCTCGCGCAGCGCAGCTACGAAGCCACGCGCATGTGGGGCGCGGGATTATCCCAACTGCAGCGGGAGGACGGCTTGGTTTGGGCGGTCTTGACGCTGGAAGATCGCAAGGCAGCCGGCTACCGCGGCCGCGATGACGCCGACCTGGTCAATGTCTTGTCGGCGATCAAAGGCGCAGATATCGCAGTCATGTTCATCGAACAGCCGGGCAGCAAGATTAAAATTAGCTGGCGCGCCCAGCCAGGGGTGGATGTCACCGGTTTGGCGCTGCAGTTTGGCGGCGGGGGACACCCGGCAGCAGCCGGAGCTGAAGTTGAAGGGAGTTTGATCGAAGTGCAGAAACAGGTATTAGAAGAGACGATGAAGCTCTTAGGCCAACATCACCCAATCGTTTCGGAGACTAGTCGATGACAGATCAATTTCAAAATATCGTATCGGGGGTTTTAGTTGTCGATAAACCCATTGGAATGACCTCGCATGACGTTGTGCAGGTCATCCGTCGCGGCACGAATATCCGGCGGGCAGGTCATACGGGTACGCTGGACCCGCGCGCTTCTGGCGTGCTGGTGGTGCTTATTGGTCCGGCGGTCCGGCTGAGTGAATACGTCTCTGCATCCGACAAGCGCTACCAGGCGACCATTCGCCTGGGCAGCACGACCGATACCTATGACGCCGATGGAACGTTTACCTCAACCGATGTGTCCTACGAGCAAATTACTGAAGAACGCTTCACCGAGGTATTGGAGAAATTTATCGGTGAGATCGTACAGGTTCCACCGCCGTATTCAGCGGTGAAAGTAAAAGGTAAGAAAGCCTATGAAATGGCCCGCCAGGGAGAAGAAGTCAACCTGGAACCGCGCACCATCCAGGTGTACAGCCTGGAAGTGCTGGAATGGGCTCCGCCCGAAGTGGTGATTGACGTGTACTGCTCGTCTGGAACGTACGTGCGCTCCCTTGCCCATGACCTGGGGATCGAGTTGGGCTGCGGGGCGCACCTGGTTGGCCTGCGCCGCACCAAGAGTGGTCGCTTCACGCTGCGGGATGCCGTTCCCTTGCGGCGTTTGCAGGAGTCTTTCGACGCGGGCGACTGGTACCGGCATCTCATTCCGGCGGCAGAGGCGCTGGCCGACTGGCCTGCGATCGAGCTGGATGCCGATGAGGTCGAGCTGGTGCGGCACGGGCATCGCGTCCCAGGTGAATCCAACGAAAAGGGCAAGGCGCGCGCCGTCAGCCAGCAGGGCGACCTGGTGGCGCTGATGGAGTATGATTTCGAGACCAGCGAGTGGCAGCCGCGCAAGGTATTCTTCCAGTCCTGATCGCCGCCGTCTATGCAGCACTACCGCTCTCTAAGCGATCTCCGCCTGCAAAATACCTGGCTGACGATCGGTTCCTTCGATGGCTTGCACCGCGGCCACCAGGCGATCATCCAGGCTCTGGTTAAGCAGGCTCATCGCGCCGGGGCACAGGCGGCGGTGCTGAGCTTTCACCCCCATCCGGGCATCGTGCTTGGCAGGCGGAAAGGCCCGTTCTACCTGACCACACCGCAGGAGCGGGTTCAGCTCCTGGCTGGTATGGGGGTCGATTTTGCGATCACCCACCCATTCACCCCCGAAACCGCAGCGATCTCTGCACAGGATTTCATGCTGCGCTTGAAGCAGCACCTCGGTCTGCAGGGTCTGTTTGTGGGCGAGAACTTTGCCCTGGGCCGCGGCCGAGAAGGCAATGTCGAGCGCCTGCGCCAGCTCGGGCAGGAGATGGACTACTGCCTGGAAATCATCCCACCGGTGATGGAAGGCGACCAGGTGATTTCATCCACCTGGGTGCGGCGCAGTCTGGAAGCTGGCAATGTGGCTGAGACCCAGCGGCTGCTGGGACGCCCATTCAGCCTGTGGGGCAGTGTGGTGCCTGGGGATGGGCGCGGCCGCACGATCGGTGTTCCCACCGCCAATATCGCCACATGGAGCGAGACCCTGGTGCCGCGCAGCGGGGTGTATGCCTGCCGGGTGATGCTGGCTGGAAAGCTGTATCCAGCAGTTGCCAATATCGGTACACGCCCGACCTTTGATCACCTGGCGACCCGCCAGCATGTCGAGGCGCATGTCTTAGATTTCAACCAAAACCTGTACGGCAGCCGCCTGCGGCTGGACTTCATCGAACGCCTGCGAGATGAGCAGCGCTTCCCTGGCGTGGAGGCGCTCATCGAGCAGATCCAGCGCGACATCCAGCAGGCACGCCGGCTTCTTGGTTAAGCTTCTCTAAGGAATATCAGTGATCAGGTGCAGCACGGCCCGGTTGGCGAGGTAGGCTGCCAGCGCCGCGCCGATCACCAGCCAGGGTGGGCCAAGGAACACGCTGATCAGCACCACGCTGGCGCCAAGTGTCAGGCCGAACCCAAGGGTAAAGCTCGGGTTGCGCGCCCAAAGCACCAGGCTGTTGCGCAGAGCAATGCGCACCCGCCGGTCGGTCTGCTCCATCAACAGGGGCAGGGCAAAAAGCTGCAGCAACCCCCACACCCAGCCCAGGCTGACGAAGATCCCTTGAACCAATCCCGACCAGGTTTGTTCGTACTGCGCATAGAATACGATGTTCGAAGCCAAGACTGCGATCACTGCCAGGTTGAGCACGCCCCAGCGCAGCGATAGCCAAAAATCGCGCCGGAAGGCTTCCCAGAATACGCGCCAGCTGCCGGTGCGGTCGTGAGCCAGGTGGTTGGCGGTGGCAAACAGCGCCAACGTGCCCGCCGGCGCTGTGACCACCGGCAGGCACAGCAGCAGCCATAGGATATTGATAAACAACAGGTCGAAAAAGGCTTGAAACGAATCCACCAGCCAATCGAAGAGCAAGCGCAGGAATTTTCCCATAGCACGATTATAATAGCCCGATAAGCATTCTGCTGCCTGCACTTTATTGGTCGAAGGACGACAAGTAAAAATGGAGGGTCGCAATGAGGCAGTACCTGGATTTGATGCAGTACATTCTAGATAACGGCGTACCTAAGGACGATCGCACCGGTGTGGGCACGCTCTCGCTCTTCGGCTACCAGATGCGCTTCGACCTGCAGCAGGGGTTCCCCTTGCTCACCACCAAGAAACTGCACATGAAGTCGATCGTCCACGAACTGCTGTGGTTTCTGCAGGGCGACACCAACGTGCGCTACCTGCAGGAGCACGGCGTGCGCATCTGGAATGAGTGGGCGGGCGAGAACGGCGAGCTGGGTCCGGTGTACGGCGCCCAGTGGCGCAGCTGGCCCACTGCGGATGGTGCGGCGATCGACCAGATCAGCACCTTGATCGAGCAGATCCGCACCAACCCCAGCTCGCGGCGGTTGATCGTCAGCGCCTGGAACGTGGGCGAGATCCCCAAGATGGCGCTGCCGCCCTGCCACGCTTTCTTCCAGTTCTATGTGGTGGATGGCAAGCTTTCCTGCCAGCTCTACCAGCGCTCGGCGGATGTCTTCCTGGGCGTGCCGTTCAACGTTGCTTCCTACGCCCTGCTGACCATGATGGTCGCCCAGGTGTGCGACTTGCTGCCGGGTGACTTCGTGCACACCTTCGGCGACGTGCACCTGTACCTGAATCATATCGAACAGGCCCACCTGCAGCTCAGCCGCCAGCCATTTCCCCTGGCGCACATGCACATCAACCCGCGGGTGCATTCGATTTTTGAGTTCAAATACGAAGATTTCGAGCTGACGGGCTATCAGGCGCACCCGCACATCAAGGCCGAGGTGGCGGTGTGATCGTTTCCCTGATCGCTGCCCTGGACGAAGCCGGCGGCATCGGCTTGCGGGGTGGTTTGCCCTGGCGCCTGCCGGCGGACCTGCGGCGCTTCAAAAGGCTTACCATGGGGCGCCATCTGATCTGCGGGCGTAAAACCTACCAGTCGATCGGGCGTCCGCTGCCGGGGCGCATGATGATCGTGGTCACCCGCCAGCATGGCTACCGGGCGCCGGGCTGCGAGGTCGTGCATTCGCTGGAAGGTGCCGTGACGCTGGCGGAGGAGCGGGGAGAAGAAGAAGTCTTCGTCATTGGCGGCGCGGCGCTGTACGCCGCGGCGCTGCCGCAAGCCCATCGCCTGTACCTGACGCGCGTGCACGCGGTGCTGCCGGCAGACGTGCGCTTTCCAAATTTCGATCCGGGGGAATGGGTATCGGCAGAGCATGAAGAGCTGCCTGCTGATCAAGATAATCCCTACGCAACCACTTTCATGCGGCTGGAACGCAAAGTGATCGAGAACACTTAGCTGCTGTTATTGGTGGTAGATCAATTATGCACGCGGTTGCAAACCAAACGCGTTTCGAACCCATCTGCCAGAATTTCTTCAGCGGTTTTATTGCGTATCTCGTCGACAAAGAATGCCTGAAGACCTTCTTTTTCGACTACGAGATCTTCTGGGGCTTGAGTGGTGAAAAGCTGGGACCAAATTTCTGTACCATCTCTTATGCCTTTAGAGAATAGTTCTTCCAGATTCACCAGCCCAACGAATGTCCAGGAAATATTTCCTCGGGCATCTTGCCAGTTACGATTAAATAGAGCGAAGCCGCATCGATATCAATCTCATCGGACCACGCAAGGTACCGACCGGAGATAACCGCCGCTTTTCGGAAGTTGTTGTAATCGTTCCAGTACGCAAATACGCCTTGGCCGGCAAGATGACTTAGATCTGCTTCCCCAGAAACGCCGTCGGCAAGTTCAAGCCGGATGATGTAGTCTTCTAGTGGGTGAGCTTTCAATATCGTGGGGATAAACATCCGATACCTTGCTGAATGTTATGACTGGATCGCTGACCAGACTCATTATAACGCATTGCATTTGGAGATGATCAAGACCCTACCAATCGTTAAATCATCGCTGAATAATCGCGTATAATACTTCCCTGATGTCCATTTCTTTCTCCTCCCACAGCCGGATCAATCTGCTCGCCTTCCTCATACTTCTACTACTCAGCTTCGGCCTGCTGATCCCCTGGCTGGGCTTCTACTGGGACGATTGGCCCATCGTGTTGGCGAGCCGCCTGCAGGGTGTAGGCGCCTTCTGGGATTACTACCGCCTGGAGCGCCCGTTCTCGGCCTGGACTTATATCCTCACCATACCTTTCCTGGGCACCCAGCCGCTGACCTGGCACATCTTCACCCTGCTGCTGCGCTGGCTGTCGGTGGCGGGCATGTGGTGGTGCTTCAAGCTGCTGTGGCCCGAGCGTGCCAGGCAGGCGGTGTGGGCGGCGCTGCTGTTTGCCGTGTACCCGGTCTTTACCGACCAGCCGGTGGCGCTGGCATTCTCCCAGCACTGGATTTGTTATGGGCTGTACTTTCTCTCGCTGGGGCTGATGCTGTATTCGGCGCGAACCGGTCGCAACAGGCTGCTGTTGAATGCCATCGCACTGGCGGCTACGGCGGTGCACATGCTGACCATGGAATACATGTGGGGTCTGGAGCTGCTGCGCCCGCTGATGCTGTGGTTCGTCTTCGGTGCAAGCTGCCCGGATTGGAGCGCCCGCCTGCGCCAGGTGCTCAAGCTGTGGCTGCCGTACCTGCTGGTCTTTGCGCTGGTGTTGGGCTGGCGGCTGGCTTTCGCCGGTGAGCTGGTGCAGGGAAACAGCCCGCAGCTTTTGTCTGCCCTGCTCGCCAGCCCGCTCACCACCGTTATCCAACTGGTGCAAGTCAGCCTGCAGGATATGGTCAACAACCTGGTGGGGGCGTGGTACCAGACCATGAATCCCGCCGACCTGGACTTATTTGATTCCACCGTGCTGGCTTCTCTGGGCGTGGCGGCGGTAACGGCGGGTTTGACATGGTTGTATTTGAGACGCATGGGGGGAGATTCTTCGGTCGCTGCGTTCCCTCAGAATGACACGCCGGCAGATGTCATCCTGAGCGACAACCCGCAGGGTTGGTCAGCGAAGGGTCTGGATTCCTCGGCCGCTGCACTCCCTCAGGATGATATCCTTTGGGTACGGCAGGCGCTGCTCTTAGGGCTGTTAGGCGCGCTGCTGGGGCCGCTGCCGGTATGGTTGATCGAGCGCCAGGCGCTGGTTGGGCTGCACAGCGGGCGCTTTGCCCTGGCAGGCATGTTCGGATTGAGCATCCTCATCGTCGCCGCCCTGGAATGGTTCACGCCTCGCCGCCTGCCGAAAATCGCCCTGCTGGCGGTGCTGGTCGGTCTGGCGTCCGGCTACCACCTGCGCAACTCGGTCAGCTACTACCGCTCCACCCTGCGCCAGAACGATTTCTACTGGCAGCTCTACTGGCGCGCCCCTTACATCCAGCCCAATACCGCCATCCTGTCGGCGGACGAGCTGTTTCCGTACGTGGGGCGCAACCCCACTGCAGTGACGCTCAACCTCCTCTACCCGCAGTCCTACGGCATCCGCCAGGTGGGCTACTGGTTCCTGGAGCTGTTTCACGATGTTGGTCCGGCGGTGGTGCCCAGGTTGGAACGCGGGCGCACCTTCACCCCCGAATTCCGCACCTTCAATTTCAACGGCTCCAGCCTGGACGGCCTGGTGATCTACTATAAGCCTGGCGCGGGACGCTGCCTGTGGGTGCTGGCGCCCGAGGACGTTGATAATCCCGAGCTGCCGGAGATTACCCGGCAGGCGCTGCCGGTCTCCAACCTGAGCCGCATCCAGCCGGAGCCCGTTCCCGGCGATTACCCGCCCACCGACCTGTTTGGGGATGAGCCTGACCATACCTGGTGCTACTACTACCAGAAAGCTGAGCTTGCGCGCCAGCTCGGCGACTGGCAGGGGGTGCTCCGGTTGGAAGAGCAGGCTGCTCAAGCAGGCTTTGAACCCGGCAACGCCAATGAGCGGCTGGTGTTCATCGAAGCCTTTGCCCGCACGGGGAGGTGGCAGATTGCGCTGCAGCAGAGCGCGGATGTTTTCACTGTGGATGATGCTCTCGCCCCGCGCCTGTGCCGCCTGTGGGAGCGCATTGCAAACGCAATGACTATCCCCGAAGAAGAACGCTCCTCACTGGAATCGCTGCGCTCCGAGCTGCAGTGCCAACCGGCTCAGTAGGTTGCACGGAAGGCTATCTCTACGTAATAAACTCTCCCTCAGCGCTGCATGCTTGCCAGAAATCCGATCTATAATTAACTGAACAGTGCAACCAGCCTGTTTCCATTGGCTCTTCTCACAAAAAAGGCAGGCGAAAAAATGAAAATCCTAAAGCTTCTCACGCTTACAATCCTGTGCGCGGGTGTGCTGGTGTCGTGTACGCAGCCGGCAGCTACCCAACCATCGAGCAGCCCAACTCCAATCCCACCTACCTCGACATCTTCGCCCATCCCACCTACCCCAACCATCCCAACCACCGCTCCCCCGACTGCTACTGTCGAAGCCATCGAACAGGGAGTCAGGCCAGGAGACGTGATACAGGGCATGCGCATCGCCACAGCAGCCGATGAGGGTGCAGTTAACACGAACATCTGGGATTACTGCGATCCGATCGTCAGCGATGTCCGGGATACCCGGGTGCGTGAGTGTGATGTCCCGGCATTCGCCACGCTGTTTGTTGGCAACG
>JBGSTO010000524.1:0-14957 GCA_041736465.1 Anaerolineales bacterium | reverse complement strand
GGCGGCGGCGGCCGGGCGCGAATTCCGTTTCGACGTGCTGCGGGCGGCAACCGGGCTGCCCGCGGGCGCTTTGCTGGATGCGCTTGATGCTGCTCTCGCCGGTCATCTTTTGGAGGAAACGGCGGATGGCTACCGCTTCCGCCATCCCTTGATCCGGCGCGCGCTCTATACCACGCTCAGCCGGACGCGTCGCGCCCGCCTGCATAGCCAGGCTGCGGCGGCTATCGAAACGGTGTATGCGCGACAACCCGGGGGACTCGACCCGCTTGTCGAAGACCTGGCCCACCATTACGACCTGAGCGACCGCCGAGACCGAGCGCTCGATTATTTATTACGCGCCGGGGAAAAAGCGGCAGGCGTATTCGCTTTTGAGGTAGCAGTTGGCTATTTTGTGCGCGCGCTGGATTTGATGGATGCCCTGAATCTTGCTGATCCTGCACGCCGCTGGATGAGCCTGGAGTCGCTTGGGTGGTGGAACATCATCCTGGCCAACACGCCGCAAGGTGTGGCCTACTTCGAGCAGGCGCTGGCGCTCGCACCTGGCGATGGCTGGCAGCCCGGACGCTCCGATCGGGCGCGCCTGCACCGCGGCGCGGCGGTAGCGCTGATAACGGTTGGAGATACCACCGGGGCGGAAGTGCATCTGCGCGCTGCGTTGGCCGAAGTGGATGAGCGCGAAGATGCCGCTGACTATGCTCGGGTGCTTTACCACGTCGCCCAGCTCCACTGGCACCGCAATGAGTTTCCGGAAGCATTCGATGTGGCGCAGCGCAGCCTGAGGATCGCCGAGCGAGCGAACGATCCGGCGGCGATCGCCCGCGCGTTTGAAATGCTGGCGTTGGCCTGCCATTCGCTGGGAGAATGGCAAAACGGCATCGGTTTTGAACAGCAGCGCATCGCTGTGTCCGGGCCTGAACTTGATGTTACCGAGGCCTTCGATGTGCATCTCTGACTGTGGGAATATCACCTGTATGGTGATACCGGTTTCGATGAGGTGAAACAGGCTGTCAGTATGACCCAGGAGCAGGCGCGCCGGATGGGGGCACCGCGCGCCATCGCGCTGTGCCAGTGCTTCAATGGGGCGCTCGAATTTCAAGCCGGTCACTGGGTAGAGGCAGAAGCCGCGCTGCGCGAATCCATCCGGCTTTACCGTGAGATCGGCGCGGCGTCCGGTGAAGCGCTGGCCTGCCAGCGGTTGGGTATCCTCCAAACGGCGCGCGGGCAGCTGGCAGATGGGCTGGCAACGCTGGAAGATGGTATCCTGGCAGCCGAGCGCGCCCTCATGCGCGCCCACTGCCTGACCCGTTTATACGCCGCTGTGGCCCGCAACCGCCTGGCGGCGGGCGAAGTCGTGGTTGCTGGGCACGTGTTGGCTCTCGGCCTGGCGATGAGCGAGCGCCACGGTCACTGCCCAACCTGCGACGCTCTGCTGATGCCGGTAGCAATAAGTGTGCGGCTGGCCGAGGGCGACTTCGCTGCCGCTGAAAGTTTCTGCCAACGGTTGGATGAGGCGGCAGAACAGTATGCCAGCCGCCTGTGGCTGGCGATGGCGCGCCAGTCGAGTGGGGAACTGGCAGCGGCCCGGGGTCGTCTCGACACTGCGCTGGCTTATTACGCCGAGGCTCAGGCTGGCTTCGCCTCAGCCGGGAACGAATATGAGCTCGCGCGCTGCCTGAGCGCCATTGCCGAGATTCGCCTGGCGCGTGGCACGCCGGATGACATCGCGGCGGGACGAGAAGCACAGCTTGAGTCCCAACGGATCCTGGATAACCTTGGTGTAGCCTGATGTCTGCCAGTTCAGTGGGCCAGCTGTGGCAATTAATTTGCCGGGATGAGCGTCCCGGCATTTTTTTCGGATTGGTTCGGAAATTCAGGTTGAAATAAGGTCGGGGTAAGGTTTTTGGGAGGTCAAGAGCGTATATTTAGGGTAATTCTTATCCATCTTGTCCAAAAAGGAGATTGAACGATGACTACCCAAACCCCTACCCAACTCAATGGTGTGAACGTAGACCAGCTCGTGGCTACCGTCAACGCCGTCCAGCAGAACCCGGATCTGGCCCGCTTCCAGTTCCGCGCCCACAATGAATGGATCGGCGGCGGTCACTCGCGCACCTCGATCCAGGGTTTTTACGGCGCCGGTCAGGAAGATGCCTCTCGAGGCCGGCCTTTCATTCTGGAAGGAGATGAGCCACCGGTGCTTCTGGGCGGCAATGCCGGTGCGAATGCCGTCGAAGCCGTGCTTCACGCCCTGGCTTCCTGCCTCGCGGTCGGCTTTATCTACAATGCGGCTGCCCAGGGAATTCACGTCGAAAGTTTGAGCTTCGACCTGGAAGGCGACCTGGACCTGCGAGCCTTCCTGGGCCTTTCGGAAAAAGTGCGCCCGGGTTATGAAGGCATTCGCCTCACCTACCGCGTGAAAAGCGATGCGCCCCGCGAGAAGATCGTGGAGCTGTGCAACTATGTCCAGAAGACATCCCCGGTCCTGGATATCATCCGCAATCCGGTTCCTGTGACCGTCTCTCTGAAGGATTGAACCAGAGCATCCAGTACGGAATATGGGCAGGAGGCTTGCCGGTCACCCTCCTGCCCATCCAATTGAAATCCTAGATCAACTACATGCTTATTTGGAGATCAAGAATGCTAACCCCAGTACTTGATTTGCACATGATAGATATTGGATCCCTGCGCCTCGCCATCCAGGAAGAATACGCGCTGGTGGCGCAGGAGCCCGAGCGCGGTTTCCACTTTCACACCGGGCGCCCGTTGACCCGTCTGCTCGGCTATTCGGAAGAATGGCTGGCTGGTATACCAGAGATTGCCATCGAATCGTTTGCCGGCACTGGAAATCCCTTCAGCCTGGGTGTGCTACAGCCAGGTGCCAATGTCGTCGACATTGGCAGCGGCGCCGGCATCGACAGCCTGATCGCCTCCCGCATGGTCGCACCCACCGGGCGGGTGGTGGGTGTAGACATGACTCCAGCCATGCTCGAGAAAGCCCGGCAAGCTGCCGGAGAAGCCGCTATCGGCAATGCGGAGTTCCGCTTTGGATATGCCGAGGCCTTGCCCATCGAGGACGGTTGGGCCGATGTAGTGATCTCTAACGGGGTGCTCAACCTTGTGCCGGATAAACCGTCCGCTCTGCAAGAGATGGTGCGCATCCTCAAGCCGGGTGGGCGACTGCAGATCGGTGATATCCTGGTGCAAAAAGCGGTCCCGGATAGCGCCAGGCAAAAGATTGATCTTTGGACCGGCTGAATTGCCGGTGCTCTGCTGGAAGCAGAGTTAAAAGCCACGGTCGTGGCAGCCGGTTTCGTTGATTTTGAGATTACCTGGCGAGGAGACGTGTTCAGCGGCGCTTCACAATCGTCGAGCGCGGCAAGCTATGGAACGCTGGGGATTAATTTTCGGGCAAGAAAACTCGGGAATGACCATGAGTGGGTGGAAGCATTTGCCGGTGTTTTAGGAACACGTTTGCCATAGATTTACAACGTTGACTATTGCTCTATTAGGATTACAATTGTCTAATTAATTGACTAAACCGCCCAATCGAGAGGCTCTCTCTTCGCTCCAGATCGTCACTCTTTTGGTAGGGCAACCATTTAAGGACAGATTTCCTTCCAGAGAGGGTCCAATGGTTGAGCTTCTGAGCACCAAGTTATTCATCCCTCGCCCGCGATCCGACCGGGTTTCCCGTCCGAGATTGATCGAACGCCTGAACGCCGGGTTGGACAGAAAAATCACCCTGATCACCGCTCCCGCCGGGTTCGGTAAAACCACCTTGCTGAGCGAGTGGATTCCCCACAGCCCACGCCCCGTAGCCTGGTTCTCCCTGGACGAAGGCGACAATTCTCCGGCGCGCTTTTGGGCATACGTCATCGCCGCGCTGCAAACCCTTTCGCCGGAACTCGGTAAGGGCGTCCAGCCGCTCCTGAGATCACTGCCAACCCCTGCCATCAAATCTATCTTAACCGGCTTACTCAACGAGATCCATACGTTCGAACAGCCGTTTGTCTTCATTTTCGACGACTATCACCTCATTGAAAACACAGAAATTGATGACGAATTGGCCTATTTGATCGATCACCAACCACCGAATCTGCACCTGTTTATCACCACTCGCATCGATCCTGGGCTGCCGCTGTCTCGCTTACGAGCCCGCAACCAGTTGGTTGAGCTGCGCGCCAACGACCTGCGTTTCACCGCTGATGAAGCCGGTATTTTTCTCACCCGGGCCATGAGACTGAACCTGTCAGCGGAAGAAGTTGCCTCGTTGGAGGCGCGTACCGAGGGCTGGATTGCCGGTTTGCAAATTGCGGCGCTTTCCATGCAGGGTCACGCTGATATGCCGGGGTTCATAAAGACCTTTTCGGGCAGCCACCGCCATATCCTGGGGTACCTGGCGGATGAAGTGCTCAGCCAGCGATCTAAGGACACGCTTAATTTCTTGCTGCAAACTTCCATTCTTGAGCGGTTATGCGGACCGCTGTGCGATGCGATTACCGGTGACTCGAACGGGCAGATGTTGCTTGAAAACCTGGAGCACGCCAACCTGTTCATTACGCCGCTGGACCACCAGGGTATGTGGTATCGCTATCACCATCTATTCGCCGAGGTTTTGCAACTTCGACTGCAGCAAGTCTATGGAGAGCGGATTGCAGAACTTCACAGGCGCGCCTCTGACTGGTATGAGAGCCAAGGAATGATCGAGGACGGGATACGTCATTCTTTGGCAGGCGCCGATTATGAATCAGCCGCGCGGTTAATCGCCCGGCTCGCCCCCTTATACATCCGCAAAGGTGAGATGAGAACGCTATTAGCCTGGATGGAAGATTTACCGGAGTCTCTGATTTTTTCAAGCGAAGAGCTTCTGGTTTATCAAGGGTGGTGCCTGTATTTCACCAGCCAAATCGAGCGGGGAAAAGCTTGCGTTGAAAAAGCTAAAGGAGTTGTTAAGGCGGATTCGCCCACTATTCTTCGCGGATGCCTGGCATACCTGTATGCTCAACAAGCTATCATCGACGAAAATTTACCTGCAGCACATCAGCTTGGTATGGAAGCTCTTGAGCTTATTGGTCAAGAAGATCTGTTCGTCCGCAGCCTGACGCTCTCTGCACTTTCCGGATTCACGGTTAACTATGGTGAAAGCGGTGAAGCAATCAGTATGTTAAGAGAAGCTGCTCGAATTGGAGAGGCCTTAGAGCACCCCTTGGCAACTATGGCTGCTTATGCCCTCTTAATCCACCATCTGAATTGGAGGGGTGAGCTGCGAGAGGCTCAAAATATATATGAGAAGGCGCTCGCGCTCTATGTGGATTCCCGCGGCCAACCTCTTCCAATCGCCGGGATGGTATACGCTGCTGCTGCTCGCTTGGCTTACGAAGTCGATGATCGTGAACGATTGCGTCGATGTATTGCTTCTGCTGCTGCTTTGCAGAAATTTCTTGGATTGCCTCGTTTATCGGTAGAAATCATATACGCTCAGATTCTTGAAGCCTGGATAACGAGAGAATATAGTGCTGCGCTATCCCTTGCCCGGCAAGGACGTCAACTTACAGAGCATCAGGGGCTTCGAAGATATGACTCTCGCTTTGCCGCAATGGAAATAAATATTTTTCTTAAGCTTGGCGATCTGGAGATGGTAAGCAAGTGGATGGAATCCACCCCTCCCTTTGATACTGGCGACCTTCTGCACATCGAGGAAAATATCGTCTATGCTCGTTGCCTTCTGATGCAAAATTGTCTGGACGATGCTCAACAATTTCTTGATATGCTGCAAAAGGCTGTGATGCGCGCTGAGTACAACAGGTATTTGATTGCAGTATTAATCTTAAAGGCGCTGCTATTTCACCGCCGGCACGAATTCACCCAATCTAGGCAGCACCTTGAACAGGCTTTGCAATATTCGGTGCAGCAGGGATATCGCCGCGTTTTTCTCGACGAAGGGGAGGAGATACGATCCCTTCTCGATGATTTTCATACCCTTGCCAGGCAGAGAATCAGCGAGAAGATGGAGAATATGACCCTTCGTCTTCTGATCTTCACTGAAGAATTGTTAGCAGATTTTCCCGGGCCGGGAGTGGTTGCAAAATCTGAGAATGCAGAAATCCGTGAGCAGCTGAGCGAACGTGAACTGAACATCTTGCAGTTAATTGCGACTGGTCATTCCAATAAAGAAATCGCTGAGATATTGGTCGTCGCCGTCAGCACCGTCAAATCTCACATCAACAACCTGTACGGCAAGATCGGCGCCACCCGGCGCACCCAGGCCATCGTTATCGCGCGTGACTCAGGCCTGTTATCTGAATAACCCGTCCCTCGAATTAAAAAATCTGAATCCACCCCCCGATTCCACCCTTTGGTGGAAGACAACCCGTTCGCCATCTGGTATTTTGGATATAACAGATCATATTTGTTCTATATGTGAGCTGTCCCCTGTTTCTGGGTGAGGCTGCATGAACGAAAGGAGCATAAATGAATCCAATCACATCTTTTATCAAGCGCTACCCACAAGCCACCTTCTGGGTGATCGTCTGGTCCACGTTCTTCTTTGGCAGGTACATGATGGCGACGACATCCTCCGATCTATGGGGATTCTTTATCTACAGCTCGTTCCTGACCGGGATTCTGGTTACCGCCATTGCTGACGGCAAAGCCGGGCTGAAGACCTATTTCAGCCGCATGGTGCGCTGGCGGGTCGGGATCCAGTGGTATGCCGTTGCATTGATCCTGCCGCTGGTTCTTAGATCGGCAGCCTTTGGGTTGAACGTCGTTTCTGGGGCAGCGGTAGCGACCGGTATCCAATGGCCGGCATGGAGCGATCTGCTGATGGGGTTCCTTTGGCCCTCGTTCTTCGGGATTGCCCTGGCAGAAGAACCGGGTTTTCGCGGCTTCGCACTGCCCAGGCTGATGGCTGGGCGCTCGGCGCTGGCAGCCAGCCTGATGCTGGGTGTGCTGCACGCCATCTGGCATTTACCGCTGTTTCTCTCCGGTGAAGCGCCAGTCACTATCGTCCCGATCATCCTGGCGGGCGCCGTCATAAACACCTGGCTGTTCAACCATACCAACGGCAGTGTGCTGCTGGCGATGTTGATGCATTCCTCGGTCGATGTTGCCCTGATCATCTTCAACCCCATGTTCACCGGCGCAGCCGCGGAAATGCAGACCGTCTGGCTGGCGGTGGTGTATGTGGGCATGGCAATCCTGCTGCCCCTGCTGACCGGGCGGGAATTGGGCCGCAAGCCGAGAACGGCTGCCGGGCCACAGCCAGCGGACCAGCTGCTGGCTGTGAAGTAAGCGTTGATGGTAGAAGAAGGGATTCAAGCAGATGAGTATGACCGCCACATCCCCCGCCGCTTTACCAGCCAGCCGCTCAACACCAGGGGAACGGGTGCGACACTTGCTCAAGCGAGGTTTCACCGGGTTGGCGATTACAATCATCACCCTCGCTGGTATCGGGGCAATCTATCAGGCTGTCGCTGCCGCCAAAGACCAGCGCGCTTTCCCCCCACCAGGCCAAATGATCGATATCGGCGGGCGCCGTATTCACATGATCGTGATGGGTGAGGCTACAGGCCAGCCCACCGTAGTTCTGGAAGCTGGTATGGCTTCCTTTTCGAGCAACTTTTATTGGGTGCAGAATGAGCTGGCTGCCGCTACCCGCGTCGTCGCCTATGACCGCGCCGGGCTGGGCTGGAGCGACCCTGCTCCAGAACCGCAAGACGCGCAGCAAAGCGCGCGCGACCTGCACGCCGCGCTGCAAGCAGCCGGTATTCCGGGTCCCTACGTGGTTGCGGGCCATTCCTACGGCGGACTGGTTGTGCGCGCCTTCACCGACCTGTACCCGGATGAGGTACGCGGCATGGTGCTGATCGATGCCTCCCATCCCGACCAATGGGCGCATATACCAGCCTCTCGAGATGGAAAGCTCAACGGGCGAAGCTCTATCATCACCGGTTTCCTGGCTCGCTTCGCTGTTGTCCGGCTGTTTCGCTTAGGCAGCGAGCTCTATACCGGGCTGCCAGAGCGGCAGGCAGCCGAGATGCAGGCCATCCTGGCCAAACCGGAAACCTGGCGGTCCGGCGGCGAAGCCCTGCTGCTGTGGAATGAGCGCAGCCGCCCGCAAATTAACCAGGCGCACAGCCTGGGCGACCTGCCGCTGGCGGTGCTCAGCGTAACCGAGCAGCCTTTTTTCGCCGACGTGCTTACCAGCCTGCAAGTCGAGTTGGCAACGCTCTCTAGCAACAGTGTCCATCACACGGTCGTGGGGGCGACCCACGAGGGCCTGGTGTCCGACCAGGCGCACGCCCAGGCAGTTGCCGCGACCATCCGCCAGGTGCTGGAAGCTGTAAAAACCGGGCAGACGCTGTCTGCGAGATAGCGTCTAAGTAAGAAGAATGAGAGGTAGAGATGAACGATTCAAATGGCAAGGTAATTCAAACGCAGGCGTTAAGCAAGTCATACAACGGCGTCCAGGTGCTGGACAACTTGAGCCTGACTGTTCCCAAGAACTCGATCTTTGGTTTCTTGGGGCCGAACGGCGCCGGCAAGAGCACAACGATCAAGATGCTGCTGGGATTGACGCGCCCAACCGGAGGAAAAGCACTTGTCTTCGGGAAGGATATCGCCCGGGAAAGCCTGGCTGTGCGCGGGAAAGTCGGCTACCTGGCGCAGGACCCGCGCTACTACGAGCACATGACTGCCCGCCAGACGCTGCGTTACACCGCACGCTTCTTCTACCGCGGCCCGCGCGATCTGATCGAGGTGCGCGTCGAAGAAATGCTGGAGCTGGTCGGACTGCGCGATAAAGCCGATCGCCCGATCAAGGGCTTTTCCGGCGGTGAGCGGCAGCGGCTGGGTATTGCCCAGGCCGAAGTCAATTACCCCGACCTGCTCATCCTGGATGAGCCGGCTGCCTCTCTCGACCCGCAGGGCAGGCACGATGTGCTGGCAGTCATGGAAACCCTGCGCCAGTACACCACCATCTTCTACTCCACGCACATCCTCGAAGACGTGCAGCGGGTGAGCGATTCGGTTGCTATTTTGAACCGCGGGCGGTTGATCGCTGAAGCGCCGATCGATGAGCTTTTGAACGGCAGCAGTGCGGCTGTGGTGTATACCGTTATCATCAAAGGCGACGCCGGGCGGGCGCAGGCGCGTGTGGCAAGCCAGCCCTGGGTGCAGTCTTTGAGCGCAGCGTCGCACGACGGTATGGTCACCTGGCAGGTGAGTGTGAACGAGGAAGACGCAGCGGAAGAGCAGATGCTGCCGCTTATCCTGGAAGACAGCGGCTTGCGGGTGAAAAGTTTCGGGCGGAAATCCCACAACCTGGAAGAAGTATTCCTGAATCTGGTCAGAGAGGAGTCGTCGAAATGACCACACAATCCAAGTCTTCTGTAAGCCACGAGCTGATATTGGCTGCCCGTCACGGGCTGCTCCCGGTCAGCAGAAACACATCGCTGGGCGGCTTCGGCAATATGCTGCGCAAGGAACTGGGTCAGTGGTGGGGCACCCAGGTCTGGTGGGTGCAAATTCTCATCTGGGTGTTCATTCTGAACGGAATCACGACGATCGTTGCACTGACCGATGGCATTACCCCTGACGAGCGGCTGCAGCAAGTCGTCCAGACCTTTATCCAGTTGAGCGCGGGAGCTATCGCCATTGGTACGGTGATCACAGTGCAAGGTGCGATCGTCGGCGAAAAGCAATTGGGCACAGCTGCGTGGGTGATTTCAAAGCCGGCTTCCCGGTCTGCTTTCATCCTCGCAAAGTTAATTGCCTATGCACTTGGCTTCTGGGTCTGCGCGATGCTGATCCCAACCACGATCTTCTTTTTCGGGACTCTTCGCCTGGTCCCAGCTTCCCTGTCAATTGCGCCGTTTCTGAGCGCCGTCGCACTGGTGGCGTTATGCCAGCTTTTTTACCTGGTGCTGACGCTGGCGCTGGGCACTTTCTTTGACAGCCGCGGACCTATCGCCGGTATCGGCATTGCCATGGCAATGACCGGTTTGCTCCTGAAAAGCATCATCCCGATCCAGTTCCTGGTAGCCACCCCCTGGATCCTGTTCGACTTGAGTGGTGCGATCGCAATTGGCGCTCCGCTCCCGCCCGGCTGGTACCTTGCTATCCTGTCCACAACCGGCGGTATCGTGATCATGGTTGCCCTGGCGCTGTGGCGCTTCGGACGCGAAGAGTTTTGAACTGCAGGCGACTGCCTGGTGGAGGATCAGATGAAAAAGAAAACATTCGCTGCTCGCCTGGCGAGCGCAGGTCTGGCTCTGTGGTTTGCAATGATCGCCTGCAGCCTGCCCAATACAGCCTCTGTGGGCGATTTGCGCACCGAATCGCACTCGATCGACCTGGGATCTGCCAGCACAGCCAGGGTGCAGATCGAATTCCCTGCCGGTGAGTTGAAGGTTGAGAGCGGTGCAAGCAGCCTGATGGAGGGCAGCTTCCGTTATAACGCCGCCGATTGGGAGCCGCAGGTCTCCTACACTCAAAACGGAACGCAGGGAGACCTGCTCATCAACCAGAAGGATGATACGCTTCCGGTAGGCGATAGACTCGTCATCCAATGGGATATCCAGCTTAATGAAGAAGTTCCGATCGAGCTGAATGTCCGCACCGGTGCTGGTACCAGCGATCTAGACCTCGGTAAATTGGATTTGACCGGTTTGACCATCGAAACCGGGGTTGGCGTGACAACTGTCGACCTGAACGGTGTGTGGCTGCATGATGTGGAAGTATCCATTGAGGGCGGCATGGGGGAAATTACGGTGAATCTCCCCGCTGAGATGGGCGTGCGTGTCGAAATGGATACCGCGCTGGTCAGCGTGACTGCTACCGGTCTGACCAAAACCGAGAGCGGATATGTCAACAGAGCCTATGGCGCTGCGCCATACACACTCACCCTGAAGATGCAGGCTGGAGTCGGTTCGGTTATTTTAGTGGCGCCATAAGCATGGGCGCTGAGTCGATAATGGATAAACCTATCTTCTATCAGATCCGGGTTCAGGGCCATTTCGACGAGACGTTGGCCAGTCGGTTCGAAGGCCTGACCATTGCCAATCTGGAAGGCGGCGATGTGCTGCTCTCAGGTCGCCTTCCAGACCAGGCCGCGCTGCAGGGCGTCTTGAAGCGGATCAGCAGCCTGGGTTTGAACTTGATCGCTGTCAATCCGGTAGCCGGGCCTGAGGATTCCGAATAGGAGCAAGACGATGCAAGCTAAGACCTTAACACACCGGCGCCCACTGGCTTTTGGCCTTGCCGTAACCCTCGGTTTTATACTGCTGGTCGTCATCTCGTCGGTTGTTGTTGGTGCGCAGTGGGCCGGCGACACCCTCGGGTGGTACATCGGGAGTGCAATTGGCAGGCTGGTTTCGGTTGTTATTTTTCTCGGCATGCTGCTTCGCCTGGGATGGCTGCGTTCCGCTGGATTCGCCCGCCCTGGAGATTGGAAAACGTGGCTGCTCAGCCTTATCTGCCTGGTTTACTCGATAGCTGTGTCCATGGCTGCATTTACCGGTAATTTCAACTTTGTGGTTCCCGACCCGGCGCTCGCAGGATTTGCCTCCCTGTTCATTTTGAGCCATGCTTTCCTGGAGGATGTGGCTTTCCGCGGGCTGGTTATGCACAGCCTGGTACGTGCCTGGAGTAGCGCCGGTCGCGGCAACCTCAAAAGTGGTTTGATTTCTGCCGTGTTTTTTGGAGGAATGCACCTCTTCTATATCCTGGGTGAACCGCTGCCGGTAGTGCTCCCACGCATGCTGGTCGCGTTCTTATTGGGGATTATCTTCGCGGCGCTGGTGCTGCGTGGGCGCAGTATTTATCCGGCGGCTTTTTTTCACGGAGTGCTGAACCTCGCCGGTTACCTGAACCTTACCAGCAACGCAGCAGTGGGAACGCCCTCCGCCTGGCTGCTGTTATGCCTGTTGCTGCTTCCGCTCCCTCTGTATGGGTGGTACTTGCTCCGCGATATTCCTCAACTCGACGTTAATCACGCAGTTTTATTAAGGAGAACCTCATGAGTGGTATTACATCCGAACGCGCTGTCGAAAGCCGCCAGGCTGCCAGCGCACCAACATACAACCGATCCCTGCTGGTGCTTACAGCCTGGGCGTCCACCTTGTTAATCAGCAACCTGCCGTTGGTGATCGCGCGGGATATTTTGGGAACGGACATTCCCTGGATCGCGCCTGCCTGGGTCGGAGCGGCTCTTCTGCTGGTTGCCGCCTCGACCGCATGGCAGGCGCTGAGGCCGCTGCGTGGGTACTTCATCATCATGGGCTTGATCATGCTGTTGGATTTTGTGGTCAACCCCTGGGTTATCCAATCCGCGCTGGTTCAGAACATGCTCTCAGGCCAACCCGAAATCGTGTCCGTGCTGGCTCACCGGGTATTGCTCGTGCTGAGGGCCTCGATCGTGGTAGCCGCGCTCTTTCTAATGGGTGTAAAAAGGCGTGATGCGTTTCTGACACTCGGAAACCTGAGCGCGCCGGTTGGAGGGCAGGCTGCAGCAACCAGGCGGCGGCGCTTGACCTGGCCCGTGCTGGGAACAGTCATGTCTCTGCTGCTCGGCGGCATGTTTTTCATGTTCCTGTCAACTCAGAGTCCAGCGATGTTATCGAATATCTCTGCCGTGGTTCCCTGGATCCCCATTATCCTGCTCAGCGCAGCCTTGAATGCCCTGGGTGAGGAAGTTGAATATCGCGCCGCTCCGCTGGCAACCCTGCTGCCGGTCGTCGGGCCGACGCAGTCGATCTTGCTCACTTCCCTGTGGTTTGGGTTGGGTCACTATTACGGCGGCATCCCCTCCGGCGTATTCGCCCTGGTGTATGTCTCCCTGCTGGCTTTGCTGTTGGGCAAGGCGATGGTGGATACGCGCGGCCTGGGCTGGTCGTGGATTATCCACATCACAATCGACACAGTCATCTACATCTTCATCGCCACGTTGATGTAGCCAGGATGATTAGATCCTTCGCTGCGTTCAGGATGACAGATCAAATAAGGATAATGCTATGACGCGTGCCCTCACAGTCTCTCCTTCGCTTAAGTGGTTAAGTGCCACCTGGAGCATCATCTGGAAATCGGCCGCCTTCTTCATCTTGTGGGCGATCCTGTACGCGCCTTTCGTGGTGCTGCTCGCCCCCAGGATCGAGAATATGGCTGGATCATCGCCGCCCCTTCTTCGACTCTATTTCGACTTCACCGGGGCCTTCACGATCCTGCTCGCGGCGTGGATGATGGCGCGTTTTGTTGACCGGCGCTCTTTTGCGAGCCTTGGGTTTGCGCCAGGCCATATCGTGCGCGACATTCTGCTGGGGACCTGCTTTGGCCTGCTATGGTTGGCATTCTCGCTGGCAATTTTGTGGCTGCTCGGATCGGTCACGCTGCAGCCCTCAGGCGCTCTGGACGCAGCCACGCTGGCTCTCGCCGGTCTCGCCATGATTTTGAATACTGTGAATCAGGAAGTATTGGCCCGCAGCTATATCCTGCAAACGATTCGCTCGCAGACCAACGCCTTCTGGGCGATACTCATCTCCTCACTGATTTTCATGTTGTACCATGCGGCAGGCTTCCGCGGCGCCTGGCTGCCTGCATTTAATGTATTTTGCTCGGGTATTCTGTTTGCCCTTGCCTACCAGGTTACCGGCAATTTGTGGCTGCCGGTTGCCATCCACTTCGTCTGGAATTTCCTGCTCGGTCCGGTTGTGGGGCTGGCAGTCAGCGGGCAGGATTTAGCCAACAGCTGGCATATCTTTGCTGTACAAGGTCCTGCCTTGTTCACGGGCGGGGCATTTGGAATCGAAGGCGGCCTGGTTGTCACCTTGGCAACCCTGCTCGGGATAGCCATCCTGGCATTGTTCTTTCGGAGTCGTGCGGGAGAATAGCAAAATGTTAAGAGACCAGCCTCAACTGCGCCGCTTGATCCTGTTGGGAACGCCGGTTCTGACTGGAACACTGCTGCTCTTCCACCCACTTCCGGAGGGGGCAGACATGAGCGCTTCGGCGTTTCCCAGGGGTCTGGCGTTATATGAATTACTGGCGCCCATCGCCAGGCCGTTCCTTGCGGTGCATCTGCTCTTCCCAGCGGCGCTTGCCCTGCTCGCTCTATCGGCAATCCTGCTGCTCGATGGCGTGCACAGCGCCGCAGCGAGCATCAGCCGCATCAGCGCCTTTGTCTTCGCCGTAAGCTACATCATCTATGAGACGATCATCGGCACGGTGAGCGGACTGCTTGTGCATGGGGCAGCGGAGCTCTCTCGCGATGAGCAAGCTGCAATTGGTGACGCCATTTATCGCAACTTTACCGATCCTGTTGTCGGCGACCTGCCTTCGGTGGTGTCTGTTACCGCCTGGCTCGCCTGGATGACTACTGTTACCCTGGGTGGGTATGCTCTATGGCGTTCGGGGAAGCCGCTCCTGTCGTGTGTTATGCTGGGACTATCGTTCGTTTTTGTCTCGCATGCGTCGATGTTGGGGCCGTTGGGAATGCTCCTGTTCTTTCTCGCCGCGCTCGGCATCGAACGAGACAGGTCGATTGCGTTAAGCGGTGTTCAAAAAACAGAGCCGTCATTGCAGTAAGTTTATATCGGGTAAGATTTATAAAGCTGGTCGCACGTAGTGGGCCACGCACAATGACCGCTACCCCATCCTACATGGAACGATTTTCCATACCCCTGTTCCTGACCCTGGTGCCGTTGATCAGTCTTGCGATTCCCTACTATTTATCCCTCCCAGCGGAGATCGTTCCCTTGCTGATTGCAATCCTCCCTGCGCTCCTGGCAATCCTCTTTACCGCACTGACCGGCGGAGGAAGAGGCGTTGCTGCACTGCTGCGCAAAGCATTTCAGTGGCGGGCTGGATTCAGGTGGTATGTGATTGCCATCGGACTGGCATTGGGCTTGCGCCTGACGATGAGCCTGCTGGCGCTAATTCTCGGGTGGGTTCCTGCCCTACAG
>JBGSTO010000478.1:0-2091 GCA_041736465.1 Anaerolineales bacterium | reverse complement strand
CTCTAAACGAGCGTAAACTTGCCAGTGCTCAGGCTGTAGAGCATGCGCAAATCGATTTCAATGCACTGCTGGTCGAGACGCGCGGGGTTTTGACTGATTTAGCGCACGCTGGAGAACTGCGCGGTTCCTACGGCTGTGCGGTGATCTACCCGGAGCTTCGCCTAGCCCTGGCGCGCCTGACACCTGAAGCGACCAATATTGCTTTAGCGCATGCGGATGGAAGCGTGTACTGCTCTACCAACCCGGTGAGCGCAGATGCAAATGTCTCTGGGTTGGTAGATGTCCAGTCTGCGCAGAAAACTCGGGATATGGCGCTGGGTATCTATGCGGCTGGTGAGCTGGAGGCTGCGCCGCTGTTGAGTGTTTCATACCCGGTGCTCACTTCCGGTGGCAGCATCCCTACCGTCATCGTTGCCACATTCGGAATCCAGTGGCTTGTTGACTGGAAAAACGAAATCTTCTTGCCCTCCGGCAGTGCGATCACCCTGATCGCCCCCAACGGAGATGTGTTGTGGCGCAACCTCAGCGGGGAAGAAGTCTCTCTCAGTGGAATTCTTTCAGCAGCCCCGGAAGTGATGCGAGCTGTCCAGGCAGGGGCTTATTCTGTAGAGAGTCCCGATTTCGATGGCATTACCCGTTTGAATACCTTTGTTCTACTTGGGTCAGGCGATGTTGTGGCTGCCTACCTGCACCTGGGATATCCGGTGGAAGAGCTGTACGGACAGGCATACCAGAACCTGTACTGGAAGCTGCTGCTGCTTGGGGTTATGTTTATCGCCGTGCTCGGAATCGCCTGGTGGGGAAGCACGACCCTGTTCCTGCAGCCTTTGAAGAATCTGATGGAGGTGGTCGAGCGCGTCCAGGCGGGAGATTTGAGCGCGCGCGTGGCGAAATTGAAGGGCCTGGGTGAGCTGTCTGTGCTGGCGCAATCGTTCGACCGCATGGCGGATGCACTGCAGCAGCGGGAGCTGGATCTCAGGCAGTCGGAAGCGCGCTTCCGGGCTGCGTTCGAGAATTCAGGCATTGGCATGGGATTGATCTCCCTGGATGGGCGGATTTTGGCGGTCAACGCTGCGGTGTGCAAGATGTCGGGCTATACCGAAGAGGAGCTCCTGCAGCGCAACGACAGCCAAAATGTTTATCCAGAGGATAGTGATGTGGGCAGGGACCTGTTTGCCGAGATGCTGGAAGGCAAGCGCGTTTCCTACAGCACCGAGAAGCGATATGTGCGCAAGAATGGGGAGGTCTTCTGGGTGCAGGTCGTCCTTGCGCTGGTGCGCAGCGCTGACGGTCAGCCCTTGTACCTGGTCGGAATGATCGAGGACATCGATGAAGAGAAAAAAGCCCTGGCGAAGCTGCAGGAATCCGAGGCCAGCTTCCGGGCGATCTTTGAAAATGCTGCCATCGGCATCAGCCTGATTGCACCTGACGGGCGAGTGCTCGCCGTCAACCCGGTTCTGCAGGAGCTTTCCGGGCGCAGCGAGCGTGAGCTGCGCGAGCTGGGAGGTCAGAGCATTACCTATGAGGAAGACCGGGATGTCGGCAGGCAGGAATTTTCTGAAGTGTTGAGCGGCAAGCGCGATCATTATCAGGTAGAAAAACGCTACGTGCACAAAGACGGTCGCATCCATTGGATGAAACAGAGCATCTCGGCAGTGCGGGATGAGGCTGGTAAGGTGCACTACCTGGTTGTGATTGCCGAGGATATCGACGAGCGCAAACGCGCTATCGAGGAGCTGCGCCAATCGGAAGCGCGTTTCAAGGCGCTGTTCGTCAATTCAGCCGTGGGTATGGGGTTGATGACCCTCGATCGAAAGATCCTTGCGGCTAACCCGGCGATGTGCGAGATGCTCGGGTTGCCGGAGCAGGAGCTGATCGGTCAAACTCCTGCTATGGCTACCTACCCGGAAGATTACGTCGTTTCTACCCAATTGTTCAACCAGATGCTGTCCGGTGAAATCGACCACTACATTTCAGAGCGGCGCTACGTGCACAGCAGCGGCAGGGTCTTCTGGGCGCAGGTGTCGATGAGCATGGTGTGCGGCTCGAACGGCAAGCCTTTGTATCTGGTGGGGCTGATCAACAATATCG
>JBGSTO010000233.1:0-3666 GCA_041736465.1 Anaerolineales bacterium | reverse complement strand
CTGCCACTCGGCGCGCTGCACACCAGCCGACCAGGCCACCTGCGGCCCGCTGCCGTCATCCACAAGCGCTTCGAACGTCGCCGCGGCCGCGCCGACGTTTTCCTGGCGGTAGAGAAACGAGAGAACCGGCTGGTCCATGCCGACCGGCAGCGTGATCGCTTGTGATAGCCAGGCAGCCCCGGTCTCCACCGGCGTGGGGCTGGCAAGCTGAAAGTACCCTTCGTCGCTCCACACCAGGTACTCTGTGCCACCCGGTGTGCCGGCTTGCATCAGGCTGCTGGAATAGTTTGTTGTACCAAGGGTCTGCACCGGGCTCCAGCCTTCCTCCATGCTTCCGGTCATGTAGAATACCTGAACCCCAGACCAGGCAGCATGCACCCGATTAAAATCATCGATCCAGAGCTTCGTCACGCCGTAAGCCGGCACGTTATTCGCCAGGAGAAGCGGGGCGCTCCAGGTTTCGCCGGGGCGGCGGCGCAAATAGACCAGCTCGCCGATATTGCTATCGTTGATGTTCGTCACCCAAAGAGTGTGCAGCGTGCCATCCCGCGCACCTGCCAGGCTAGGCTTGGAATTGGGTGCCGAACTCGCTGATAAAAGTTCGATCTGTGCATCCCAGCCGGTGCTGGCATCCCTGCGACGATAATAGACATCGGCGCGTTCATTGATGTAGCTGTTCCACACTGCATGCAGGTCGCCCAAACTGTCCAGCGTCATCCCGGCGTTAAAACCGTCCGTCCCGGAAATGTTCACCTGCTCCCTTGCGATCACCCACCCGCCAATCGGTGATCGCTGCCAGTAAAACAGGCCAGAAAATACGCCGCCCATCAGGTGCAGGGTGCCGTCGTTGCCGACGATGATCTGGACCACGTTCTGGTCGAAGCTGTCCGGCACAATCTCAACCGGCTCCTACCCTCCAGAGATTGTGTAATTACTGTAGGGGATTGACCCGCCATGGCACCCTGCGGTGACATGCAGCTTTCCGCTCCGGTCAATCAGGGCATGATAGCCCAAAACGGAGTAATACTCGCAGAAGTTTTGAAGCAGCAGCGGGCTCCAGCTCCCGCTGTTATCCAGGGTTCGAATATACAAACCCTGCCCCTGTATGAACAAAACGTGGACCGCGTTGTCCACCGGGTTGTAATAAACTCTTGGGTTCGGACCGAGCTCGCCGGGCTCACCGAGGGCGAGTCCGGGACTCCAGGAACCTCCAGGCTGCCGAGAAGTGAAGTACACTGTGGCTGGGCTCCACGTATCCGGAGATAAGGCATAGACCAGATATTGTGTCCCGTCGGGCGACATTGCCATGCTTGGCTGCTTGCCGGTGCGCGACCAGACAATACCCAATCCACTCTGCCGCGCGCCGAGCAAGAAAGCGTATTCTCCCGAATGAGACAGGAGCTCTTCCAGTGCTGCGCCGCTCGGGCTGGTCTGCAACTCCCCGCCGGACAGGCTGCCAGATTCAAACCCGCCGTCAACCACCAGATCCACCTCCGGCGGCAGCGCCACCAGCGTGCGGCCCGGGTCCAGCCCGCTCAGGCGGATGGGTGGCAGGGCTCCATAGCCAGTTTTACCGAGCGTGGCGGTGACCACCTGAACGGGTTCGCTGCCGTAAGCCTGCAGGGCGCCGTCCGCCTCGGTTGGTGCGTTATAGAAAGGCAGCGCTGAGAAGCTTCCCAATGCGCCGCTCACCGGTCCACCGCCGTGGTCGCGCACTTCCGCTTGCACACCCCAGGTGTACAGCGAAAACGGTTCACTCTGCTGCCAGGGGCTGTAGTTGCCCGCCGAGTCGAGGCCTTGCAGACGAATTTCCAGCGGCAGCCCTGGTTCGCCGGTGATGATCGCGCCTGCTGCGCCGGTATTGTACCCCTGCCAGTCGGTCCAATCTTGCAAGCCGATATAGCGAGACTGCAGCTGGTAGTACGGCCCCAACGAACCCCCGATTTCCTGAAGATACCAGAAGAACAGACCGCTCAGGTGGTGAAACGCTGGCGCCGGTTCCAGTTTCGCCAGCGGTGGCTCGTTTTCCACCACCGTACGGGTGTCCGCAAGCAGGGGGTAAGCCTCGGTGTTGAATTCCGTGTCCCAGGCCCGGCTGCGAAACTCGTACACCCGCCCGCCCAGGCCAGGGTACTGCGCCGAAATCTCCGGCGTGCGCACCTGCCAGTCCTGCCACTCGCCGCCGTTCTCGCGCACCTGTACATCGTAGTAGCTCACACTCAGGTTGTCTGTGCCCGACCAGTGCACGCTAAATGGTCCTGGGCTGTTGAGCGCCAGCGGCTGTACGCTGGAGACCGGCGGCGTCACGTCTCCGGCGGCGGTATGAGGGTTGAGTGGGAAATGGTAGATCGTTAGCGGCGTCTGGTGTGGCAGGCTGCTAATTATTCCTTTCAGCACATCGTAGTAAACCAGGAAAGAATAGGAAGGCTCCCATTCAGCGTTGTACTCCCACACAATGTTGGTCAAGGTCAACGCGGTCTGGTCTCCCGACCAGGAGATCGGGTAAAAATCCCGGTCGTAGAAATTTGGATCTTGATAGATCATCCGGGCGTTGCTGCCGTCGGCGTTCATCAACCACAGCTCGAGAAAGCCATCAGCGTCGGCATCGCAGGCAAAGGCGATCTGACCCTTATCCGGCGACCAGACCGGGTAGGCAGAGTATGCCTGAGTGTTCAAAATTTTCTGGTTGCTGCCGTCGGCGTTCATGGCGTAGATGCGGTAGCCGCCCGTGCGGCGGGAGATAAACACAATCTGGCTGCCGTCCGGCGACCAGCTCGGCATACCGTCAAAATCCGGGTCAAATGTCAGGCGAGTTTGCCCGGAGCCGTCGGCGTTCATCACGTACACCTCGTACTGCCCGTCGCGGTTCGACTCGAAAGCGATGCGGCTGCCATCCGGCGACCAGGCTGCGTACCAATCGCTGCCGCCGCTGGTGGTCAGGCGCGTTTTCCCGCTGCCATCGTGGCTCATCACCCAGATATCGTAATTGCCACTCTTGTTTGAGGTAAACGCAATGCGCGTGCGCCCGCGGTTGTAGCGCGCTTCGAATTCGTTCGTGCTGTAATCGGTCAGCCTCAGCCCATCGTTGCGGAAAATGTCCCACGATCCGTTGTAATAACCTTCCACCACGAACTGTTCTGGCTGCGCCTCCGGGCTGGACGGCGTATCAGGTTCAGGCGGCAGCGCTTCCGCCGGTTGAGATGGGACGGCAGCCGGGGGCTGGGGCGGGGTATGGTCGTACCAGCGGCGGGGCGGCTCGGGCGCCTCGGCCTCGCCACGCAGGGTGGGCCAACCCGACAGGAAAATGCAAAATAAGAAGGTGATCCATATTATGCGTATGCGATGAGTGGCTTTCATAAATAACCCTCCTGAGAAGTGTAGATTCGATTTATTTAAATATAGATCAAGATTGAAAATCGCACATTAGGTATAACGGCCTTTCATAGGGAAACCGGGCGGGTCTTAACCTACCAGGCTACCTCACTTGCCATCACGAAGACTCGCCCCTACCCGATATTGATCTCCGTGGCTCCCCTGAAAAAACAGCACTTTAAAAACCGAACAATAAGCGAGAAGGTCTAAAAACGGCGAGTATAGAGTCTAGGGCGTGCCGGATAGAACGAGAAAAAGAAGCTAAGGGAGCAATTTCCGAAGCTCTCTCAGGTT
>JBGSTO010000463.1:0-1812 GCA_041736465.1 Anaerolineales bacterium | reverse complement strand
GGCGACAACGGCGCGGGCATAGCCGCGCCCGCGCAGCTCAGGCGGCGTGTACACGCCGCCCACCTGCACCGCTTCACCGATATCGGCGTTGAATCCAGTCATGGCGGACAGCCTGCCATCGATTTCCAGCACCCACAAGCGCTCATCGGCGATCGTGCGCTCCACCTGGCGGCGAGAGCCCTGGCGGTTTTCGGGCGTATCTTCATCGCCCACAGCTTCGTGGTTGTATGCCATGCGCCACTCTGCCAGCGGCTCCAGGTCAACTGCTGTCGCTTTGCGGGTATGCGCTCCGCCGGAGGCGAGCAGCTCCGGCAGGCGCAGATCGGACAGCGGCAGGTTGTAAAGATACTCGCGCGAGTCGAGCTGCACCTGCTCTACGGGCATAGGCAGCACCCGGCGCACTTCGCGCGCCTGCTCATCAGGGCCGAGCATGCCCATGAACGCGCTCCCGCTGGCTTGCAGCGCTGCTTGAGCCAGCTCGGCGGTATGGCGCGGCGCCTGCAGCACCAGGTTTCCGTTCCAGTAATGCGCCACCACACCGGCAATTTCACCATCTTCGATTGCAGCCACGTACAGCCCATGATAGGGGCGTGCGGCATTCTCCAGACCGCTCCTGCGCAGGTTGCCCAGCAAGAGCATGGAGAATGCCAGGTGCGGTTTGAGGAAGGCTTCTAAAGCGGCCTCGTCGCCGGGGACGAGTCGGCGAACTTCAATGTTCATAACTCACCAGGCTCCCTGATCATTCCCACGGTGTGAAAAACTGGATCGATCCGGTGGCGGTGTTCCACAGCTTATCCAGATAAGGAATGCCGTCGGGCCACAGTTCGGGCTCTACCGGCTGGGCAACCAGCGAATAATAGCGCTCACCCACCAGGATCAAGCCGATGCGGTGCACCCACGGTTCGCGGTCGATGTGATACACCACCGCCGGGTAGCCGCTAATCGACAGTTCCTGCACATCATCCCAGGTGATGATGCCTTCGTCCACAGCCGGCGCCGCCAGGTCGCGCGCCTGGTCGACGTTCGCCGGACCGGCATTGGCGATCGTCAGGCTGGTGATCACGTTTTCGAAGCCTCCAAGATTGCCCAGCACAGGCCCGCCCTCGAAGCGCCCTGCGAAATCAGCGACGGCGGTGAAATCATTCGGGTAGAGCGTACAGAAGCCGTTTACGTAAGAGACGAAAGGCAGCGTGTCTGCGCCAGCCTGCGGGCATACCTGTTCTGCGCTGATGTAGTTCGGCGGCGCATCCGGGGGGAAGAATGCGATGGAAGAGGTGACGGTATCCCACAAAGTTTCCGCGTCCGTGGTCAGCTCGTCGCCCAATTGCATACCGGTGGTGTCGGGTGAAAGCATGAGGCTGTAGCGGTAGCCGTTGGCGGTCAGGAATGCGCCCCTTTGGTTCAGGAAGCCAGGCAGCTCACCCGCCTGTGCCGCCAGGACGCCGTTCAGATCGAGCGGCTGGATGGCAGGCAAAGGCTGGCCGAAATAATTCAGCTCGATCCAGCGGATGGCGTAACTTTCAGCATCCATGCCTTCATCCGGGCCGTTGAGCTTGACGGTCAGGTTGGCGCTGGGGCGCTCGAAGCCTTCGCCGCGCGGCGGTCCGTACATGCGCACGGTCACGCCCTCGGCGTCCGGTTCTTCATCCAGGGTGAAGCCGGTGGGCGATAGGAAGCAGAAACCACCCTGGCGGCTGAGGTAGAGGCTGGTGCCGTCGACGGGCTGCGGGCAGGCTGCCAGCGGGTCGGGGGTGCCGGTGGGTGCTTCGACCGGAGGGACAGCCGTGGTTGGGACGGCAGTCGGTTCGGGCG
>JBGSTO010000451.1:0-22690 GCA_041736465.1 Anaerolineales bacterium | reverse complement strand
AGCGGCGGGCTTCAAGGCTTTCGACAGCGGCATGCAGGCCCTGGACGCTCCTCTGCCCACCGGCGTCGACCTGGCAGTATGCCTGGATACCCAGCGCGTGTGGGGCATGTTGGGCGCCTACGAGACCATCACCGTCACGGTGGACGGCGTGCAGATGGGCGCTGCCCTGGCGGATGCGAACGGCTTTTTCTGGACGACGCTGTATAATGCCAACGGGAATCGAGCGGGTCTGGGAATCGGCGACGATCTGGCAATCTACCACGACGGTGTGCTGGCAGGCAGCCTAACCCTGCAAGATATCCACGCTGTTATCGATGCCCATGCTGAAACGGTCAGCGGCGTGCTCAGTGGGGTATCCACGCCCACCGACATCACCCTGTACGCCCCCGCCCTGGAGCCATCCACCACCGCCTACAGCACGGGAACGACCACCGACGCCAGCGGCAACTTCAGCGTTGATATGGGCAGCGTGTGGGACTTTTCCATCTGGGATGGCGGCGCAGCAGCCTACACCTCCAACGGTGTGCAGGTGCACTCCCACATGTACGCCCAGCCGGGTCTCATGGCGCGCCCCTCGCCGTGGAACTGGGTCTTTGGCACCGCCGGTCCCGGCGAGCTGGTCACCATCACGGTGTACTTATCCGACATGACCACCGTCAAAGATAGCGCCATCGCCAACGCCGGTGCAGGCAACTTCTACCTGATCCAATTGGGCACGGAGATACTCCCCACCGATGTGGTCGTGGTGGAATACGACTCTGGCGGCACCAGCGACCTGGTCATCCAGCCATTGAGCGTGGCAATCGACGCCGCAACCGATACCGTCACGGGCTACGCCCCTCCCGGCTCTGCCGTGCGCGCCGAGCTGAGCAGCGGTCTGACCGTGGATGGCTACAAAACCTTCCAGGTGGCGGGCGCTGCAGATGGCAGCGGCGCTTACACATTGGATTTCAGCAGCCTGGTCAATATCATGCCAGACAACACCGCTTCGGTCTTCCTGGAAGACGCCGAGGGCGATGAGTTGAACGTGCGCGCTTTCGCGCCGGGGATGGTTGTGAATCCGAGATTGGATGAGGTGTACGGTCATGCCGAGACGCCTCCCGGCCCGGCAGGCGCCGGGTATGTGGTCACCGCCACCGTCAGTTATTCGGGCAGCATTCAGACCGCGACGCGCCTGACCGAGAATTTCGGCAGCTTCTACTTCAACCTCGGTGAGGAAGGCATCAATTTACTCCCCGATACATACGTCACCGTGACACTGCAGGGCAGCCCGTGGAATACAGCCATCCATATGCGAGGCCTGGGCGCCGGCTTTGATGTGCTCAACGATCAATTCTATGGCACGTACACAGCGCCATCCGACCGCATCGATATTGATGGGCAGCAGTGGGCATTTAACGGCAGCGCGGCAGGCTTTTACCCGGTCGGCGGGTACTATGCCACCTGGACCACCGGCGACGGCGCCGCATACGCAGCGGCCACCCCCGGTTTTGACCTGCGCGACGCCTCCAGCCTGAACGTCATTCACCGTAAGGCGGATGAGAACGGCGAGCAGTACTATCTGGAAACCGACCACGTGCGCATCTGGCACCAGTACAATACCATTGTTGAGCAGCTCAGCCCACCGGGAACGGCTTACACGGTCACGCTGCGCAGCAGCCTGGGCGATTTTAAAGCCGAGGTCTACGGCACCAGTAATTTCCCGCTGGACGGCGTCAACTGGAACAATTTCGGTGAAACCGGGCAGCAGATCGAGACGGGCGACAGCCTGCAGGTGCGTTCAGCAGCCGGCTATGACCAGACCTTCGTCATCCCTGATATGGCGGTCTCCGTAGATGATCAGCTCGATACGATCAACGGTTATGCGCCTGCCAATTCCCTGGTCTATCTGGAGCTGGCAAACCACGGCAGCGGCTTCGCACCCACTTCCGCCAGCGGCGAGTTCACCGTGCGCGCCGACCAGCTTCAGGATTTCTACGGCAGCGGCGACGTGCAGTGGGGGGATGGGGGTATGCTGTGCTATATGTACCCATCCGGAAGCCAGGTTTGCGAAAATTACAATTGGCCGGTCGTCAATGCCAATTATGGCATGGACGGCGGCAGCAGCGTGAGCGGCTGGGGCGCCATCCCCGGCAACACCATCCGCATCACCGTCACGCACCCGGTCAGCGGCGACATCGCAGTCGTGGAGACCAGCGGCGGCGCGTGTGACTGGTGCAATCCGTACGACTACTGGGTACAGCTCGATCCGGGAACGATTGCCCCCGGAAACACAGTCACGGCTGACTTTGGCAGCGGCTACAAAGCATCCATAGAGGTATCCGCTCTCACGGCCGCCGCCGACATAGACACCAACCTGCTCACCGGCACCGCCCCAGCAGATACATTTTTGTATATTCATGTAGACGACGGTCGCGGCGGTTGGACGGATGCCAATGACATCCCGGTAGACAGCGGCGGCAGCTACAGCGCGAACTTCGGTTCTATCGGTTGGGATATCCAGCCAGGCGATTATTTTAACGTCAACCACCCGCTGCCAGGCGGTCACGGCACCACGTACGACTACTGGCTGCTGGCGCCTGCACTCTCGATGGAAAAATGGAACACGCCCGGCAACGCTGAACCCGGTGGGACTTACCTGTACCAGATCCGCTACCACAACGACGGCAACGGCGCGGCAGAGAACGTCACCCTGGTGGACGTGCTGCCGCCCGGTACCGCCTACTATGCGCACAGCGGCGGATTTCCGGCGGTGGTGGATGGCAGCCGCATCACCATCACCCTGGGCACACTGCCCGCCTGGAGCTGGGGGGAATTCTTCGTGGCGGTCAGCGTCGATCCCGGCCTGACCCCCGGCAGCCAGCTCAGTGATAACTGCGTTGCCATTTACACGACCAGCCTCGGCAATTTCGATCCCGGCAACGACACCGCCTGCACCAGCGGCGCCACGGTCGAGAACGGCGACGCCGGCGTCTGGCTGCGCAAATATCCCCAGCCATCCGATCCTACCCCGGGCGAGATGTTTGACTACATCATCGAGTATGGCAGCAACGGCAGCAGCCCGTCGGCGCCGCTGTGGCTGACCGACACCCTACCTGCCGGCGTAACGCTGGTGAGCTGGAGGGAAGAATGGGGTTGGGATGGGCTGTGGGAGCTGGTTTCCAACAGCAGCGGCGAAGTGGTCTTCCGCGCCCCGGCGGGCATCCCCGGCAATATGGGCGGGCGATTGCGCCTGACCGTGCTGCTGGACCCCGGTGTGGAGCTGCTCTCGGCGCTTAAGAATGACGCCATCGCCGTCACACCCAACGACGATTACCCCTGGGACAACGCAACCAGCGAATGGGCGCGGGCGCGCCTGCCGCGCTACGACCTGCGCCTTGATTACCTGGACAGCGCCGGCTCACTGGTGCCCGGAGGCTATGTCGACTATTGGACGGGACCGTACAATGCCGGCAACAATTCCACCCTCGCCCGCATCACCGTCACGCTGCCTACCGGGTTGAGCTACGAGGCTGGCTCGTCCTGGGTGAACGAAGAAAATAATAGCTTCAACCTTGAGCCCGTGCTGGTTTCCGGCACACAGGTGGTGTGGCAAAACGCCTACCTGGGCGTCAACCGCAGCTTCAACCTCAGCTACCGCACGCGTATCGACGGCGGGTTGTCTTCCGGTACAGCGCTCGAGACCTGCGCAGTCGTCGCACCCGCCCAGCTCGACAGCAACCCGGGAGATAACGCCCGCTGCCACACCTGGACGGTGAACAGCCCCGGCCCTAACCTATACATCGCCAAGTCTATGCCGCGCGGCGACAATGACAGGGAGCGCCTGTATTACGAGCTGCGCTTCTACAACCTGGGCAGCCAGGTGATCAACAACGCCTGGATCACCGACACGCTGCCCGCCGGCACCGTCTATGAAGGCTGGTACAACCTGAGCTTCGATTGGGGGCGCCTGATCAGCCAGACCCAGACCGCCAACCTGCTGCGCTGGCAGTTCTCCGAGCTGTACCCGGGCGATTCGGGCAATATCCAGTTCGAGGCGCGCCTGGACGATCCCAATGACCGCCCGCGCACCTACACCAACCAGGCGCAGATCAGCACGCCGCCCGGCGATCCGACCCCGGCGGATAACAGCGCCCAATTCGAGACTTACCGGGCCGAACTTCACGACGTTCAATTGTGGGTCGACCAATCCTGGGTGAATGTTTGGGGCAATGCTGTGCCCGGCTACAACGTTCTCCTGGAGACGGCCTCCGGCGATTTCACGACCTATGCCGACCCCAACTGCGACGGCTGCTGGGGCATCAACGAACCCGGTGCGATCCTGCCCGGCGAGCGCATCACGCTGACCGCCGGCGCGGGCATCGACCCGCTGGTGATCGATATCCCCAGCTTTTTCGACGTCTTTGTCGATATCGGCGCAGGCACCATCAGCGGACAGATCGGTTCTACCGCTGGCGAGAGCCTGCATATCAACCTCAACCGTTATTACTGGACCGACCTGCGCACGACCTCCGGTGGGCAGTTCTTACTGGGCTTCCCTGAGCTGCCCGAGAACGCCCGCGGCGAGCTGTACTATTACCCGACCATCGATAACGTGCCGGTCACCCTGGGGCGGCGCTTCTACGGCCCGCAGCCGCAAGTCTCTGCCAATATCTCGCACGAGTGGGTGCAGGGACGCTACGCGGTCGGGCACACCGCCTGGATCACGGTTACCGAGAGCGACGGCGTGACCCCCAAAGCTACCGCCAGCGTGCCTACGTATAACATTCCCTGGTGGGGCGGCGAACCCGGTTTCGAGCCGCAAAGCAGCGACTGGGTTCCTTCCCATCCCGATATCCAGGCGGGAGATTGGGTGAAGGTGCGCATCGACAACGGGCCAGAAACCGTGATGCAGTTGGGCGATATCCAGGGCGTGGTTTCCGCAGCCGATGACCGCATCGACGGTACTGCGCTGGCCTCGTGGATCACGCCGCCGGTGCTGCTCACTTGCCACACCTGGGGCTCGAACAATAATGCGCCCCAAAAATGGGATGTGGTCACCCTGGACGGCGTGGATGCGTATGCCTGCGCCTGGGACCCGGCTAGCGAGTGGGATATCCTGCCCACCCAGGAGATCGGCGTGGAGTACGTGCAGCCGGACGACAACACCGTCTTTGCAGCCTTTTCAGAGCCGGCTCCCTACCTGGCGATCAACCACGGTCCCAACGGCACCCCCGGCGAGGGCGGCAATCTCTCCTTCCGGGTGAACTATGTCAACCAGGGCGGGCTCACCGCTTCTGATACTGTCATCACCCAGACGCTGCAGGGCATGAGCTACCTGTCCGATACTTCTGGGCTCCCGCACACCACCGGCACAACCCCCGGCGGCGACCCGTTTGTGCGCTGGGAGCTTGGCAGCCTGCCGCCTGGTCCGTGGTCTTTCTTCGATGTCTTTGTCGAAGTGGATGCGCCGGCATTGAGCTTTATCAATAGCACGGTGCAGATCGCTACTAGCGCGCCTTTCGACGCCGGCGATCCCGGCGAAAAGATCCACGCCTGGAATGGGGAGGTGCAGACCAATACCACCAGCGCCAACCTGGCCAAGTGGCCCTGGACAGGCGATCCCATCCCCGGCGGCGACTTGATCTGGGTGGTGCAGCCCTGCAACCACGGCGGCACCAGCAGCTCTGAGTTAACCTTGACCGACACCCTGCCGGTTTCCATGACGCTGAACGGCTGGTGGGCGAACACGCCCGGCTGGCAGCTCAAGCTCCAGGACGCCAGCCAGTTGGCGCTCACACTGCCCAGTCTGAACAACGGGCAGTGCTCGCAGATCTACCTCAACTTTTCTGTGGATACCAGCGTGGACTATGGCAGTAGCATCCGCAACCTTGCTGCCATGCATATCGCCAACGACCTGGATCCCAACGATAACACAACCGAGAGCTGGATCAACATCGGGCAGCCGCACAGCAACCTGTACCTCGGTAAAGACCTGTCTGACGGGCAGCTCACCCCGGGCGGCGTGTTTGCGTACAACCTGAACTACGGCAATAACGGCAATACCTACGCCTCCAATGTTTTTATCACCGATACGCTGCCGGAAAATACAACCCTGCGTGCGATCCGCGGCTATGATTACAACAACAACGATACAGGCTTGGTGACCAACTACACCCAGGTAGGGCGCCAGGTGAGCTGGCCTTTGGGCGACCTGCAAAATGGCATCTGGGGCAACTTCCGGGTCGAGCTTGGCCTGGACGCCAGCGCCACACCTGGGGCGCCACTGGTCAACACGGCTGAGATCACCCGCCTGCCAGGCGAGGATAACCTGCTCGACAACCAGGATTCCTCGGTTGAAGTGGTTCAGGCGCACGGCCCCAACCTGCGCGTGTACAAGTGGCGCACCTGGAACGACGTCTCCGGCTACGCCTACCAGATCCAGTTCAATAACCTGGGCGACCAGCCTGTGCAGAATGTGTGGATCACGGATGTGCTGCCGGCCAATACGGTGCACAACGGCTGGGACGCTATGGGCTTCGACGGCAGCAGGCTGGTGAGCACCGACTTCCAACCCACGCAATTGCGCTGGCAGTTCAGCGAGATCTACCCCGGCGATTCGGGCTGGCTGCAGTACAACGTGCGCCTGGATGGTCCCGATACCCGCCCGCTGGGCTACACCAACACGGTTTCCATCACGCCGCACCCCGACGACACCAACCTGGCGGACAACGTCTACCAGGATGTGGTCTGGCGCGCCGAGATCGACTCGGTCGAGGTGTGGGTGGCAGATGACTACGCCTCGCTGTGGGGCAATGCCCCGGCGGGCACCACGATTAATGTGCTCACGCCGCATGGCTCAGGATCGGCTTATGCCGATCCGAACTGCGGCGGCTGCTGGAACACCGGCGCTATCGGAGCGATCCTGCCCGGCGACCGCATCACAATCACCACCAGCTACGGCGGCGATGCGCTGATTCTGAACGTGCCCGCTCCCTTCTATGCCCGGGGGGATGGCGACGCCAACACTGTCTCTGGACAGTCCGGCGCCAGCAGCGCGGAGATGATCCTATACACCTACGGCGGAGCATCTGAGCACCGCTTGCTCTCCAACCCGGATGGCACCTTCAGCGCCAGCTTCCTGGACATCCAAAAGAACGGCAGCGGCGAGATGCGCTATGACACCTTCGTGGATGGCGCCACCGTGCGCTTCCACCGTCGCTGGTACACGCAGTATCCGCAGATCAACGTGAACTACTCCCACGAGTGGGTCAACGGGCACTGGGAAGCCGGGCATACCGTGTGGATCACCGTCACGCAGTCCGACGGCATCACCGAGAAAGCCCACGCCCAGATCAACACCCGCTTCGTCACCAGTTGGGGCGGTGACCAAGGCTGGGAGGACAACAGCATCGACTGGCAGTGGCTGCCCGCTCGCCCCGACTTCCAGGCAGGCGATTTCGTCAAGGTGCTCACCGACGACGGCGACCTGTACAGCTTGCAGATCGGCGATATCCAGGGCGTGGTAAATGCATCCCAGGATCGCATCGATGGCACGATCAACGTCCCCTGGATCGGGCAGCGCGTGCAGTACTTCTGCCACACCTGGGGTGCGCCAGCCGGCGGCCCGACCCGCAGCGGCTGGCTCACGCCGGATGGCGCTGACCCGTATGCATGCGCCTGGGATCCTGCCACCGAATGGGATGTGCTCCCCGGGCAAGAGATCGGCGTGGAGTACTACGAGCCGGATGGCAACACCGTCATGGCAGCCTTCCACGAGTCTGCTCCATACCTGCGCATCACCAAATCAACCGACAGCAACCCCGGCGAGGGCGGCGGGATGCAGTTCTACGTCGATTATCGCAACGACGGCGACAGCGTAGCACTGTCTCCTGTGATCACCGATACGCTGCAAGGCATGAGCTTCGTTGGCGATGTGAATGCCGGATACTTGGGCCGCACCACCGGCGTCACCCCGGGCGGCGACGAGTTCGTGCGCTACGAGATGCCCGATCTGGCACCTGGCGAATCGCGCAGGTTCACGATCTTCGCCGAAGTCAGCGCTACGCAGGGCACCACGATCTACAACACGGCTCAGATCAGCACCGCCTCGCCCTATGATGCCGGCGACCCTTCCGAGAAGATCAGCGCCTGGTCAGCGACTGTAAACGCCAACGACACCCGACTCTCCGTGAGTAAAGGTCCCTGGACGAACGATCCGTATCCCGGCGAGACCTTCATCTGGCAAACTGTGGTGTGCAACAACGGCTCTACCTCCAGCGATCTGCTCACGCTGACCGATACCCTGCCGGTCTCGGCCACGCTGAACAGCTTCGATCCCCAGGACACAGACTGGCGGCTGGTCTCGCAGGTTGGCAGAGAAGTGGTGCTGGAGCGCGAAGTTATGCGCAACAATTTCTGCACCTCCATCGCCTGGAACCTGAGCTTGCTTCCGACCGTGCAAACCGGTGCGGCAATTTCAAACACCGTCACCATCCAGGCAGACAGCGACACGACCACCGGCGATGACAGCGTCACCAGTTGGGTGACCGCCGGCGGCGCCCACACCAATCTCAATGTGAACAAGTGGTGGGCTGGCGGCTCGCTGGCACCAGGTGGAACGTTCCGCTTCCACATGTCATACTCTAACAACGGCAACCAGACGGTGCACAACGTGGTCTTGACCGATACCTTGCCGGTATCCACCACACTGCTGTATCTCAAGCAGTTCGATTATTTTTGGCGCGACCTGGGCATCATCACGCCTACGATCGTGGACGAACGCACCATCCGCTGGGTGGTGGGCACGATCGAGCCGGGCATCTCAGGCAATTTCGAGGCAGCCTTGCAGATCGACGCGGATGCCATCCCCGGTACGGCGCTGACCAACACGCTGAACATCACCCGCCTCCCCGGCGAGGACAGTCTGGATGACAACCAGGCCAGCTACACAGAGATGGTCTACCCGCACGGCCCTAACCTGCGGGTGAGCCACGGCGGCGGCTGGGATGACTGGGGCGCAAACACACGCCGCGCCTCGTTGTGGACGACGATTGAGAACGTCGGCGACGAGCGTGTCGATAATGTCGTGCTGGTAGATGAATACCCACCCGAGATGGATCTGGATGGCTATAGCACCGCTGAATGGTGGCGGGAGCTTGCCTTCGAAAATGATCCCATCGCGCACGTTTTCGCCATCACATTCTCGTACCTCGACGTTGGTGAGGGTACCTGGATCAATAACGGCATCCTGTATCCCGGCAGCGATCCGCTGCCCTTCGGGCTGGAGCTGTATGACACCGCCAGGCTGGTGCCGGTACCCGGCGACACCAACCCCGCTGATGACAGCGCCACCATCGTGCTGACCACCGGCCCGGATCTGTACGTGAACAAGAGCCTGGACTCCGGCGTCTTGCAGCCCGGCGCAACCATCACCTTCCGCCTGGACGTGGGCAACGACCGCTACGGTCACGAATGGTGGTGGAGCACCGCCGGCGACGCCTGGGTGATCGACGAGCTGCCGGTTGGGCTGGAATTCGTACAGGCGCTGCGGCAAAACTGCGGCTGGTGCGAGGTCACTCCCACCTACGTCATCGGGCAGGAATATGGCTTCAACCTGGGTATGATGCCCAGCGGGCACAGAGACGCCCTGCTGATCACCGTACGTGTCAGTGAGAGCGTAGGCGACGGCGATGTGCTGACCAACGTCGCTGAGATCTACAGCGACGAGCCCGGCGTGGACATCGAGCCTTACTATGAAAACAACCACAGCGAGCTGGAGCTGAACTTCAGCCTGCCCGTGCTGAGCATTGGCAAGCTGTACGAATCCACCCGCATCGCCGGCGAGGTTGTCACCTATACGCTTTCGGTTACAAACAGCGGCTCGGTCACTGCCACCAACCTGGTGGTAAGCGATGTGCTGCCTGCCAGCCTGACCTACGGCGACGGTGGCGGGGACGGCACTGCCGGTTTCGATGGCACAACCGTTACCTGGACGATCGCCGAGGTCATGCCGGGCGCGCATGCCACGCTGTGGTTCAGCGCCACGCTGCCTTCCGGTGGCACGGTGGTCAACGACAGCTACCAGGTGACCGCCAGCGACCAGGGCTTGACCAGCCCGGTCGGAGCGCCGGTGAGCTTTACCGTGATCTCCTACGCCACGCTGAACTTCCAGGCTGGTTGGAACATGATCACCCTGCCACTCACGCCGCTGACGGCTTATAAAGCCGATACGCTGCTGCTGGATATCAACAGCCAGGGCGGAACATGTTCGTCGATCTACCGCTACGCCGGCACCTGGAACGGCTACACGCTGCCCAATGCCTTCAACAAATTCGACATCTTCATGGGGAGCGGCTACCTGGTGAAGTGTGCTACGCCTTCTTCCTGGACGGTGTACGGCGCCGAGCTATCATCCAGCGTGCCGCTCACACTGGTCGCAGGCTGGAATGCAATCGGCGCGCCTTACCCGCCCAATACCTACAAAGCCGACACACTGCTGTTGGATATCAACAGCCAGGGCGGTTCCTGCAACTCGATTTACACCTGGAGCGGCGGTGCCTGGAGCGGTTACACCCTGCCCAACCTTTTCAATAAGTTCTTCATCGAGCCATCCAAAGGCTACCTGGTGCGCTGCAGCATACCCAGCAGCTATACACCGACGGCATACAGCGGCTCTCCGGCATATGTCTGGCGCCAGTTGCTGCCCTTCGACCTGGGTTTGGCAGCAGCAGGTCTGTTTCTATCCGGCGTGCTTGCCTTCTACCACCCGGCAGCAAGACAAGATTGAGTCGAGACTGAGCTGCCGGCGCGCAGTGGGCGCCGGCAGCTCAGTCACCAAGGTTTCAAAGTAAATATTTCGTATGGCAATATCATCAAGGAAGATGGAGGAAGATCATGAATGTTAGCAATCGATTCGGCAAGCTCTTATTGACCACAGGTGGGATTGGAATCGTATTAGTCCTGCTGCTGTGCGCCATTGGCCCGGCGGCAGCCGCACCACAGTACCTGGCGGTGCACAAAGTGTACGTCACGAATGTGCGCGAGGGCGAGTTCACCGTCTCCTGGACGACCGATCTGCCCAGCAACGCCATCGTACGCTTCGGGCTAACTCCGGCGCTAGGCAGCACGCGCAGCGACCCGGTATCCGCTATCTACACACACCAGGTGATCGTCGACGGCCTGCTGCCTAATACCACCTACTTCTTCGAAGTTGAATCGGGAGGTGTGGTGGATAACAACGGCGGCAGCTATTACACCGCCACGAGTGCGCCACTGTCAGGCTCGCCTCCCTCGCCTCTCGCCACCGTGTATGGCAACGTCACCCTGGTTGGCGGCGCTCCACCCGTTCCATATACCCTGGTATACCTGCGCCTGATCGACGCCGATGGCGTTGCCACGTTGGGCAGTTCGCAGTGGGTCTCGGCGCGGGCGGACGCGACGGGATTGTGGTTTTATACCCTGGGCAGCGACCGCTCCGAAGACCTGAGCCAATACTTCACCTATACTGCGGGTGAAGATCTACTGCAGATCGTCTGGCAGGGCGGCCCGGCTGGCACGGTGGGCGCTGTGGGCAGCGAGTATTACGATCTCGTCCCCGGCGTGGACACACAGATCGACGTCCAACTGGACGGCGAGCCGACCGCCATCAGTGCGCACAGCTTCAGCGCGGACGGTGGGCAGGTGCGGCAGTGGATCGCGCCCGTGCTGGCAGGCTTGCTGCTGGCGGTGCTCGCCCTGCTGGGAATGCAGCTGCGATTGGCTGAAAGAAAAGCCTGAGCCTTTACCAGGTAAAACAGGCATGCGACCTAACCCCCCTGCCCCCCTTCCCGGGCGATGCGAAGCATCGCTTCGGGAAGGGGGAAATGCGGGTATTTTTCCCTCCCCCATTTTGCTGTGCAAAATGGGGGAGGTGGCCGTAGGCCGGAGGGGGTGATTTGCGCCCATGGAAAAGCCGGGTTGGGGGGATGATGCTACAATTATCATGTAAAGTATTCAGGACAAACTCACCGCGCCGAGACTAATCGTAATGCGCCTGAAATCTCTTCTCGCCCTGCTGCTGCTTGCCTGCCTGTTCACCGCCGCCCCAAAGTCCGCCCTGCAGGCATCTGCTCTGCTGCCTGCGCTGCTGCTGGAGCGCGCCTCCATCGCCGCCGACCCAAGCGAGCAGCCCGACCAGTGGTCGCATGCCCCGGCGCTTTCCGGCGATGGCAGGCTGGTGGTGTTCATCTCCGAAGCCACCAATCTGGTGCCCGGCGACAGCAACGCCCTGGCGGATGTGTTCGTCTACGACCGCGACAGCGGCTTGATCGAATTGATTACCATTGGTCACGACGGCAGCCCGGCGAACGGCGAGCCGTCGCGCCCTTCCATTTCCCCCGGTGGGCGCTACGTGGCATTCAACTCGGATGCCAGCAACCTGGTTCCGGAAGACACCAACGTCCACCAGGATGTGTTTCTCTTCGACCGCCAGACGCGCCAGACCGAGCGCATCTCGCTGACCAGCGACGAGCTTCAGATCGACCAGGATGCCTTCACCCGCCGCCCGGCGATCTCGGAAAGCGGGCGCTTCGTGGTTTTCTACTCGAACGCCCACATGCTCTCGCCCGATGCCGCTGCGGATACCTACAACGTCTACCTGCGCGATCGCCAGCAAGGCGAGACCCTGCTGGTCACCCGCGGGCACGATGGCGCGCCAGCCAACGGCGACTCGGTATATCCCACGCTCTCCGCGGATGGCAATTGGGTGGCGTACTATTCCGCCGCCAGCAACCTGGTCATCTCCGACACCAACAGCATGATGGACGTGTTCCTGTACAGCCGCCTGAGCCAGGAAACCTGGCGCGTATCGGTAGACTCGGTTGGCGTCCAGGGCAACAGCGCCTCAGACCTGGCGGCTATCTCCGCCGACGGGCGCTACGTGGCGTTTTACTCCTCTGCCACCAACCTGGTACCCAATGATGCCAACGGTGCAGCGGATATTTTCGTGCACGACCATCTCACCGGGCAGACCGAGCTGGTCTCACGCGCCTGGGATGGTGGTTTATCCAACGCCGAATCGGATGTGCCCTCGATTTCCGACGACGGGCGCTACGTGGCGTTTTATTCCTACGGCAGCAACCTGGTGCCGCAGGACACCAACACGTTCACCGACGTCTTCCGCCGCGACCGTCTGCTGAACGTCACCGAGCGCGTCTCGCTGGGCGAGTGGCTGCAGCAGGGCGAGGATAATTCGCTGTGCTCGGCCATTTCCGCAGATGGGCAGGTGGTGGCGTTTTATTCCTACGCCGAGAACCTGGTAGAAGGCGACAGCAACCAGGTCACGGATGTGTTTGTGCGCGATTTTACACAGATTGTGAGTCTGTCATACCTGCACCTGCCACTCGTATTCCGGTAGGGGCGGGTTTGTTCCAGCAAGACAACCTCGCCCAAAAACGACTCGCTCAGGACTTCCAACTCCGCCGGCTAATGCAAAAACCCGCCCTGACCAGCCCGGCCTCCAAACCGGCACATGGGTGGGTCTCCTCCGGCGCACCTGCCTCGCCAGCCACACCGGTCTCCCGCCAAACCGCCTCGCCCGCCTTCTCGAAGACCCACCCCTACGGTCGCGACCGGTGCCATCCCATCGGGGCGGGTCCATTCTGTAGGGGCGGGTTTGTTCCAGCAAGACTCCCACGCCTAAAAACGCATCGCTCAGACCTTCCAACTCCGCAGGCTAATGCAAAAACCCGCCCTGGCTCCGTCATTCATCCCGGCACACGGGTGGGTCTTCTCCGGCGCTCCTGCCTCGCCTGCCACATTGGCCTCCCGCCAACCCGCCTCGCCCACCGTCTCGAAGACCCACCCCTACATCGTCCGCGCTATTATTTTTTATGCTATCCTATACTTAACACGATAAATACGTGCGAGGAACTGACCATGAAGCCTCCCCCACCAAAACGCCGCATTGCGCTGCGCCTGCCAGAATACGATTACAGCCAACCGGGTGCGTATTTCGTTACTCTCGTCACATATAAACGAGCACACCTGTTCGGAGACATCTCCGCCGGCGATATGCGGCTCAATCGTTTCGGCGAGATCGTGCATTCCACATGGCTGGATTTGCCCCGGCATTACCCCCATGTGGAGCTAGATGCCTTCGTCATCATGCCAAACCACGTCCACGCGGTATTGATGCTGCAGGACCACGGCGGGAGGGGTGTGTCTTTGCAGGCAAAAAACGGTGTCCAAACAAGCAATCTATCAGGCCACTCAACATTGCAGGATATCACAAAGACCCACCCTGGTGGTCCAGGTAAAGTTAGCCATGCTCTACCAGAAATAATTCGCGCATTTAAATCGTTTTCCGCCGTAAAGATTAACATTCTTCGCCGCGCAAAAGGCCAGCCGGTGTGGCAGCGCAATTATTACGACCATGTCATCCGTAACCAGGACGATCTAGAACAAATCCGTAAATATGTCGAGGGAAATCCATTGTTGTGGGAGCAAGATCCGGAATACAGATAAGACGTTCCGCAACCCAATATGGTTCTTAACGGACATCAGGGTGGGTCTTCACCGGCATACCTGCCTCGCCAGCCACACCAGCATCCCGCCAAACCGCCTCGCCCGCCGTCACGAAGACCCACCCCTACGGTCGCGACCGAACCACCTAAATATATTGTCAGGTGACATCTTGATTTCTGGTGTATATTAATTTCACCTTTCCCCGGTGAGGCGCCATCGCCATGCAAAAGCCACTGCTTTCCAAAACTCGCCTCGCATTTCCCCTGTTCAATATGCTGGTGTGCGCCCTGCTCAGCGCACTGGTGGGCTACTACATCATGCGCCCGCTGATCACCACCCTGCTCGGTGCGCTGGCGGGATTGGCGCTCGCCGGGCTGCTGGAATTTGCCCTGCCGTACGGCAAATGGCTTTACCGTCGGCGCATCTTGCTGCTGGTGCTGCTGGAAATGCCGCTGTTCATCTTCGTTGTGGGGCCGTATGCCTTTGTGCTGGAGGCTACCAGGCCGATCCAGCACACCATTTGCTGCGAGACTCCCCTGGATTACGGCGCGGCGGTATACGAAGATGTGCGCATCGACGGCGCGGACGGCGTGATCCTGGCAGGCTGGTACACAGCGCCTATCGCCTCGCCTGGACCAGTGGTGATCGTGCTGCACGGAGCGAGAAGCGACCGGCTCGGCGCGCTGCCCCACGCCCGCCCGCTCTACCAGGCAGGCTACGGCGTGCTGCTCTACGACCAGCGCGCCCTGGGCGAGTCTAGCGGCGAGATGACCGCGCTCGGCTGGCGCGACGGCAGCGATCTGCTGGCGGCAGTGGATTGGCTGAAGATGCGCCCAGAGGTGGATGGCGAGCGCATCGGCGCGCTCGGGCTTTCCGGCGGAGCGCACATCTCCTTGAATGCTGCCTATCTTGATCCAGACGCCCTGTCTGGATTGTGGTTGGACGGCATGCAGGCCCAGGGTATTGCAGATTTCCCCACTGCGACGAATGCCGGTGAGCGCTTCGCCACCTTCATCAACGATCTGATCATGAAATACGCCGTCCTGCGCATCGGGCGTCCGGCGCCGCCGCCCTTCGTGGAGATAATTGCTGGGCTGGAGCGCCCGCCCATCGTGCTGGTGGCGGGTGGACTGGAGGACTTCGAAGCGCGGGTCAACCGCAAATATGCCGCCGTTGCCGGCGATAACGTGCGATTGTGGCTGATCGATAACGCCTGGCACGTGGGCGGACTGGCAGTCATCCCCGAGGAATACACCCAGCGGATGCTGGAGTTTTTTGCCTCACTGGCGAGCAGGTGAGGCGATCACGCTTGGATAGAACCTGCCGTGCTGCGCATCTCTTCCGCCTCGCCGGGGTATCCAAACTGGTCGAACAACTCGGCGGCGTGGTTCAAATAGCGCCGGGCCTCCTCCAGGCGTCCCAACGTGTGCAGCTCCAGTCCAATATTTCCATGAGCCATGGCTATGCCATAACCATCCTGAGCCTGATTGAACAGATTTCCCGCCTGCTGGAAGACATCAATCGCTCGTTGGGGGTCCGTGTGCAGGAAAACGCGCGCCTGAGCCACGAGCATGTCTGCGCTAAACCTGGGCAGCTCGCGCTCGTCATAGATTTCGCCCGCCTGGCGGTAGACCGCCAGAGCTTCATCGAACTGCTTGCCCGCTTTATATGCGTCGCCGAGCTGAGCCAGCGCGCCAGCTAGTTCTTTATGCATGCCGATAGCCTGATACAGCGCAGCGGCAGCCCGCGCCGCCTGCAGAGCTGAAGCCAGCTCGCCGCGCTGTAGAGCAAGCTCGCTCATCGAGTTCAAGGTATTGGCTTGACCCAGGGGATCCTGGAGCGCCTGGAATCTCTCCAGCGCTCGGGTAAAATAGCGCTGAGCTTCGGCGTACTCGGATTGCTTGAACAGCAGCTTACCCATCGACCAGCAGGTATTGGCTTCGCCTTCCTGGTTGAGCACTTGCTCGAACAGCGTCAAGGCGCCCTGGTAGCTGTTGAGCGCCTGGGTGTAGTCTCGCCTGTGCGCCAGTACATCACCGATGCCGCGCAAGGCAGCAGCCTGTCCCAGGCGTTGATTTTCAGCGATGAAAGCCTCCATCGCTCTGATGAACGCCTGCAAGGCTGGTTCGTATCTACCCTCGACGCGCAGCAGCTCGGCGATCAGCAGCAGCGCATTTCCCATGCCCCCCCGGTTATTTGCCTGTCCATAGGCGGACAGCGCCTGGGTGAACAGTTCCAACGCTTTTTCCGGCTCCCCCTGAAGGCGAAAAACGTCGCCGGCTGCCAGCAGCGAATTGGCTGCTCCATTGGGATTATCAGTCTCTAAGAAAAGCCTGCCAGCGCTTTGGTAATGCTGCAGGGCATCTTCCATCCGGTGGCGGAAGCTGTACAGGTCACCGGTCGCCTGGTAGACTCGCGCCATTTCCTCCGGCTCGGGAGACGGATTGGCGCGGGCGGCCTCCAGCAGATCCTCCCAGCCATCCCAATCATGAAACACCGTGACCATCCAATTGCGCACAATTGCGCTCAGCCGGGCGAGCCGGTGGGCATCAACCGCAGTTTTAAGGTAATCGGCGGCTTTGCGCAGATTGTCCAGCTCGGCAGTAACTTCCGGCACGCGCCCGGCATCGGCGTCGTAAAAGCTGTCGAACAGATCAATCACGTAGTCCGCCTGCGCCAGGCGGGCTTCGTGCCCTTCACCGGAAGCTTCCAGCTTGCTGCCGGCATACTCGTTGAGCAGGTCGTGCAGCCGCCAGCGCTCGAGGCTGCCGCCGGCGGAAGCCAGCAATGAGAGGTTCGCCAGGCGGGCCAGCGCCAGACGCGCCGTGGTAGGCTCTTCCCTCCAAATATTTGCCGCTCCGGTCGGGCTGAAACCAGTGGGTGCAAATGCCGCCAGACGGCTGAAGCCCGCTGAGCTGCAAAATTCGGCGCGCGGCGATGTCCAGAGCCAGCGGGTTGTGGGCGCAGCGCCGGGCCAGCGCGAGCGCAGCCACTCTTTCAGCGGCAATGACTGCTTCCCCCAGAATGCTCTCGAGCAGGAGCAGTGAGTCCGTTTCATCCAGAGGCTGCAAAGAAAAAATTGCCGCCGGGGGCAGAGCGCCAAGCTGCTGCAGCCGGCTGGTCAGCAAGGCAGCACAGGGCGGCGAGGGCGGCAAATAATCGCGCAGGTGGGCAGTATGCTGAGGCCTGACATCGTCCAGCACCACCAGCACCTGCACCTGGCTCAATGAACGCTTGACTTCGGTGATCTGGTCACCGTAGCCCAGGCTTGCATCCAGCGCCACCCCCACCTGGCGCGCCAGGTCGCTGACCACCTGTTGGGGGCTTTTTGCGCCCAGCTCCAGCCACAGCACCGCCTGGAAGTCGTCTTTGAGCTGCGAAGCGATTTGCTTGGCAAATTCCGACTTGCCCAAACCGGGCATGCCCACAACGGCTACCAGAGCAGGACCATCCTGCCGGCGCAGGCGGTCGGCGACCGATTTCTCCACCTCACCGCGCGGCAGGTAGCGCTCGACGGCGGGTGCGGGGATATAGCCTCCCAAACGAGGCGCCGGCTGCTGGATGACAAACCGGGCAGTGGCGGTATTGACTTCGATGGGTCCGGTGGCAGTCGCAAAGTTCACCCCCGTCATGTCGCCCAGGTTCTCCCTGGCTTCCAACTTGACGTCGATCGTCGTTTTCTTCTCAGGCGGAGAGCCTTCGGTAGGTGCAGCGGTCAAGTCACTTCTCCATTTATCCTAAGAAGATTGTATGCGGATTAACGTTTCCAGTCAATATAAACGGATAATTCCCATCTGATTTTCGATTCAGCATCACCAATCCACCGGCAGCAAGAACAGCAAAACGTCCCAGGAGGTTCCCATGGCAGAGAACGAACTTACCCAGGTTCCGGCATGCGCAAGCTGCCCGATGCGGTTGAAGGCCGAATAAAAATCCCAAATCCTTCATGGCCCGCCTGTGGAAGTGTCACACCACCAGGTACCCCGGCTAGAAAGCCTACCAGGAGTACCTGGGCAAACAATGGTTGTGAGGCAATGGGCTACCCGATGTACTGGCGCACTCGCTTGCCGATGACGATATACTCGAAATCCATCCCCTGCAGGGTGCGCACCGCGCCGATGATCCCGTACACGATCAACGCGAGCTGCAGCAGCATGAATACCCCAAAGATCAGGAATGGCGAGAATACCCCCAGCATGGCAAAAATGCCCTCCGCCGCGCCGATGCTGCTGGCCTCCGACAGGGGAATCAACAAGAACATTCCGAAGAAGGAGCACATATAGCAGCCCATCGCCAGGAACATCAGCACTACCATGCTCACCTGGTAGGCGACAGCCTGCAGCGCTTGAAAACGCACATACGCTGATTTCTCACGCTGGGTGGCCCAGATCACAATTGCGGCAACCAGGCCCATGAACGGTATGATCGCCGCGCCGTGCGCCATGGCTGCTATGACACGCTCATCCTGGGTGGTGGCGGGCTTATTCTCTGGCATGCCGCCTGCCTCCCCGGCAGACGCAACTTCGTTCTCTAACATCGTACACCTCCTACCTGGGCGCCTGCTCGATGATCAGATCGAGCAGGATCGGATACACCAGGGAAGTATTTGCGAATGCACTCAGCGGATCGACGAAATCGTGATCCAGCTTGTGTGAAGCGTCGAATTCGTAGGTGCGCACCGCGGCGCCCTTTTTGCGCCAGGCATCTGCCAGCGCATATGCCGGACGGTGATCCACCGAGGCGTCGTTGGCGTTGGTGACCAGCAGGATGTCTTTGGCCTGCGGCGGTTTACGCTGCGCCAGCCGCCTGACCACATCCCCCAGGTACAGAATCTGCCCAACGGTGCGGTAGGAGAAGCGCGGGTAGGTGTAGTCTTGGGCCGTGAGCGCATCCTTGTTCACGGGATCCCACCAGCCGTACGCATCTGGAATCATGGATGCAAGCGATGCCAGCACGGGGTTGGCATACACCGGCAGCGCCTTGAAACCCAATCCGGGCGAAAGCATGACTGCCTGGTGCAGCCCGGGGTAGGTTTGAGCCGCGTAGGCGGTAGCCACCCCACCGGCAGACAGCCCGCACAGCGTGGCGCGCTCACCCAGCCCGCAGGCGATATCCGCCAGGCGGTAGCCGTGCGCTGCCAGATCTGCGCCATTCAAACGGCTGTGCTCGGTGTTCATGCGCTCCGTCAGCCCGTGCCCGGGCATGGGGGCGATGACGGCATTCCAGCCGCGTTCGTAAAACTGCTGGGCAAGCTGCAGGAACTGCACCGGGGCGCTGGTGTAGCCGTGGGCGAAGGCGACGGCGCGTTCTGTGTGCTTGCCGTGCACCAGCAGGTAGATCCCGCCGCCAGGATGGCGCCCGGGCGGCAGGTCTTTCTCCCAATCGCCGGCGCGCTGGATGGCAGACAGGTAATCTTGGGTTGGGTTTGGGGTAACGTTCATTATTTACTCAAATCCTCATCATCCGTCGTATCGATCTCTTTCATCTGACCGGTTGCCACGTAAATGGTGCGCTCGCAGATATTGGTCACCCGGTCTGCCATGCGCTCCAGGTTGTGCGCCGCCCACATCAACAGGTTGGCCTGGTCGAGTGTGTCCGAGTTCTCGCGAATGATGTGGATCAGGTCGCGGTAAATCGTCTGGTACAGCTCGTCCACCTGGTCGTCGTCGTCAGGGATTGCCAGCGCCTGCTCGGCGTCCAGGCTGACGAAAGCCGCCACCGCACGGTGCAGCATGCCGACTGCGATCTCCGCCATGATCGGCAGGTCGATGATCGGCTTGACGTGCGGCTGCTTGCCGATGCGCAGGCAGATGCGGGCGATGCCCTTGGCATAATCGCCCATGCGCTCCAGCTCGCTCACCACTTCCAGGATGGAGGCCAACAGGCGCAGGTCGGTCGCCATGATCGGCTGCTGGGTGGCGATGGTGATCATACAGTCGTTTTCCAGCTCGAAACGGCGGGCATTGATCACGGCGTCGTTGCGGTAGATCGTCAGGGCGGCATCCAGGTCCTGGCGCTTCAAAGCCTGGATGGCATCCAGGGTGGCTTGCTCCACCAGGCTGTCCAGCACCAGGATTTCATCGTGCAAATGGCGGATCTTACGATCCAGGGATTCGCGGGTCATAGCGCATTCCTTTCCTGCCAGCCAGGGAGCTAGCCAAAACGGCCTTCCACGTAATCTTTGGTGCGCTTTTGGCGCGGATTGATAAACAGGTCATGCCCGGGAGCATACTCGATCAGCTCGCCCTGCAGGAAAAAGGCCGCCTGGTCGGCGGTGCGGGCAGCCTGCTGCACCGAATGCGGAACGAGGACAATTGTATACTGCTGCTTCAATTCCTGCAGCGACTCTTCCACTTTGTGGGTCGAGATCGGATCGAGTCCGGAGGTAGGCTCATCCAGCAGGATCACCTCCGGCTCCAGCGCCAGGCTGCGCGCCAGGCACAGTCGCTGCTGCTGCCCGCCGGAGAGCGCGGCTGCCGGATCGTGCAGGCGGTCTTTGACCTCATCCCAAAGGGCGGCTTTATTCAGGCTGCGCTCGACGGCTGCGTCCAGCACCTCGGAGCTGCGCTCGCCCGCCAGCGTCAGGGCGTAGGTCAGATTCTGGTAGATGCTCATCGGCAGTGCAATTGGACGAGCAAACACCATGCCCACCCGCCGGCGCAGGGCGATTACGTCCGTCTGGCGATCGAGCAGATCGATCGCGCTGCCATCCGAGGCGAACATCTGCACGCTGCCGGAGACTTTGACCACGTCCGCCAGGTCGTTCAGCCGGTTGAGCACGCGCAGCAGGGTGGATTTGCCGCCGCCTGCCGGGCCAAACAGCACCGTGATCGAGCTGGCAGGGATCGATAGGCTCACGCCCTTGAGCGACTCGGTGCCGTCCGAATACTGAATGGAGAGATTTTCGATCTCGAATTTATTCACGGCTGCGCCTTGTGCTACCACTGCCGCCGGGCGCGCGCCCGCGAACGGATGATGGTCGCCAGCAGGTTCAGACCCAGCACCAGCATGAGCAGCACCAGCGCCGTGCCGTACTGCAGGCTGGCGGGCATGCCCGGCACCTGGGTGGAGATGACATATAAATGGTAAGGCAGCGCCATGGTAGCGTCCATGGGCGAGGTGGGCAGCGTAGGCAGGTAGAAAGCCGCGCCGGTGAACAGGATCGGCGCGGTCTCACCGGCAGCGCGCTCCAGCCCCAAAATTACGCCGGTCAGGATGCCCGGCAGCGACTGCGGCAGCACGATGCGGCGCACGGTCTGCCACTTGGTCGCGCCCAGCGAGATGCTCACCACGCGAAAAGACTGCGGCACCGAGCGCAGCGCCTCCTCGGCGGTGCTGATCACCACCGGCAGGGTCATGATCGCCAGGGTGAGCGAGGCTGCCAGGATGCTGGTGCCCAGCCTGAAGAAGAGCACGAAGATGCCCAGCCCAAACAAGCCGTACACGATCGAAGGAATGCCCGCCAGGTTGATGATGGCGATGCGGATGATGCGCGTCAGGGCGCTGTCGGCGGCGTACTCCGACAGGTAGATGGCTGCGGCGATGCCCAGCGGCACGACGAACAGGGTGGTGAAGAAGGTCAAATACACCGTGCCCAGGATGGCAGGCAAAATACCGCCTGAGCGCATGCCGTTGCTGGGAAAGCCCACCAGGAAATCCAGCGAGATGGTTTGCAGGCCGTTGGCGAAGATCAGCACCACAATCAGCAGGATCGGCAGGATGGTGATTGCCGTCACCGCGCTCAGCAAGCCAAAGCCAAGCTGCTGGAACAGCTTGCGGCGGGCGGTGGAGGATTTCCTGCGCTGGTCGGCGTTCATCGGGTCACAGTTTCTCTGTCACGAAAGGATGCGCTCGGCGCGCTTGCGCTGGCGGAAGATCACCGCTGAGGCGATCACGTTGATCACCAGCGAGATCAGGAACAGCAGGATGCCGATGAAGAACAGCACGTGGTAGTGCATGCTGCCGGAGGCCACCTCGCCCATTTCAGCGGCGATGGTGGCGGTCATGGTGCGCGCCGGTCGGAACAGTCCCGCCAGCCCGGCTGGGATCACGGGCGCGTTGCCGGTGACCATCATCACGGTCATGGTCTCACCGATGGCGCGGCCGATGCCCAACATGATAGCGGTGATCACGCCCGAGCGCGCCGCCGGCAGGGTCACCCGCCAGATGGTCTGCCAGCGGGTGGCGCCCAACGCCAGGGCGGCGT
>JBGSTO010000448.1:0-2458 GCA_041736465.1 Anaerolineales bacterium | reverse complement strand
CAAAGACCCGCCCTGTCCCGCACGCTCACACCAACCGTCCAGGGCGGGTCTTTTTTATGCTCGCTCTGCAAAAGAATTGCTATAATTAACACTATAACCACACGGGTGAAATGATCGCTTCATCATGGCGGGGTGTACAGGAGCAGCGTATGCAAAATCATGATCCTTCCAGGTATTCCCGATTTCTCATACCAGTCGGGCTGATCATCCTTTGCCTGGTGATCGCCGGCTGCAACTACCCGGGTATTGGCAGCCAACCGTCCCCGGCAGACAGCGCTCAAGACGACACCATCAGCCTCGAAGCCGCGCTGCTCATCCCGCCGGAAGATCGCCGCCCGACCATCCTGGCAGAAATGGGCGCGCCGGACGCATTCTCCATCAGCTTCGATACGCTCAACGGGCAGGTCGTGCGCTCAGAGTCCTGGTCCTATTTCGATTTTAACCAGCGCTTCGACTTCATCGACGGCGAATTGCTGTGGACGGCAGAGCTGGAACCGGTTCCCGACGGCTCGCTGTACGCGCATTTCTACACCCCTGAGTCTTTCGGCGCCCACATGAGCTCCGCCGAGGTGCGGGATTTGATGGTTGGGCAATCTCTGGAAGCCTTCGACCTGGCAGAAGGCGGCGTCGAGGGCGGCATGCTGCTGGTAGGCGACCAGATCCTGCTCGGCTTCGAGCAGGACAGGCTGGTGTACGTGGAAACGCTCATCCTCGAGCCGGATGGATCCCCGCCGAGCGCAGCCCCGCCGACCAACCCGCCAACCCCAACCGTCGAGACCCAGGCCAACCCCAATCTCCCTGCCGCCGGCTCCACCGCACCCGCTGCCAATGGCGCTGCGCTCCTGGTGGATAGCTTCGATGCCCCCCTCCCCCTGGCGCAGGCCTACCTGCCTGAGGATCTGATGCCCTTTGAGCATGTGGAGGGCCTTGGAAGGCTGGAAAGCAAATTCAATTTCCTGCCCACCAGCGCGCTGTACGACCTGCCTGCGCTGCAAGACTTCATCGCCGAATTCGATCTCATCACCCGCGACCTGGCGCCGGGTGCAGAAGCCGGGCTGGTCTTCCGCTATGGCAAAAGCGATAACCTTACCCACCTGTACGCCGTGGTGCTGCGACCCAACGAAAAAGAGTTCGGGCTCAAAGGCTACATGAACAAAGAATACTTCCAGTGGGATTACCGGCCCATTCCTGAAACGCTCATCTCGCCGGACGGCGTCTACCGGGTGCGCATGGAAGTGCAAGCCAGCCGCTTCCGCGTGTTCATCAACGGCGCATTCGTGGCCGAATTCAACGACGCCCAGATTACCGAAGCGGGGAGTGTGGGGCTCTACCTGGTTGCGATGCAAACCCCACAGGCGGTTTATTTCGACAATCTTCAGATCTACCAGGTTCCCTGAAAGGTGACCAAGATGATTGCCAAAACGATCACACGAAATCTCTGGCAGGCAGCCTGGCGAGTGCTGGTTGCCTGTGCGCTGGTGCTGCCGCCATCCTTCATGGCTGCACAGACACGCGCTGCAGCGCCCCACGACCTGAAAATCCCCGGCGTCAAACTGGTCATCGGCTACGTCGCCCGCGTTAAAACCTACCGCACAGCCGAAGCCTACATCCAGGCGCGCAATGCCTACGCCGATCGCTTGCACGAAAAGGCAAAGGAGATGCTGGCTGCCCGCAAGGTAAACCCGCTGCGTCCATCGCAAACGAGCGCCTTTGTCAAAGTCATCGCCTTGATCGAAGGCGAGCGTTCCGCCGGTCTCGCATTTGCCGAGTCGCAGAAGAAAGCCGCCCACGACGCCTTCAACGATCAGCTCAACAACACACTCACCGATCTCATGCTCTCCACCAGCGGCGCCGGAAGGGTGCTTTCGACCATGGTCAAAGGCCTGGATGCCTCCAAAAACGTGATCGACACAGCCATAGACCACCTCTCCGGGAGAGGCGGCGGCGTATTGGCCGAAATCGAGCAGGTGCGGCAAACCGCCTCCTGGGTGGCCATGGGCGGTGAAATCATCGGCGGCCGCGCCGGCAGCCAGATCCGGTCTGCGGCGAACGGCGTCGTCCGGCAGATCGACCGCCCGCGAGAGGCCATCCGCCAGGATTTGGAGCAGGCCTCCAGCGAAATCCAAGACCTGCGCACGCGGGTCAGCGAGATCCTGGCGCGCGGCAGGCAGCCCAGCGCCAGCGAGACTGTGCGCGAGGGATTGATCCGCCTCGTCAGCGGCGAAGCAGCCGATCCGGCAGTTGAAGCGCTGGTCGATCTATTGAGCGGCAACCGGGGCGCAGATTTTCGCACCCGGGCGCGGTCTGCCTTGACCAGTAGCAGCGTTGCGCGCTGCGCGGCGCTCGGCCAACGCTACCGCGAACTGCTCTTCAAAATGGATTTGGCTGCCAGCGTGCCGCCATTCATCGAAGAAATCAAGGCGCCCTCTTGCAGCGTGATCGACGTCGAAGCGCTGGC
>JBGSTO010000433.1:0-2813 GCA_041736465.1 Anaerolineales bacterium | reverse complement strand
TAGACGAGCATAAAGCGGTAAAACCAGTCGGACTTGCGGAGCGAGGCGATCACAGCAGCTCCTTCGGGCGCACGGCGGTTGGTCGCAGCCACAGGCTGACCTGCTCGGGCTGGATGGCTTCCTGAACGGCGCCGGTCAGGCGGGAGGTAAGCTGCGCCAGATCGGTTTCACTACGCGCCGCAGCAGCAAAATCTGCCAGCGTCTGCTCGGCATCGTACTTGCGGCGGAAAAAGCGCCAGTCGATGAAATCCTGCACCCTGCGGCGCAATTGGGTGAACAGGGCGGCGATCGCCAGGGTGGAGATAACGGTGGCGGCGGTGGACTGCGACCCGCCCAGGGCGGTGAAGACGCTTTGCAGCACGGTCACGCTCCCATAGTACAGCAGCGCCAGAAGGGCGGTGAGCAGCGAGTACACCAGGGTGCGCCGGATGATGACTTCGATATCCCACAGACGGTAGCGGATGACTGCCAGGAAGATGCCCAGGGGAATCATGGCAAACAATAAAATATCCAGGCTTGGTTTCAGCAGCGCCAAAACCAGATCGCCCCGCAGATCAGGACCTGCAGGAGCCTTAGAGCCCCACGAAGCCGTGCCGAAACCCACAACCAGCAACAAGATCAGCGCCGCAACGACCCACTTGGTTTGCTGGCGCTGGAGCGGATCCGAACATCTGAAGAAGCGGTAAATCTGGCTGCCGATGGCGCAAAAGATCAAGACAAACAGAAATATTTGCACGACTGGGGACTTGTCCATCCAATCCGAAAAAAACGGGTAAAGGATAAATAACACCAGCCAGGCACGCACCAGCCAGCGAGTCCAGGCCGGCACGGGGCGCCCATCGGGGAAAAAATAGAACAGGATGAAGAATAACTGCCACCAGGCTGCAGCCATAAAACTGTTATAGGACTGCAGAGCGGGCAAGGTCGCAAAAAGCGGTTTAACGATCTCGCCGCTGGCGCCGCTGCCGGAATTGGCAAAGGTAAAAGCCAGGTAGAGGATGAACCAACTTGCTGACCGGCGCCAGAGCAGCAGCAGCGCCAGCCCTCCGAATATTGCCAGCACCAGCACGGCACGTGCCGATTTCAGATAGGCCAGAACGGTGGTGGGCCAGCCGAGCTGGGCCAGCCCGGCCTGGGTCAGAGCAGGCGTCCAGGAGGGATTGATGAAAAATTCGGCGGTGTGCTTAGCGGCATAGGCAGGATAGAGTACCGCCCCTGTGATCGAAGTGGCGAGGATCATCATAATATAGGTGATCAGAATCACCCGCCCCAGGCGCAGCCAGAAGCCATCAGGCGCAGCGGTCATTTTGCCTCCTTATCCAAAACAGCCAGCGCAGGCAAGAAGCCTTTTTCCTTCGCCAACCACAGGCTGACCTGCTCGGGCTGGATAGCCTCCTGAACGGCGCCGGTCAGGCGGGAGGTAAGCTGCGCCAGATCGGTTTCACTGCGCGCCGCAGCAGCAAAATCTGCCAGCGTCTGCTCGGCGTCGTACTTGCGGCGGAAAAAGCGCCAGTCGATGAAATCCTGCACCCTGCGGCGCAATTGGGTGAACAGGGCGGCGATCGCCAGGGTGGAGATCACTGTAATTAAAGTGTTCTGCGAGCCGCCCAAGAAGGAAAAAGCCGTCTGCAGCAGCAGAACGCTGCTGAAGTAGCCCCCAGCCAGCAGGGCAGACAGCAGGCTGTACTGCAGTGTGCGCCGGATCAAGACGTCTATATCCCACAGGCGGTAGCGCAGGATGGCGAAGGCGAACGAGATGGGAACCAGCATGAAAGGCAGGGTGCGCAAGGTGGGAATGGTGATCATGTAATGGATGACGCGCCCTGCTCCTGGCTGGTTGGCCCAGGGCAGTACTGCATTCAGAATGTGCCGAATGACCAGGTCGGAGAGCGGCATCATGATGGCTGCGGTGACCACCCACTTGGTTTGCTGGCGCTGGGTCGGGCTGGAAAAGCGCCGGTAGCGGTAGATCTGGCTGATAAAGGCCACCACCAACAGCAGGAAGTACACATAAGTAAACAACATTATGAAAGACTGATTTTCAAACCCGGGAGCCAGTACTTGCAGCAAGCGCACGCCAGCAGTGAGGAGCGTGATCCCCAGCGCCAGCCAGCGCGTCCAGCCGGGCACGAATTTCCCATCCGGAAAAACGTAAAACACAACCACAACCGAGGCTCCTCCAATCGTGCTGAAGAGCCACCAGGGGATTGCCCAGGCAGGCATTTTCTCGATCACGCTTGCAGCGATCAGGGAGACCGGAAATGTGAGCAGAAAGGCGGCGGAGAGCAGGCTGATCCATTCGTCTGAACGCAGCAGAAATATCAACAAGCTGACGCCTAAGAACAGGATCAGTATGACGGGGGTATCCGTCCAAAAGCGGTAGAGCACGTAAAGCTCCGGCGTCAATCCAAAGCGCTCCAGAGGCGCCAGCTCGAACGGCCGAACCGTCTCAAACCCGCAGTCCTCCTCCGCCTCCTGGGTGCAGATGTAAGATTCAGGATCTAACTGCTCCGGCAGGCTGGCAATGGTGACAAAAATCCCGATTGCGAACAGCGCCAGGTACAGCAGGCGAGCGAGGGCGAGCCAGATTCGTAGGGGTTGGCGCGTGGTTTGAACGGTCATCTTGTGATCCCGGCTCTCTTTTCGGCGGTGGGCCGCATCCATATACTCAGGCGTTCGGGCTGCATATTGGTTTGCACGACAGCCTGCAGCTCGTGGGTGAGCGCCTGAAGATCGGTCTGGTTCCTGGCGCTGGCAGCAAAATCCGCCAGCGCCTTTTCGGCGTTGTATTTCTGGCGATAGAAACGCCGGTC
>JBGSTO010000416.1:0-1755 GCA_041736465.1 Anaerolineales bacterium | reverse complement strand
TCGACCTGGCGGCGCTCTCCACCCGCCTGGGCAAGCCGCTCACCGCCCGGCTGATGCCCCTGCCGGGTAAAAAGGCCGGCGATGCCACCGAGTTCGATTTCGCCTACTTTGCTCCCAGCCGGGTCATGGCGCTGCAGGCTGCACCGCTGGCGGGTAAGCTGGCCTCCGGTGAGAGCTTTGCGCTGGCTCCGCGGCTGGTCAGATAAAAAAACCCCGAAGGTCTTGCAGATCTTCGGGGTTTGCAGTGATCAGTCGTCGGCCCTGCATATATAGGGTCGTAGAAACTTTGCCGTATAGGAGGCCTCCGAAGCGCACACTTCTTCGGGGGTGACTTTTGCCACCAGCTCGCCACCACGGTCACCGCCCTCCGGTCCCAAATCAATCAAGTAATCGGCCACTTTGATAATGTCCAGGTTGTGCTCGATGATTAATACGCTGTTGCCGCTGTCCACCAGGCGCTGCAGCACTTCAATCAGCTTGTGCACATCGGCGGCATGCAAGCCCACCGAGGGCTCGTCCAGCACGTACAACGTGCAGCCCGTGGCGCGCTTGGACAGCTCGCGAGCCAGCTTCACCCGCTGCGCCTCGCCTCCCGACAGCGTCGGCGCCGGCTGCCCAACGCGCACGTATCCCAAACCCACCTCTTGCAGAGTTTTCAGGCGATTGGTCATTGCGGGAAACGACTCGAAGACTTCCAGAGCATGGTCAACGGTCATATCCAGGACATCGGCGATATTGTTGTCTTTAAAACGCACCTGGAGCGTCTCGCGGTTGAAGCGCGCCCCATGGCATACATCGCAGGGCACATACACATCCGGCAGGAACTGCATCTCGATGCGCAGCTGCCCCTGTCCCTGGCAGGCCTCGCAGCGCCCACCGTGCACGTTGAACGAAAAGCGCCCCGGTTTGTAGCCGCGCATCTTGCTTTCCGGCAGATCGGCAAACAGCTGGCGGATCTGGTCGAAGAGGCCGGTGTACGTGCCCGGGTTGGAACGCGGCGTACGCCCGATGGGCGATTGATCAATATTGATGATCTTGTCAATATGTTCCAGCCCCTGGATCTGGTCGTGCTCACCGGGCGCGGCGCGCGAGCCGTGCAGGTGGCGCGCCAGGGCCTTATACAAGATCTCGACCATCAGCGTGGATTTACCCGAGCCTGAAACGCCGGTTATACACACCAGCCGTCCCAACGGGATGGTGATATCCACATTCTTCAAATTGTGTTCGCGCGCCCCAAGAATGGTGATCGACTTACCGTTGCCGCGCCGGCGCACCTCGGGTATCGGCACGCGCATGCGCCCCGACAGGTACGCGCCAGTGAGCGATTCGCTGTGGCGCAGGATATCTTCCGCCGTGCCTTCCGCTACTACCCAACCCCCATGCTCTCCGGCACCCGGACCTAAATCCAGGATCCAATCCGCCGAGCGGATGGTCTCTTCATCGTGTTCAACCACCAACACCGTATTACCCAGGTCGCGCAGGTTTTTGAGCGTCTGCAGCAAGCGCGCATTATCGCGGGGATGCAGCCCAATCGAGGGTTCATCCAGCACATACAGTACACCCATCAGGCGCGAGCCGATCTGCGTCGCCAGGCGGATACGCTGCGCCTCACCCCCGGAGAGCGAAGCTGCGGCGCGTTCCAAGGTCAGGTAATCCAGGCCCACATCCACCAGGAATCCCAGGCGGGATTGAATCTCTTTCAAGATGCTTTCGGCAATGGCTTGCTGGCGGCTGGTGAGCGGCGTAGCTGCCTCC
>JBGSTO010000405.1:0-4243 GCA_041736465.1 Anaerolineales bacterium | reverse complement strand
GGCGGCGGTCGCTTTTATCCGCGCTTCTAACCGTCACTACCATTTGGACCATCCGAATTTAAATCTGGAAAGCTCGACCATTGTTCTCCTCGTTTGGGAGACACTGGTGACCGGCGTGAATTCGATCGGCTTTCATTTTCTTGGATGGGTCTTTGTGCTGCTTGGCTCAGCCGGTTGGACAACGCGCCTCTTTCCTCGCCTGTTGAATGTGTTCTATTTTCTGGCAGGCGTCTCGTCCTTGTTTGTTTACCTGTTCCCAGAGCTGGAAGGGCTGGTATTGATGCTCGGCGCAATCGCCAGCCTCTGGCAAGGTGTTTTGCTTTGGAAAGAGGATGCCAACCGCTGACGCAAGCCGTTGGGCGGCTCGATTCTGTGGGATCACCGCACTCGTAGGGGCAAAGCATCCGGCATCATCAACCTGCCAGCGGCGAGCCGTTCTCCAGCCGGATGCTTTGCCCGCAGCGCTGGCCTGGAATGATCTTGGGGGAGGGTAAAGCACTTGACTGATCGGGCAAACGGGTGTATCTTCTTTGTAGATACAGAAGGAGAGACCAATGCTTACGAAAGTTCAAAAATGGGGCAACAGCCTTGCGTTGCGCATACCCAAGGCGTTTGCCCGCGATGCGCTAATAGAACAAGATTCGTTAGTCGAAATAAGGCTGGTCGAAGGTCAGATTATTGTCACGCCTGTCGAAGCACCCAGTTGGACGCTGGACGAATTGCTTGCTGGCATTACTCAGGAGAATATCCATCCCGAAGTTGATAGCGGCGCCGCTGTGGGAAAGGAGGCCTGGTAATCAATGGCATATATTCCTGATAGCGGCGACATCATTTGGATCACGTTTAACCCACAAGCAGGGCATGAACAAGCGGGGCGTCGCCCTGCTTTGGTTTTATCTCCTGCCGCCTATAACGGAAAAGTTGGTTTAGCAATCCTTTGTCCGATTACCAGTCAAATCAAAGGTTATCCCTTTGAAGTCGTAATCCCGGATGGTGTAGAAATCAGTGGAGCAATATTATCCGACCAGGTAAAAAGTCTTGACTGGCAAGCAAGAAAAGCAGAATTTGGATGTAAGCTGCCATCTCACACACTTAATCAGGTTGTTCAAAAGTTAAGCGCTTTATTACGCCAGCCCCCATTGGAGTAGACCTTTTGTTGGGTAAGCTGCCGGGCAATTATGGCGTTGGTTGTCTCAAGAGTAAGAACGGCGGCTAATAATGGTCAGCCCGTCAGCCTGTGCGATGCAGCCAAAATTGTGCTATATTGTTAAAGCTGGCTGAATCAGGATCGCCGGTGTTTATTCGTGTATTCGTGAAAAAATTCGTGGATGGCTTCGCCTGCCCAGTTGCTCAATACCGGCGGGTACTGTATGCACAAAAGCACTTTTCTCAAGCCTGGCTTCTTCCTGCTGGCGTTGGTATTTGCGCTGGCAGGCTGCCGCGGCGTGGGTGATCTGCCTGCCTCCGTACCCACCAGCACGCCAACCCCGAGCCTCGCTCCTGCACCAGCAGATCCGCAGCCTACCTCCGCCTTCGCCGCCCGGGATGGCAATATCCGCTTCCGGCGCTTCTCCATCGAGCACGGTTTGTCTCAAAGCTCGGTGCAGGCCATCCTGCAGGATCGCGAAGGCTTCATGTGGTTCGGCACCGAAGACGGCCTCAACCGCTATGACGGCTACCAGGTCACCGTCTTCAAGCACGACCCCGCCAACCCCGCCAGCCTGGCGAATAACAACATCCAGCGGCTGTACCAGGATCATAACGGCGTGTTTTGGGTGGGGACGCTGGGCGGCGGCCTCGACCGCTACGACCCGGCCTCCGGCGGCTTCATCCACTACAGCTACGACCCGACCGACGATTCCAGTCTGAGCAGCGATGTGGTGCTGTTCATCTTCGAAGATGCCCAGCACTGGCTGTGGGTGGGCACGGGCAAGGGGCTGAACCGCCTGAACTCGTCCAGCCAGCGCTTTACGCGCTTTCAGCACGACCCGGCTGACCCGGACAGCCTGAGCAGCGATATGGTGATGAGCCTGTTCGAGGATCGCAGCGGCAGGCTGTGGGTGGTCACCGATCAGGGGCTGGATGGGTTCGATGCCGCCCGCCAGGCATTCACGCACCTGCCGCCTCCCGCACTCAGCCTGGATTCGTATTGGTTTACCACGCTGACGCCCATCTTTGAAAATGATGATGGAACTTTTTGGCTTGGCACCTCCCAGGGTCTGGCGCACTTCGATCCCGGTGTACCGGCAATCACCGTGTCGCCATACCAGCCCTTCGCTACGCCGGAGCAGAGCGGCAGCCCGATCCGGGCCATCTACCAGGATCGAGCCGGCGACTTGTGGATCGGCGCATACGGGGGTGGTTTGGCCTGGTTCGACCCCCAGGGCGGCAAAAGCGTGCACTACCGCCACAACCCTCAGGATCTGACCAGCTTGAGCAACGATTATGTGTACTACATCCACGAAGACCGCTCCGGTCTGCTGTGGATCGGCACCTTCGGCGGCGGGAACAATATCTTCGACCGCCGCCAGGAGCGCTTTGCGCACTACTATGCCGTACCGGGAAAAGCCGGCGGCCTGATCCAGAGTACGCTTTTCGGCATGGCAGAAGATGGCGAAGGTCGGATTTGGATCGCCACCTACGGCGGCGGTGTGGCGCGTTTCGATCCTCAGACCGGGCTGTTCGAGCATTACCGCCACAACCCGGATGACCCGCACAGCCTGTCTGGCGATGAAACCTGGAGCGTGTACGTGGACCGGGGCGGCGACGTCTGGGTGGGCACCAGCAGCGGTCTGGATCGCCTGGACCGGCAGAGCGGCAGGTTCATCCACTACCGGGCGGATCGAGCCGATCCCACCCAACTGCAGAGCAGCGTGGTGCGCAGCATGATCGAAGACAGCTCCGGCGTCCTGTATGCTGCCACCGACAACGGCCTGAGCATCTACCATCCCGAGAGCGATTCCTTCACCACCTACCAGAACGATCCCGCCAACCCCGCCAGCCTGAGCTACGCGCAGATCTGGACTCTGTACGTCGACAGTCGAGACCGCCTGTGGCTGGGCACCAGCGGGGGCGGATTGAACCGCTTCGATCGCCAGACGGAAACCTTTACCCACTACACGAACAGTCCCGGCGACCCTGCCAGCCTGTCACACAATTCGGTGCTTGCCATCACCGAAGACTCGCAGGGGCGGATTTGGGCCGGCACCTGGTCCGGCGGCTTGAACCGGCTGGATGAGCAAAGCGGCGCATTCAAACACTACACCGAGAAGGACGGTCTGCCCAACAACGTCGTCTACGCCATCCTGGAAGACGAGAACGGCATCTTGTGGCTGAGCACCAACAACGGCCTGTCGCGCTTCGATCCACAGCAGGAGACTTTCCAAAACTTCAGTGCGGCCGACGGCCTGCAGAGCAACGAGTTCAACCTGAATTCAGCGTTGAAGACCCGCCGCGGCGAGCTTTTATTCGGCGGCATCAATGGGCTGACGGCTTTCTTCCCTCAGGATATCACCGTCTCCACACAGCCGCCGCCGGTGGTGATCAGCGCCACCAGCCTGTTCAACCGCCCTTTGGACGAGGAGAGCATGCAGTCTGGGCAGCTCCTGCTGGATTACCGTTCCAATTTCCTGTCCTTCGATTTCACCGTGCTGGATTATCGCGCCGCAGAGAAGAACCAGTATGCCTATATGCTGGAGGGCCTGGATGCCGGTTGGGTGTATGCCGGCACACGCCGCCACGCCGATTATCCCAACCTCGATCCGGGGCAGTATACCTTCCGGGTAAAGGGCGCCAACAGTGAGGGGGTGTGGAACGAGCAGGGCGCCAGCCTGCCCATCACCATCCAGCCCCCGCTCTGGCAAACCGGGCTGTTCCAGGCAGGCGCGCTGCTGCTGCTGGGGGTGGCGGCATTCACCATCTACCGCGTGCGCGTCGAATCCATCGACACGCGCCGCCGCCGGTTGGAGCAGCAGGTCGCCGAGCGCACCCGCACGCTCTCTGGGTTGAACCGCCTTGCCGACGATATCAGCCTGTCGCTGGATCTGCCGGAGACTCTGGCGGTAGCGCTGGATCACACCCTGAGCCTGATGGAGGTCGATTCAGGCGGCGTCGCCCTGCTGGACGAGCGCACCGGCAGGCTGCGCATCGCCGTGCAGCGCGGCCTGGGAGCCGACTTTGCGCAGGCGATCGAGGGCGTCAAGAGTGGCGAAACCTTGCTGGGGGAGGTGGTGGAGTCGGGGCA
>JBGSTO010000357.1:0-4222 GCA_041736465.1 Anaerolineales bacterium | reverse complement strand
GATTTGGCGATGGAGAGACCCAGTCCGGTGGCGCCATCCTGCTTGCGCGCTTTCTCGCCGCGATAGGAGCGCTCGAAGATGTAGGGCAGGTCTTCTGTGGGAATGCCGGGACCGCTGTCGGCGATGACCAGCTCGACATTTTCGGGAAGTTTGCGCATAGATAGAACGATCGTGCCGCCGGAAGGGGTGTAGCGCAGAGCGTTGCTGACCAGGTTGCCCAGCACCTGCATCATGCGCTCGACGTCCACCTGCAGCAGCGCCAATCCGGGTTGGGCGTTCACCTGGAGCTGGATTTCTTTGGCCTGCGCCTGACCGTGGTAGGCGTTGGCGAGCCGCTGCAGCAGCTCTGCCGGGTCGATCTGCTGTTGCACCAGGGGCAGCTCGCCGGCGTCCGCCAGCGACAGGGTGCGCAGGTCGTCCACCAGGCGGCTGAGGTGGCGGGTTTCGTCGTGAATCACCTGCAGCATCTCCGGCGTGGGCTGCAGCTTGCCGTCCGCGAGCGCTTCGGAGTAGCCCAGGATGACGCTGAGCGGTGTGCGCAGGTCGTGGGCGATGTCGGCGGTCATCTTGCGGCGCAGTTGGATGGAGTGCGACAGGCGGGCGCTCATCTGGTTGAAGGCGGTAGCCAGTGCGCCCAGCTCATCCTGGCTGCGCACCGGCACCTGGCGTCCCAGCTCGCCCTCGGCGAGCGCCTGGGTGGCGGCGGTTAGCTCGCGCAGCGAGCGTGTCAGGGTGTATGCCAGGATGCTCCCCAAAACCAGCGCCACGGCGATGGCTGCCAGGGCGCTGAAGGTGATGCCGCGGTTGACGGTCAGCAGAAACAGGCCTTCGGGGGTATCGTCGCGCCAGCGATCCACGGCGGGGGTGAACACCAGCCAGCCTGCCGTTTCGCCATTTGCCACCAGTTCCAGGCCCTGGTTGAGCTGGGCTCTGGAAAGTGAGCGGTTCTTGAAAAGCGGCGAGCCGCTGAAGATGACATGGCCGTTTTTATCTGCCAGCAAAAACAGGATGCGGCGCGCTTCGCCGCGTGCATCCAGCTCCGGGCCTTGAAATCCCGGCTGGCGCGCCTGAAACAGTGCTTCGACGCCCGTCCAACTGCCGTTCACCTGGTAGTAAGTGGTCAGCCGTGCGGCGATCTGCTGCTGGTTCTGGTCCAGCACCAGGCGGTCGAACTCGCGCTGTGTGCCGTAGCGCACCAACACGGAGATGAGCACGGCGCCGGTCAGTCCGACCAGCAAGAACGCCAGGGTGAGCTTTAGAGCCAGAGAACGCATAACGGCATTTTTACCTGGGCGTAAATCGGTAGCCAACGCCGAAGACGGTCTCGATGAAGACCGGCTTGGCGGGGTTGGGTTCGATCTTGGTGCGCAGATTGCGCACGTGCACGTCGATGGTGCGCTCGTAGCCTTCGTAGGCGCTGCCCTGCAGGCGCTCCAGCAGCTCCAGGCGGGAGAAAGCCCGCCCCGGCGCGGCCATCAGCGTCGCCAGCAGGTCGAACTCGGAGGGGGTGAGATCGACGCTGCGACCGTTCACAGCCACCACCCTCCCGGCGCGATCCAGCTCGATGCCGGCGGCGCGCAGCATGTCGCTGGGGAGGCTGGCTTTTTCGAAGCGGCGCAGCACGGCGCGCACGCGTGCGGTCAACTCGCGCATGCTGAAGGGCTTGGTGACGTAATCGTCGGCGCCCAGCTCGAGCCCGAGCACCTTGTCGTTTTCTTCGGTTTTGGCGGTCAGGATCAGGGTGGGGGTGGAAGCTTCGCGCCCGTAGATGCGCAGGAATTCGTAGCCGCCCATCTCGGGCATCATCAGGTCGAGCAGGATCAGGTCGGGTTTCTCCTGGCGGGCGACGAACAGCCCTTCGCGGCCGTCGGCGGCGGTGCTCACATCGAAGCCTTCCTGGCTCAGGTACTGCTTGAGCAGGGTGCGCAGCTCTTTTTTGTCGTCGATGACCAGAATTTTCTTTGACATAAGAAATTAATCACCCAAAAAGCTTGTCCGCAGATTGCGCCGGAGTACCGGCGTACGCAGATTACCGCAGATTTCTATCCTTAATCCAATTTCAATGTCCGAGGCTCTTTGCGGCTATTTAAGAGATCCCTGAGGATGGTTATTTTATCCTGAGCGGGTGGATTGGTGAAGGTTCGGGAAAATACCCCGTCCAGCTTTCTTGTTAATGCCCTGGCGCATGCCCTCCCCCAAAAATCCGTTCTTTGGATTGTCATGAAGCACATGCCCTCCCCCAAAATCCGCACTTTGGATTTTGGGGGAGGGTTGGGAGGGGGTTAGGTTTTTTACTCTTCCGGAGCAGCATCTCCAAACGGAAGGCCGAAGGGTCTCCCTCCGCGGCGCTCTAAGCGCTCACCAAAGCCACCGTCGAATACTTTGCCGCCGCGCCCGCCGCCCATGTTGTTGAGCAGCAGTTGGTCGGCCTGGGCCTGGGTGATGACGCCGTCGCTGACAGCCTGCGCCAGGGCATCTTTATAGGCCTGGTAGCGGGCGTCGGAGACGGCGGTGGCGTTCAGACCAAGCTCCTGGACGATTTCGTAGAGGCTCTTGCCTTCATCCAAAGAAGCCTGCAGCTCGTCGCTGGTGATGCCCAGCGCCTGAGCCAGGATCGCCTGCGGGTCGATGTAGCTGCGCAGCTCATCTTGCGCCAGCATCCAGTCGGCCTGTTCCTGGGTGAGCTTGCCGTCTTCGACCGCCTGTGCTACGGCAGCAGCCTGAGCTTCTGCAGTGGCGGCGGTCAGCTCATCCACGCTGATGCCCAGCTCTTCCGCCAGCAGCACCTGGTAGTCCACGGCTTCCAGCAAACCCAGCCTGCCGGGGATGATGCCCCAGGCGAAGCGCTCGCCGTTGGCGCTGCCCTCGCGGATGGCATCGGCCTGCTTCTGGGTCAGATCCTCGTTGGCGACTGCCTCATCCAGGGCCTGCTCCAGGGCTTTGCTGCGAGCGGCATCCTGGGCGGTCTGCAGCTCATCGGTGGTGATGCCCAGCGCTTCCGCCAGGAATTCCTGATTGGCAGAGCGATCGAAGGGCAGGCCAACGCCCGGCAGTCCTGGGTCGCCTGGGCCGCGCCGCTCGATAGTGATGGACTCGCCGGCGACTTCGCGCACTACGTTGGCGATGGGGTTATCGACGCCAATGGCTGCTCGAGCGCGGGAAAACAGGCCGAAAGCCAGCGCTCCGCCGGCTGCGACGACCAGCGCCACGCTGGCAAAGATCAAAGCTACAACTGCAAAACGTTTCATGGTAAGTGTTCCTCCTGAACTCTTGATGATTTTGGATTGTCGCCGGTCTGGCCAAAAAACCGGCATTCTTGGATCCATATGTAGGATATCAGGGGGTTGTTAAGAAGTTATGAAGGCGGGATTTGGAATTTGTTTGCTTAAGACTTTACAAGAACTTTAGAAAATAAACAAGATAATTATGGTATATAAACTCAATAATATTTAGAGGAAAGGTGATCAGTAATGAAACGGATTATTTTGACGATGGTACTGGCAGGGTTGGCTCTATTTGCCGCTGCCTGCAGCAGCCAGCCGGACGAGCCAATCAGCTACCGCATCGATATGAGCGAATACGCCTTCAGCCCGGCGGAGATCGAGGTGCAGGTCGGGCAGCAGGTGACGCTGGAGCTGGTGAACAACGGCACGCTGGTGCACGAGTTGATGATCGGGCGAGAGGTGATGCTGATGGACGGGCGCCCGGCTGGCTATATGGAGGACCTGTTCGAAAGCGCGGGTGTGGAGCCCAGCGTGGCGTTCGCCTCCGCCAAGGGCGAGCAGCACAGCCATGATACTCAGGAGCATTCGGGGCACTCAGGGTTCATGGTGGCGCTGGAGCAGGGCGGCGAGCAGGCGACGGTGACCTTTACCGTGACCAAGGATATGGCCGGCGAGTGGGAGCTGGGCTGTTTCGAGCAGGAAGGCGTGCACTACACAGCGGGGATGACCGGGAAGCTGGTGGTGGCGCCGTAAGCTCTGGCGGCTCCATAATTGCTGGCAGCGCCGTAATCGCCGGTGGAACTGGCTGCGCGCCTGCTTACTTCAACAGCACCGCCGGCAAATAAAGCAGAAATGCGGGCACGCCCAGTCCGGGCGGCGCTGAGAGGGTTGTGCCGCCGCCTTCCTGCGGACGCAGCGGGTAGCCTGCATCCAGCACGATGCTCATTGCTGCGCTCGGTACGGATTGGACGCGCAGCACGTAATAGCCCGGGTCTGCG
>JBGSTO010000310.1:0-5981 GCA_041736465.1 Anaerolineales bacterium | reverse complement strand
GCCGAGGGCATACTCGAAATCGTGGGCGGGGTTCTCACCATTGGCCTGCTGGCCTTGAGCCAGGAATTTGTCAAAGCCAGCGCGTCAGACGCGACCTACTTCCAGACCATCGGCGCCATCATCAAAGCCGGAGACGCGTGGCTGATCAATGGCGCCGTGCTGCTGCTCTGGTGCATCGGCGCATTTATGTATTACTCGCTCTTTTATCAATACCGGCTTGTCCCGCGCTGGCTCTCCGTCTGGGGGTTGGTTGGCATTACGTTGGTCACCATCGGCGGCGTACTGGTCATGCTCCATGTCATCCCCGGTTTCGGTACCGTGCAGATGCTTCTTAGTCTGCCAATATTCCCGCAGGAGATGGTCTTGGCGGTCTGGCTGATCGCCAAGGGGGTCAATTCGTCGGCAGTCGCTTCTCTGTCTGCGAAAACAGCGACGAACGAGCTGTTGAGCGCGGCATAGACATGCAATATAGGGGAGGGGGATGGCTAAAGACCTCCCCCTCCCCTGTCAAATCATAATCAGGCGTACGCGGTTTGCTTACGCCAAAATCAATCACAATAAAAGCTGGTCGCACGTAGTGGGCTTCGCACAAGGATCTAGATCCTTCACTTCGTTCAGGATGACAGATCAAATAAGGAGATAAAAAATGAACACAATCAACAAAACTTCCAGAATTTTAGGCTTTGCCTTCCTGTTTCAGTTTGTGACCTCGATTAGCAGCGGTGCGTTTCTGAAATCGGTCTGGTTCGTATCTGGGGACATGAGCAAAACGATGCTCAAGATTGCCAATAATCCTTTGCTGTTCAGGGCTAACATTTTTCTGGATATGCTCACCGCCTTGGGCGTCACCTTTTTGGGAATCATTCTTTTCCTGACCCTGCGAAAAGAGAACGAAAAAATCGCCTTGACAGCGATGGCATTTTACATCCTGGAAGGGGCGCTCATGGCAGTCAGCCGGATGGAGACCTTCTCGCTCCTGCATCTCAGCCAGGAGTATGTCGCTGCCGGACAACCTGCTAATTTGCTGCTGATGGGAAAACTGGCCTACGAATCCATGGATTTTGCCGGTAACACCCTGCACATGCTGGCCTTTTGCCTGGGTGGGCTCCTGTTCTATTACCTGTTCTACAAATCGGGCGTAGTTCCGCGCGCCCTGTCTCTTTGGGGTCTCATTACAACTTTCCCGATGCTGGTCGGAACAGTGACGCAGATATTTGGCTACACTATCCCATTTTATTTTTATGCTCCCTATGTCCCCTTTGAATTGGTCATTGGCGTCTGGGTTTTGATCAAAGGCATACCAGAAACAAAACTGCAATAAGACGGTATCGCGCACACCAATACGCATCACAAGGAGAAAGCAAAATGTTAAAAAGAGGTTCGGCCATTCTGTCAACCTGGTGCGGGATCAACTTTATCCTTGCCCTTATCATATTGTGCTATGTCATCATTTTCAAACAGAACTCCCCGATCTTGCAAGTGGCTTCATTTTCAGGGGCAGAAATTGCCAGCCTTAGTGCCAGGACCATTGCAGCGCTCAATTGTTTTACGATCCTGTACAACTCTTGCTCGCTGGTTATCTCAGTGTTGACGTGGCCGCTCATCCGTAAAAACCTGGTCGCCGGTCAAAAATCGGCTTTTTGGACGTTAGTGCTTGTGATCGGCTTTATAGAAGTGATGGCTTTTTTCGCTTCCTCATATATTGGGCATGGTCGCTGGCAGGTGAATGTCCTTCAGAGCGTTTTATACCTCGTGGGCATAGGCCTGTCGGGCTATTCTCTATTCATAGGAGATAAAAAAGGAATTCTATTGGATCAGATGGCCGAGGCTCACAGTATGTCGACCAAGGGCATAAAAAGGGAAATAAAGGAGATTGAATAATGAATATTAAGAAATTAGCAATAGTATATGCCACCAAACATAATCGCCTATTTAGATGAAATTCAGGGTAAAATGTTTGCGACGTGGAATCCCGGTCGAGATAAATTCAGGCAATTTTCCGCTTACCCCGCCTGTTCAACAGAGGTGATATAAAAGTATGGACAACATGAACAGCGATAAAAAGGTGCTGTCACCAGAACAACGTGAAGAGCTACTTAGAGCATTGAAAGCCCGTTTTGAGAAAAACATGAACCGCCATAAAGGTCTTGAATGGGCTAAAGTACAAGCAAAGCTGGAAGCTAATCCTGAAAAACTGTGGTCGCTCAATGAAATGGAAAGAACCGGCGGTGAACCGGATGTCGTTGGTGAGGATGAAAAGGCGGGCGAATACATTTTTTTTGATTGTTCGGCGGAAAGCCCTAAAGGCCGCAGAAATGTTTGTTATGACCGTGAAGCGCTGGATTCGAGGAAAGAATTTAAACCAAAAGATTGCGCTATGGATATGGCAGCTGCCATGGGTATCGAGATTTTAACGGAAGAACAATATCGAGAGCTGCAGAAACTTGGAAATTTCGATACCAAGACGTCGAGCTGGTTGATAACACCTGCTGAAATTAGAAAACGCGGCGGCGCCATCTTTGCCGATCGCCGCTACGACCATGTCTTCGTGTATCACAACGGTGCAGAATCTTACTATGGCGCGAGGGGGTTCCGCGGCTCGCTAAGGGTCTGAATTTTGTTATTATTGTATCGTCTGCAAATGCGGCAGGGGGTTGAAGCTGCCGTCGTCGCGGGCGAAGGCGCAGTCGGGCTGGTAGATGCGCAGGTCGATGAGGGGGAGCAGCTTGCTGGTGCGGCGCACACGCCCGGAGCGGGTGGTGAGCAGGCGCAGGGCGTCCTGGTACATGGCGTCATCAAAACGGATTTGTTTCATGGCGCGGCGGGTGAGCCAGTCGGCGGCTTTGTTGTTTTTGCGCGGGGTCCAGATCCAGCGCAGGCGGGTGAAGTGGTTCGAGATGCTGCGGGCCTGCATGAATAAGGGCCAGATGTGCTCGGAGTTGACCGAAGATTGGCCGCGCATCTGGTCGATGACGCTCTTGGCGTCGCCGTAGACGCGGATGGACTCTTCCTGGATGCCGAGGTCGAGCATGGCATCCAGCCCTTCGATGAGGGCCAGGTATTCGGCGACGTTGGAGGAGGCATCCCGCCCGCGGGCGTAGACGCCGTGTCCCTGGGCGACGAGAGCGTCGTCTTTGAGGATGACCCAGCCGATGCACATGAAGCCGGCTTTGGTTTCATCGGGGATGGAGCGGAAGAGGCCATCGAAGCGCAGGCTGTACATTCAGGTGCTCTCCTTAAATACACCGGCGGTGAGACATTGACTCACCGCCGAGTGGTATCGAGCGTGGCAGGTACCCCGGTGCGCCGCAGATGCAGCCGTAACGGTGGGTGGGCACAGTGCCGGAGGGCGCAGGAGGGGGTATGGTTGACGTTCAGGGCGTGCTCTGATGAAGCTTGCATTCTAAATCAATTATGATTGTGTTGCGATGATTTGTCAATAACTCCTATCTTAACTGTTTGTAAACGATTATTAACCCAAGGGCTATTGGTTGGCGGCGCCGCGAGCGGCAAGCTCGGCGCGTACCTCGGCGTGGCGCTGGCGGCTGAGCGGGTAGAGCAGGGCGAAGGCGATGCCTGCCAGCAGCAGGACGGAGGGCAAGGGGCCGATGAGGAAGCGGATGGTGTTGATGGCTGAGGGAGGCTGCTGGGCGGCGTTGGAGACGAAGCCGCTCCATTCCAGCCCGAGCAGCACCAGCGGCAGGGCGATGGAGGATGAGATCTTGCGGAAGAGGGTCACCAGGCTGTAGAACATGCCCTCGTGGCGCTGCCCGGTTTCCAGCTCGTCCCATTCGACGGCGTCGGGGATCATCGACCAGGGCAGGACGTGCACGGCGCCTACCCCGATGCCCGCCAGGGCTGCCAGGGTGAAGATGGTCGCCAGACCCCAGCTCGAGTCGATGACGATGAGGATGATCATGACTGTGGAGAGAAAGAGCATGCCGGCGATGTAGGCGAGGCGTTTATCCCAGATGCGCGAGGCGCGCTCCCAGACAGGCAGGGTGAGCATGGCGGCGATGAAGATGGTGCCGGCGACCAGCTCGGATTCGGCTTCCAGGTTCATGCGGTATTTGAGGAAGTAGAGCAGCATGGCCTGGATGATTTCGATGGCGGTCCAGGTGAAGAGGAAGATGCCGGCGGCGAAGACAAAGGGGCGGTTGCGGGCGGCGGCCTTGAGGGAATCGAGCAGTTTGGGCTGGGAAAGCTGCTGGAACTGGCGGCGCTCACGCGTGCCGAAGAAGGTGATTAGCAGGGGCAGGGCGCTGGCAGCGCCGAAGGCGGCGCCAATCCACCACACCTTACCGGCGTTTTCCGGGCGCATGCTGCCGATGATTGCCAGGGGGACGGTGAAGGCGATCAGCCCGCCCAGTATGGAGAAGAACATGCGGTAGCTGGTGAGGGTGGTGCGCTCGTCGTAGTCGGGGGTCAGCTCTGGGGTGAGGGCGAAGTAGGGCATGTAAACGAATGTGGCGGAGGCTTCGAAGAGCAGGTAAGCCAAGGCGTAGTAGGCGATGAGGGCGGGGGCGGTTTCCAGCGGAGGGCGCCACCAAAGGGCGGCGAAGAACAGGCCAAAGGGGATGAAGCCAAAGAGCAGGTAGGGGCGGCGCCTACCCCAGCGGCTGCGGGTGCGGTCGGTGAGGTAGCCGAAGAGGGGGTCGTTGATGTAATCCCAACTGCGCCCGAGGAAGATGGCGATGGCAGCCTGACCGGGGGTGAGGCCGACGACGTCGGTGAGGAAGATGGCGAAGAGCACGCCGATGGTGGTATCGGTGAGGGCGAAGCCGAAGTCGCCGGCGCCGTAGGCCAGTTTGGTGGTGCGGGAGAGTTTTCCTTCAATAGTAGCTGCCATGTTATCTTCCTTTACTTATTGATGTGAACCGCAAAGAAAAAAAAGATCAACACTAAGGGCACGAAGGGTGTGCAAAGTCCACAAAGGTTAATATCATATCTTTGCGATCTTTGTATTCATCCTTTGTGTTCTTTGTGTTTCAGTCTTTTCCCGTAGCGATTTTACGGCTCGCGGTTAATCATTTTGCGTGATCCATGTAGTGGTACCGGCTTTTCACAAATCGCGCCAGTAGCTGCGGTGGCGCTTGTACCAACGCACGCCGATGGCTTCCATGTCGCTGCGGCTGGTGAAGTTGGTTTCGTTGACCTGCACGACTTCGATGTGTTTGAAGCCCAGCTGGCTGAGGCTTTTGCGCAGCTCGGCGTAGAGCACGGTGTTGCCGCCCAGTCCCTGGTGGTCGGGGTGCAGCCCGACGCCATTGACGTCCACCCATTCGGGACGGCGCCGGTCGCGCAGCAGGTGGAACCAACCGAAGGGCCACAGCCGCCAGCCGGCTTTTTGCAGACCAGCGGAGAAATCGTGGTAGGCGAAGATGAAGCCGACCACCTGGTCGTCTTTGAGCAGAAGCTTGATGAGGCGCGGGTCGGCGACGTCGATGAGGGTGCCGATGATGCTGTCCATCTCGGCTTGCGTTGGTGGGTAGAAGGTGTGGGTGTTGGCGAAGGCTTCCCGGTGGACGGCGATGACGTTCGGCGCCCACTCTCTCATCTCTGCTTTGCTGGCGAAGGATTTGATTGTGTAGCCGCGGCGCTGTTTGACGCGTTCGGCGATCTTGAGCAGCCGCTGCGGCAGGGAATGGTCGCCGGGGAGGTAGCCGGAGAGGTGGTCGGTGTCCTTTTCGAAGCCGGACTGCCGGATGAAGCTGTCGTAATAGGGGTGGTTGTAGGGGACGCCGAGGGCGGGGCGATGCTGGAAGCCCTCCACCAGGATGCCGCCGCCGTCGGTGCCGATCAGGCCGCGCGGGCCGATGATGCGGTTCAAGCCGCTCTGGCGCGCCCAGGCGAAGGCGGCTTCGAAGAGGGCGGCGGAGGCCTGGCGGTCTTCGATGACTTCGAAGAAGCCGAAGAAGGCGGTTTTGGCCTGGCGGTAGGCGTTGTGGTTGCGGTTCTCCATGACGGCGAGGCGACCGAGC
>JBGSTO010000293.1:0-2204 GCA_041736465.1 Anaerolineales bacterium | reverse complement strand
TGGAAAGCCCCAAGGTCGTGGTGCTGTACTCTTCCCTGCTCGAGCTGATGGACGCCGACGAGCTGCGCTTCATCATCGGGCACGAGCTGGGCCACGTGCGCCTGAGGCATACCTGGCTGAATTCGCTGGTGGGCGGGCTGGCGGGCATCCCATCCTCATCGTTGGTCAACGCCGTGCTGACCATGGCGCTGCTGTGGTGGAACCGCATGTGCGAATTCTCCGCCGACCGAGCCGGTTTGCTGGCCTGCGGTCGCCCGGATAAAGCTGTTACCGCGCTGGTCAAGCTGGTCGCCGGTCCGGCAGGCAGAACCAGCGCCGGGTTGGAGATGGCTTACCGGCAGATCGACGCCGAAGATGACACCTGGATGGGCAGCCTGGGCGAGGCGCTCAGCTCGCATCCCATGCTCATCCGGCGCATCGCTGAGCTGCGGCGCTACGCCGCCAGCGCGCAGTACAAGCGCTTACAGGCGTTGGTGGATCAGAACCTGGCATGAGCGCATAGGGGGGAAGCACCAGGAGTATCCGCAGATTGCGCCGGAGTACCGGCGTACGCAGATGAACGCAGATAAAGAAATGGGTGGAATTGCTCACAATGACAGTTCAGGTCAAAGTGCCAGGGTCGTCGCAGCGCCCAGCACTGCCAGGTAGGGCAGCAGGTAGTGCGCCAGCGTGAGCGCAGCTACCATGGCAGGCGATAGGCTGCGCAGGCTGCCTCCGGCATGTGCGCTGAGCAGGCCTCCGGCGACCACTAGCACGACGAAAACCAGGGCAGTAGCCGCCAGGAGCGCCAGCTGAAGCGGGGAGAACGGCGTGGCCTGATGGCTGCGGTAAACGCTCAGCGCCAGGTAAATCCCGGCTCCCAGGCCGATCAATTTGTGCAGGTTGAAGAGCAGTGCGCCGTAAGGCTTGCCGCTGCGGCTCAGCCAAAAGCCGGAGATGAAGATCAGCAGGAAAAACAAACCGGCGTATATGATTTTATTCAATGTGATATTCATAATCACTCCAACGTGAAATGATCGGTCAGATAGAACTTCATGGCTGCGCCTCCCCGCCGGTGTGCAGGCGGATGCCATCCCAGAAGATATCGAAGCCCATGCGCATGGTTTCAGCCTGTTGGGCCGGGTCGGGCTGGGCGCCGAGCAGGTTCATCACGGCGACGATCGACTGGTAGAGCATGCTGCCGATCAGCTCGAGCGGATAGTGCTTGAGACAGCCTTCCGCCAGCCCTTTCTGGATGGCAGCATAATAAAAGGCGAAGCTCTGGTTGGATTCTTCCACCACGCGCGGGCTGAGCATGCCGGTATCGCGTACCTGCTGGACGAAGCGGTAGGCGTCAGGATGCTCCAGGAACCAATCCAGCGAGCCGTTCCAGATGGCAGCAAATGTCTGGCGAGCAGAGAGTTCGGGCTGGAGCAAGGCCTGGATGTGCTCGGACTGCTGGCGGGCGATTTGCAGCGCCAGCTCATCGAGCAGATCCTGCTTGGTAGGGAAGTACAGGAAGAGCGTGCCGGCTGCCGCGCCAGCTTGCTGGGCGATAGCGGCGGTGCTGGTGTTCTGCGCGCCGCGGGCGACGAAGAGCTGCAGGGCGGCATCGAGAAAGGCGGAGCGTTTTTGGGGGTCAAGTCTGCGGATCAAGTTTGTCTCCCGTCTATAATGACTGATTACTCAGTCATCATAGACGGGAAAGACTTACTTGTCAAGAGTGAATCTCGCCCCCATACGCCCGCATTTCGCCCGTATTCTATTTCAAGGCGGATTTGAAAAATTCCGCCAGACGCTGGTAAAGCACCTTCTGATTGGCAATCCTGATGATGCCGTGACCCTCGTCTTCGAATACCAATAGCTCGTAAGGGATGTTGGCAGCATCCAGCCGCCGGCGCACCTGGCGCACGTTCTCCGGGGTGACGTTGGGATCTTGCGCGCCCTGAATGATGAGCAGTTTGCCGCGGATATTCTGCACGAAGTGGATCGGCGAGCGTTCGTGATAGCGCTCGGGCACCTGGTCCGGACGCCCTCCGATCATCTCCTCGCTGTACGGGCGCAGGTCCGGGCGGGTGGTCTCGTAATCCACCACCAAGTCGGTCATGCCGCAGATTGGCGCGGCGGCGGCGATGGTTTCAACGGGGGTATGCGTGATCTGGAACCAGGAAGAGTAGCCGCCGTACGAAGTGCCCGTGACGCCCACGCGGCCCGGCTCCGCCAGC
>JBGSTO010000240.1:0-1548 GCA_041736465.1 Anaerolineales bacterium | reverse complement strand
CAGACCAAACCAGGAGCGCGGCAGCTGCCAGAATATCAAGCCGCCCAGCAGCGCCAGCACCCCGGAGACCAGGATCTCGAGTACGATGTGATAAATGGCATAAGCGTGCAGGCTGCCGCCCAGTTCCCTGAGCAGCTCGGCGTCTTGAGCTTTGAGTGTGAGCGCGATGCAGGGTTCCTCGGTGCAGATGGTGGTCAGCTCCCGGTACCTGGGCTGCATCCCGGCGATGAAAATCGCGATCAGAGCCAGGGTGACAATAATCCATGAGATGCGGGCAAAAGCCAGCCAGTTAAGTTGCCACGCCGGTGGGCGCGTGACCTCCTCCTCCATCAGCCGTGCTCCACGGTGGCGACTCCGCCGGAGACGGTTACTCGGTATGCCTTGACCGGCTCTTTTGCCGGGCCGCACTGCACCGATCCGTCGCGCACATCGAAGCAGGAAGCATGCCACGGGCAGATGAGCTGGTGACCTTTGACTTCTCCTTCGCTCAATGGACCGCCAACATGCGAGCATTCGTCGTGGATGGCATAGAACTCACCATCGACATTGACTGCTGCAACGCGCTCGCCGTCCACGTGCACCAGCGTCACCTGACCCGGCTTCAGCTCGGCGGTGCGGAACTGGTTTGGCTCAAGCTTTTGGGGGACTTCGGGCTGGGGCGGCTCGCCAAACGTCATGGAGAATTCCAGCGGATCGCGCACCAGGATGGGGACTTTGATGACCACGTTCCCATCGACGATCTCGACTGGGTACATGGGCAGGGTGGCGTCCTGGTCGAGCAGCAGCTTGCCGTCCGGCAGGTTGTACTGGTAGCCGTGCCAGGGGCAGGTGATGGTATCGCCTTCCAGAGCGCCGGCGCACACTGGCCCGCCGCGGTGCAGGCAGGAATTGTGCAGAGCATACCACTGGCCCTTATGGTGGAAGACGCCGATGGACAGGTCCTCGACCTGCACGATCTTGCGCTCGCCGTTGGGGATCTCCTCGACGCGAGCGACGATATAGGTGATGGTTTCGATCGAGTCAGCAATTCCCAACGAGCGTTCGTAGGTTTCGATCGAAAGGTCCATTAACGCCTGGTCGTCGACCTCATCCGGCGCCGAGAAGGTTTCGGAGAGGTGCTCTTCGCCGTAGGCGCGGGTGAGCATTTCCAGCAGCACGGTAAGCAGCTTGCTCCAGCCTTTGGCGGCACGCGCCTCCAGCTCCGGATCGATCTCGCCCAACTCGGTGTGCAGCGCCGCCAGCAGGTTGTGCTGGACGAAGCCGACCATGCCGATGACGTAGCGCTCCGGGATGTAGATCTTGGGATCGGCGCCGCGTGAGGTGTGCGCCCGCCCGACGTAATCGGTGAAGCGGGCGTAGTCTTCGCTGAGGCCGGCGGAGGCGGTGCGCCGCCAGAAGCTGACCTGGTGCTGCATGCGCATCGACAGGTAGGCCTGGTCCACCGTGCCGTCTTTCTTGAGGAAGAACTTGCGGGTGGCGGGGTAGCGCAGGAGCTGGACGTAGAAACGGGCCACGATGCCGGGGATATGCTTCTCAAGGATGAAACGA
>JBGSTO010000214.1:0-1553 GCA_041736465.1 Anaerolineales bacterium | reverse complement strand
AGGGCGTGCGCCTGCTGGTGGTGCCCGGCTCGGAAGCCGTGCGCCGTGCTGCGGAAGCCGAAGGCCTGCATGAGATTTTCACCGCTGCGGGCGCCGAGTGGAGGCGGGCGGGCTGCAGTATGTGCATTGCCATGAACGGCGACCAGCTCCAGCCCGGCGAATACGCCGTCAGCACCAGCAACCGCAACTTCGAGGGACGGCAAGGTCCCGGCGGGCGCACCTTCTTAGCCAGCCCGCTGACCGCCGCCGCCAGCGCCATCGAAGGGCGGCTGGCAGATCCGAGGAAATATTTATGAACCAGCCGTTTACCCGCCTTACCTCCTCGCTGTTGCCGCTGCCCCATGAGAGCGTGGACACCGACCAGATCATCCCGGCGCGCTACCTGAAGGTGACCGATAAAAGCGGGCTGGCGGAGGGATTGTTTTACGGCTGGCGCTACCACGCCGACGGCTCGCCCGACCCGCAGTTTCCGCTCAACCGCCCGGAATACCAGGGCGCTCAGGTGCTGCTGACTGGCGACAATTTCGGCTGCGGCTCGTCGCGCGAGCACGCTCCCTGGGCGCTGGCAGGCTGGGGTTTGCGCGCCATCATCAGCACTTCATTTGCCGATATTTTTAGTTCAAATGCGCTCAAGAACGGGCTGCTGCCGGTGATCGTGCAGGCTGCCACGCTGCAGCGCTTGTTCGACACCGTCGCCCGCCAGCCCAAGGCGCAGGTGACGATTGATCTGCCGCAGCAGACGCTCACCCTGCCGGATGGCGAGCAGGTGCATTTCCCGATCGATGCCTTCCACAAAACCTGTCTGGTGGAGGGCGTGGATACGCTCGGCTACCTGCTGCGTTTCGAGGAGCAGATCGCAGCGTACGAACAGTTGTAGGAGCGGCTGTTAGCCGGTCCATGGAGGCCTATGCCAGCAATCCACATCTACGACACCACATTGCGCGACGGCACACAGCGCGAGGGCATCTCGCTCTCGGTGCACGATAAGCTCAAGATCGCCCGCCGGCTGGACGAGATCGGCATCCACTACATCGAGGGCGGCTGGCCCGGCTCTAACCCCAAGGACGCGGCTTTCTTCGAAAAAGCTATGCGCATGCGCTTCGAAACGGCGCGGCTGGCTTCTTTTGGCTTCACCCTGCGCAAGGGCGAGCGCGTCGAGACCGACAGCAACCTGCAGCTCCTGCTGCGCTCCGAAACGCCGGTGGTCACCCTGGTGGGCAAATCCTGGGACTTGCACGTCGAGCGCGTGCTGGAGGTCGATCCGGAAGAAAACCTGGATATGATCGCCAGGAGCGTGGCCTATTTCAAGGAGCAGGGGCGCGAGGTGGTGTACGACGCCGAGCACTTCTTCGACGGCTACAAAGCCAACCAGGAATACGCCCTGCTGACACTGTACGCGGCCGCCCAGGCGGGGGGCGGACGTGCTGGTACTGTGCGACACCAACGGCGGGACGATGCCGTGGGAGTTGGAGGCAGCCGTGCGGCACGTGGCATCCGTGAACTCCGCCAGGTTGGGCGTCCACACCCACGACGACGGCGGCTGCGGGGTCGCC
>JBGSTO010000203.1:0-7759 GCA_041736465.1 Anaerolineales bacterium | reverse complement strand
CCGACATCGCTACCGTGAAAGGCCGCGACTGAGCATCTGTGATGCGTAATCGCTATAACCACCAATGAATTCAGCCAGCCGGCTGGCTTCTAATATCAGGAGACGATTTACGGTGCGATCCAGGAAATAACGGTCGTGTGAGATCACGAAAACCGTGCCAACAAAATCAGCCAGCGCATTCTCGAGCACCTCCGACGAAGCGATATCCAGGTTGTTCGTGGGCTCGTCTAAGAGCAGAAAATTCGCTCCTGACAGGACTAACAAGGCCAGTTGAAGCCGGCTTCGCTCTCCGCCGGAAAGCTCACCTATTCTCTGGTTTGCCTGGTGGTAAGTAAACAGGTAGCGAATAAGAAAAGAAACGGCGCTGGCTTCGCTCATCTTACCCGCGTAGCGGATCGCCTCCAGCAAGGTTTGGTTGTAATCCAGGTTCTCATGCTCTTGAGCGTAATAACCTACCCGGACGCTAGGGCCGAGAGTAACCTCACCGGCATCTGGAATTTCGCTCCCTAATATCAAGCGCAGCAGGACCGATTTTCCTGATCCGTTTGGGCCGATCAATCCGACCCGTTCTCCATGGCGGACCATCAGGTTGATACCGGCTACAACCACTTGGCTGCCATATGATTTCTTCACCCCTATGAGCTCTACCACCTTATTGGACCCACGCCAGCCGTTCAGCTCGAGTCCCATTTGGCGCCGCTCCAGATTCGGCCGCTCCATTTTCTCGACCCGCGCCAAGCGAGTCTCCATCGCCCGCAACCGGCTGGCGAATTTATCATTCACCTGAACCCATAACGCATACCGCCGGCGGGCCATTTCCAGGCGGGCGATCTCACGCTGCTGGATCTGGTACAGCTCTTCCTGTCGCGCCAGGCGCTGCTGCTTGTCGAAAATGTAGCCTGAGTAGTCTCCTGTGAAAGTGACCAAACGGCCGTCCTCGATCTCAGCAATATGAGTCACGACGGCATCTAAAAGGTAGCGGTCGTGAGAGATAATTACGACTGTCCCCGGATACTCGTTGATCAGCCGCTCCAGGAAAGCCTTCCCGTCCAGGTCCAGGTGGTTGTCCGGCTCATCCAACAGCAACACGGAGGATTGAGCCAGTATCAAGCGAGCGATCCCAACCAGCTTTTTCTGACCACCGCTCAACGCGGTGCAGGGTTTTTCAAATTCCACCTCCGGCAGGCCGAGCCCAAGCAGAAGCTCCCGAACCCTGTCCGGATAGCTCTCGCCGCCTAAAAGCGTGTACTCTTCCAGGAGTTTGAGCTGATCTTCCAGCGACTGCGCCAATCTCTGCGGGACGTTATACACCGCCGGGTCGCCCAGGCCATCCTCCAGGCGAGTTAAACGGGCCTCGAGCTCGGCCACCCGCGGGTTACCCTGCATGGCAACTTCGAAGACCGTTTGGTCCGAGTCAAATTCCGGCTGCTGAGGCAGGTAGCCCACCGTCACCCCTTTGGCGCGCACGACCCCTCCGCCTGGCTCGGGGCTAAACTCCCCGATGATCAGCTTAAGGAGTGAGGATTTCCCCGCGCCATTGGCTCCGATCAGGCCGATCTTCTGACCGTGTTGAATTTCCCAGGACAGGTTTTTAAAAACAGGATGCGCGCCGAGGATCAAACTTGCATTTGAAAGACTGATGGCAATCATACTGTATCTCCAATAATGCAAACGCCGCAGGTCAGGCCTGCGGCGTCATAATTCTTTTTCGTGGAATAAATCCACTGGACAAGGTGCTATGTCTGGGCAGCAGGCGCGATTCGATGAACCCTGGCGGAAATAAAGCCACGAACCCCTATGAAAAGCATTGTCTGCCCAATTCGATCAACGTAAATCATAACTGGAAGAATTATATCATGTGCTTCCCGGCATCTACGTGATAGATTTTATTATCTCCTCTCCACCTCCGCCCATATCTGCTCCCCATCTGTCGTAATCTCAATCCAACCCGCCTGATCCGTCCTCAGCACCTGAATCCCCTCCAGCGCCTCGAGCGTCTCCTCGGGCGGTAATCCCTGCTAGCCCCCGCCGCGACGCTGATCAGCGCTAGCCAAGGGCTGAGATGTTTCATCAGCTCCGGCAGGTTGGCAGGGGCTTGGCCGCTCTCCGCCAACAGCAGGGCAGTTACCGGGGCAAGGCTGGGATCCGATGCGATACCTCAAATAAATGCAATATGATCAGTGACAAAAAGACCCGTGACTGGCATTTATACCTGGTCACGGGTCTTTTTACACTCCTGGAAAAGTCTAGCTTATGGGTTGATCCCACTCAATATCGTGCCTGTGGGATCGGACACGACCGCGCCGGTGACATCGAACACGGGTGCAATCTTCATGTCACTTCCCGTCAATGGAGCAGCTAAAACTCCAGATTGGCTGGCTTTTAGCATCTCGTCAGTCTCATTGCGAACGACGATAGGCGCAGTGTCACTCTTGGCTTCAGGCTGAGCTGCGGCAAATGAATCAAAGATCACCCAGAATGCCAGAATGCTGACACTGAATAGTACTGAAATAACTGTAAATCGTTTCATGCTGTTTTCTCCTGAGCTAACACCAATAGATAACAATCTGCTCAACGCTACACGCCTTAGGGCTTGATCCCGTCAATTTTCCAGATCTCACCGGCGAGGGAGACGAAGTAGGCAGTCTTCCCGATGAACTCGAGCGAGGACGGCCGGTCCAGACCGCCTACGATTTCGGAAAAGGTGCCGTCATTATTGACCATTACGAGCGCGCCTGTATCCGGTGTTGCCGGAGAACCCGGGAAGCCATCGACCGGGAAGATTCCCTGAGAGAGGGCATATAGAGTGCGGCCTCGGCCAAATTCCACATCGACCAGGAGGGGTGCGCCGGAGGCGATCTCACTGGCGGTGGATGAATTCTGCTTGAACATTACAACCTTGCCATTCTCCGGTAGGTGAGGAAGGGGGCCAGCCTCAGCCATGTAGACAAGTTTGCCCTTTACTGCCAATCCGGTGGGGACGATGTTGTCAAACCTCATCATCTCAGTGATCTGACCGTCGAGGGTAACCAGCAGCACACGGTTATGATGACCATCAGTGACCAGGAATCCGCCCCGATAGGATTCCAGCGCGTACTGGACTCCGGTTGGGGTATCATACGCAGTGATCGGTGGGGGTGGGTTTTCTATGGCCCATGCGCCAATGTCCGCAATGACCGTGAAGCTGTCTGGGGCGTCGATCCGGTAGATGCCAACAATATCAGTGCCGCCAATATCAGAACCGACGAGGGTGACCAGGGCGTAAGCTGTCTCGTCTATGAACTCCACATCCATCGGCCCGCCAATGCCGATGCCGATGATCGCCTGCGGCAGACCACTGGCAAACGTTGTGATGTTCCCGGTCTTAGGATCAAAGCGTGAGATCCTGCCGGCTGCACCTTCGGCGACGTACAACGCACCATCCGGACCGATGGTGCTCCCCATGCCTGCTTCGCCCTGCAAGCCCGTCACAAGCAGGATGGCGTTGGGCTCCACGGTTGGGGTTTTCCAGGCTAGCGCCACGCCTGTGCCGAAGATGAGCAGACAAACTAATACCAAACCTACCAACAAACTCCTCTTTTTCATGATGTACCTTCCTTTTCTAAGTGATATAATCCGCTCGACGGCTACACTATACAGGGCGGCGAATGTTCACAGGTGTCGATCAGTGACACAAAATCGACACAATATATGGAGGCCGCGTTGGCAGAGGTATCTTTTGGCGACTGGCTTAAGCGCCGACGCATGGGATTGGGATTAACCCAGGATCAATTGGCGCTGCGGATCAATTGCTCCACGAGCGCCTTGCGGAAATTCGAGTCAGAAGAGCGCCGTCCGTCTGCCGAGACGATCGAACAGCTCGCGGATATTTTCGACATTCCCTCAGAAGAGCGTAGACCCTTTCTGCGTTTTGCCCGCGGTGACTGGCAGGCTTTTATAGAAGGCAACACTGAAAATGCACCGTGGCGCTCACCAAATATTGATCAACAATCCAATTTGCCGTCACTCTTCACTTCTTTTATTGGTCGCGAGAAAGAACAACGGGAGATCATCAATCTTCTCAAGAAGAATCGCCTGGTTACGCTTGCAGGCGCAGGGGGAATTGGGAAAACGCGGCTCGCTATTCAAGTGGGGCATCAACTACTACCTGACTATCCACATGGTGTCTGGTTCGTCCCTTTAGATTCTCTTTCTGACCCACTTCGCGTTCCACTAATTGTTGCTTCGGTGTTCGGTATTCGAGAAGGTATAGATCGTCAAGTCATCGAAATATTGAAGAATGTTCTTCGTCTGAAAACCTCATTGCTTATCCTTGATAATTGTGAGCATTTGCTTGATGCCTGTGTGCAATTGATAAAGATCCTGCTAACTCATTGCCCAAACTTGAGAATTCTTACGACCAGTCGTGAAATATTGAAGATAGAAGGTGAAGCAACCTATTACCTGCCATCACTTTCCACCCCTGGGGGAGGCGATACTCTTGGAAAAATATCTGAATACGAATCCATTCAATTATTTGTTGAGCGGGCGGCATTGGCTCTATCCACGTTTCAATTAACCAACGAGAACGCTCAAGTTATCGCAGAGATTTGCCGCAGAGTGGACGGGATCCCATTAGCGATCGAGCTTATCGTGGCACGCGTGAACATCTTGAAAGTCGAAGAGATTTCAAAACAGCTGCAAAAATCATTTGCCATATTGGCAAACCATAGTCGAGCAACACTATCCCGTCACCAAACACTCCGGGCTTCTATTGATTGGAGCTGGTCCTTGTTGAACGATGCAGAGCAAGCCTTTCTGCGTCAATTATCTGTTTTTGCAGGAGGCTGGACTCTTGAGTCTGCGCAGTCCGTGTGCGATGGAAGCGCGCTGAACTTGACCAATTCACTTGCCCAAAAGTCACTGATTATGGTGGAACAGGAACTGGAACAGGAGACTCGTTATCATTTCCACGAAATGCTCCGTCAATATGCGTATGAAAAGTTGGTTGACTCGGGTGAGGAAGAAACCGTCCGCATGCGACATTTGAAATACTTCCTGGGGCTTTCTGAAAAAATCGAGTCTGGGCTGCGTAGCATTAATCACGATGAATGGTTTGCTCGTGCAATATACGAACGCGACAATCTGCACGCTGCGCTGGAACAAGCCGTTAAAACAGATATAGAAGCCGGGCTGTATATTTCGGCCAGACTGGAACTTGTATGGGAAGAGTACGATCTGCGCGAAGGCGCGTTCTGGCTGGCTGAGTTCCTCCAGGAACCAGAGTCAGAGCAGTATCCCCTGGCGAGAGCCAGGGCTTTGTGCGCACAGAGCAACCTCCTATGGCGGCTTGAGAAATTTTCACTAGCACAACGCGCGGCGGAGGAGAGCCTGGTTCTATTTAAAGCCCACAATGACCAACCAGGCGAAATCGATGCGCTTACCATACTGGGGGGAGTATATTTTTTTCGTGGGGTCTACGTAGAAGCGGGTAAACTTTATCAGGAAGCCCTTACTTTGTCCCAATCGCTTGGCGATCTTTGGAGGCAAGCGAAAGTGTATTATTTTTTGGGCTGGGATCACAGTAATTATCAGCGTTCCTTCGACTATTGGCAGAAAGCGATGGTTTTGTTTAGGGAAGCAGGAGACAAAAGGTCTCTTATGATTCTCTTATGCCAGATTGCCCTCGTTCGGGTAGTAAATGGCGATATTGGGCTGGCCCAAAAAAATCTGGATGAAGCAGCCCTATTGTTTCCTCTAAACAGCCAGATCGAAGGCCGGGGATATTTCCATATAGCAAAAAGCATCCTTGCGCTTGAACACGGTGATTATGAGCAGGCCCATGCGCTTCTGCAAGAGGCATTAATTTATTCCGAAAAATCGGGAAATCGGTCAGATTATCTCTGGACCCTAGTTCGTTCTGGTCACTTGTCATTGCGCGAGGGCAAAACCCGTGAAGCGCGAGATGTCTTAGCAGAAACCGCAAAGGAATTTCAAAAAATAGGAGAAACGATAGCGGTTGTTTTCGCACTGGAAGGAATGGCAGGAGTATTATTGGCCATTGGCAACCTTAAAAACGCAGCCCGGTTGATTGGATGGGCGGAAGCGACGCGCAAAGAAATCAACGATACTCGTCCACTGCTCGAGCAGAGGGATGTAGATAAAGTCATTGCGGCGTGTATTTCCAGGATGGGTGAAGTCGCGTTTGCGGATGCATATGATGAAGGTCAGGTAATGACACTGGATGAAGCGGTTGCGTTGGCATTGAATCAGCCATAACCAGCGAAACACATTACTACAATACCTTTTTACTTCCTCTCCACCTCCACGCACATCTGCTCCCCGTTCGTTGCCAACTCAATCCATCCCTCCCGGTCTGTCCTCAGCACCGGAATTCCTTCCAGCGCATCCAGCGTCTCATTTGACGGCAGTCCCTGCCAGTCTCCAGCCGCGACGCTGATCAGCGCCAGCCGCGGGTTGAGATGCGCGATCAGCTCCGGTGGATTCGCCGGGGCATAGCCACTCTCCGCCAGCAGCACGGCGGTCACACCTTTCAGTTCAGGATCTTCCAGCAAGAGCGACAGGCTTTCGAAATCCACGCCCAGCGGCAGCAGCAGACGGAATCCCTCCCACTCCAACAGCAGCGCCGCTCCCCGCCGCCCGGAAGCCAGCACATGCAGCGCCACGCCATCGCCCAGGTCGAGCGTCTGCCCGCTTTCGAGAGATACCAGCGGGATATTGAGTCTCGCCAGCTCGCGCACCAGCTGCCTGCCCCCCGCCGTTCCGGAGGTCTCTCCCGCCCACAGCACCTGCGACGGTGGGTAGCGCTCCACCAGGTCGGGCAGCGCCGCCAGGTTGTCCTCCGAAGGTGCGGCGACGATCCAGGCATCCATGCGGCGGTCGAGCAGCGGTAAACGCCTGCCCAGGGCGTCCGCCAGGCGCGTGGTGCTGGGACCGCCGTCCACCAACAGCCTCCTGCCGTCGGGCGTCTGCACCAACAGTGCGTCGGCACTGCCGACTGAAAATACGGTGACGTGCAGGCGCCCGTCCGGACGCGCCAGCACGCCCTGCCATACCACGCCGTTGAGCAAGAGCAAGCCGAGCAGCGCCAATCCCCGCAGCGCGGCAGCCTGCGGCGAGAGCTCTCCCAACCGCCTGGCTGCCCAGGCCTTGAGCTGCTTCCCAAAGAAAGTGAAGCCCAGCAAAACGGCGTAGTACAGCACAACCCAGACGATCGCCATCCTGCCAAAAACCAGCACACCGCCCGGCAGGTTGTTGAAGGCTTCCACCGCCCGGATAGTGTAGGCGGCGAAGGGCCAGGCCAGCCAGGCGGCGAGCTGCCCCAGGCGAATATCTATCAATCCCAAGAGCAGCGCCAGCCCGCCGACCAGCATCACCGCCGGCTGCGCCGGCAGGATGGCGGGGTTGGCAACCAGCGACACCAGCGACAGCCTCTGGAAGTGGTATGCCAGCACCGGCAGGATCATCACCTGGGCTGCCAGCGTGAAGAGCAGGTACTCGCCCATCGGGCCGGAGATGCGCTGGACGGCCTGCACCGGCACCCAGCGCCCGAACAGGCGGTTGAAGGTGGTGTTGAACGCTGCCACCAGCGGATCGGCATACAGCACCAGGCCCAGCGTGGCGGTGAACGAGAGCTGGAAGCCGACATCCCACAGCACGTTGGGGTTGAAGAGCGCCATGATAGCTGCTACAAAGGACAGGCTGTTGACGCCCTCCTGCCGCCGCCCCACCTGCCTCGCCCCCAGCGCCAGCACGCCCA
>JBGSTO010000171.1:0-4105 GCA_041736465.1 Anaerolineales bacterium | reverse complement strand
GCCGCGCTGCTGCGCGAGCTGGGCGCGGCAAACGTAGAACGCCTCAAGCCGCTGGCGCAAGAAGCCGCCGGGCTGTCTCGAGAGGTGGAGCAGGTTGCCGCGGCGCTGCGCCAGGGACGGCGGCAGTTCTTCAGCCTGGCGACTTTGCTGGAAGAGGCAGCCTCCGGACAGAAACAATTGATCGACGCTTTTACCGCAGCGGCGAAGCATGCCCGCGTACCGCTGCAATGGGAGGGCGGGCGCGAACGCCTGGTGGCGCTGAATCGCCAGATTGGTCATCTGGGTCCTGCGGACAAAGCCCGTGAAATCGACCATGCAGCTTCGCAGTTGGAGGAAACCCAAAAACTGCGCCACGAACAAGGCGAGCTGCAGGCCTGGTGCCAGTCGGTATTGGATCAGCAGGAGCGGCTTGCCGGGCTGCTGGATAGGCCACAGACCGCCCAGGCAGTGGAGATTGTGCAGGCAGGGCAGGCGATTGCCAGGCAGGTGGATTTGTTCGCACCGGGCAACTGGCCGCGCAAGGATCAGGTCGAAACCCTTCAAGCCGATTTGCGCACCCAGGAGTCGCGCCTGCGCAGCGTGCTGCCGGCTGAAAGCCCGCATTCGATTCTAGAGAGCGATCTGGAAGATTACCTGCTCAGTATCGAGGAGCTGCTCGAGTCGCAGCAGGCGCTGGAAGAGCGCCTTGCTAGCATCGAGCAGCGCCTGCAAGAGCTGCGCCAGATGGAGCAGCTTGCCAGGGAACGCTTGCAAGCGGTGCGCACGGTGCTCAGCCAGGCGGCAGGGCTTTCCAGCGGGAATGAGCTGCTGGGGGAGATCAGCCGCACGAAGATCGAGGCTATGCGCCGGGAAGCAGAGCAGATCAGCCAGTCACTGGAGCAGCGCCGCCAGGGAAGCGTGGATAAAAAATCCAGCAGCGTAGACCAACTGGTAGAGGAATTGGAGCGCCAGGCAGCTGTCTGGTTGAACCGGGTGAATCAAGATATCGAAACCATGAAGAATGCGCTGGCGGAAAAGGTGGGCCGCCTGCAAGAGGTCGCCAGGCTGGACGATGTGGAAATCGAACGCGCCAGCAGCCTGCTGCGCCAGGACATTCAGGTAACCGTTGTGTCGAAAGGTCGCCAGGAGGTACGCACCAACTTGGCGGAGATTGTACCGCTCTTGAAATCGCGCAATGACCTGTGGCAGGACTGCCGCATTGCGCTGGCAAAGTTGGGCGAGCGTGTAGAAAAGCCCTTGATGGAGGCCTACCAGCACGCCGGTGAACAGCGCCGCCATGCCCAGGAGCTGCTCGCAAATGTCCGCACTTTTACATCTGGGCGCAGAAACTGGCCCCCGGTCAGTGTGTCTGCGGATGAGCTGGCATCTGAAGCAGAACGCCTGGAAGTGCGCTGGCGCGAGATGCGCGGTCAAACGGTGCAGGCGATTTGGGCGGTACGCCGCTACGGCGAGCTGGCGGTGGCCTACCGCACACTGGCGGAACGGCTGAGCCAAATAGTACGCCAGGCTGAGCTGGATCAAAAACGTATCCAGGCCCTTGAGGCAGAGCTTTCAGGCTTGCTGCGGAAATGGGATCTGTTGGAGCACACGCTGGCTAACGATTCAGCGGCAGTTGGTCGTTTGCGACAGCTGAGATCTTCTACCGAAAGAAAGGTGCAGGAGGTGAAAAGGCGGTGGGAGCGAGAAAGCCCGACCTCGCCTGGCGGGATCACCTATCCACAAATTCAAAAATTCCTTGAAGAGCTGAGCTATGAAATTAAAAGGACACGCCTGCTAGCCGGCGACGAGAGTGTTGGTTGGCGTGAGATCAACATCGAAGGCGCAGCCTATCCTGTGGCTGCGCCAGAGCGTGACAGCCGTTCAGCATAACTGAAGAAAGGTACCGGCAACATGAAAAAATTTCGGGTTGCCTTGCTTGCGAATCTCAAGGCCAATGCGCCCCAGTTCGAGGGTATGCCAGAGGATCAGTGGGACGATCTCGACTCAGAGAAGACCATCAACACACTGGTCAATGCAATACGCGCCGGGGGGAATCATTGTGAATTTCTAGAAGGCGATATCACGCTGTTTGATACCATTCGCCAATATAAGCCGGATATTTGCTTCAATATCTGTGAAGGTCATTTTGGCGACTCGCGCGAAGCGCAGGTGCCGGCAATCCTGGAAATGCTGCGCATCCCATATACCGGATCGAAGGTGCTGACGCTATCGCTGGCGCTGGATAAACCCATGACCAAGCGAGTGCTTACCTATCACGATCTACCGACGCCTACATTTCAAACCTTCGAGCGGGTAGACGAACCGATAAACGATGATATGGTTTACCCGTTGTTTGTGAAACCGAGCCGGGAAGGCACCGGCATGGGCGTCTCAGGTAGATCGATTGTACGCAACGAAGGTGAGCTGCGCGAACAGGTGGCGCATACCCTGGAGCGCTATAAGCAGGCGGCGCTGGTCGAGCGATTTATCGATGGGCGTGAGGTTACGGTTGGCGTGGTGGGTAATTTGATTGGCCCGGTTGCACGGCGCATGCCGGAGGATGAGGAATCACCGCGCATACAGGCTGGATTGCGCTTCTTCCCGCCGATGGAAGTCAATCTCACGCCGTTTGAGTCCACCGACGTGGTCTACAGCAACCGCCTGAAGGTTGCCCTGGCAGACCAGCTCGATTATTTGTGCCCGGCGCCGCTGGATGATGAGATGGTAGATGAACTGAACTGGCTGACCGCCGCCGTCTTCCGGGTGCTGGGCGCCAACGACGTTTCACGCGTCGATTTTCGCCTGGATGCCAGCGATAACTGGAAGCCGTACATTCTGGAAATCAACCCCCTGCCGGGTCTCTCGCCGGGCGTCTCGGACCTGGTGATCGAGGCAGCCGCGGAAGGTGTGGATCATACCTTTCTGGTAAACATGATCCTGGATACCGCGCTGAAGCGCTACGGCATGCTGTAAGAGATTTGGCGCTGTATGCAGGCGAAGCCTGCATACAGCGCTAAAAAAATTAATCTTGAAAAGGAAGCACTCGCCCCTGGTGCTTCTCCCAATCTTCGTCACTTACCAGCGTAATCACCCGAAAGCCCTCTGCGTAGGGCATTTCTTTGCCTTTGGCGCGTTCTTCTGCCCACTGCCTGACCCGCGGTTCGGGATCCCAGTCTTTCATCTGGCTGGTGTGGGCGCGCAGGGCGGCAACTTTGACGTCGATGGTCTCGGCGATATTGACGAACAGATCGGTCTGGTGCCAGCCTGTGACGTAGACTTTGCGCACTTTATGCGCCTCCAGACCTTCTTCCGCCAGCTCCTCGAACAGGTTGGGCTGCCCGGCGGCTGGAAAAACGGCATCCAGCGCACAAGTGGCGGCAGCGCGGTGATCGGGGTGGTTGATGTAGCTGTCTCCAGCCCACACCACGGTCGGATCGCCGGTGATGACCACCTCCGGTCTGAAACGGCGAATTTCACGCACCAACTTCTTGCGCAGTTCCATCGTCGCTTGCAGCATGCCGTCCGGCTCGCGCAAGTAGATCACCTCTTTTGCACCGACGATCTCGGCTGCGGCGCTTTGCTCGGCTTCACGGATTTCCGTGGCGCGGGCTTTGGTCATGCCCTCTTCGGCGATGCCGACGTCGCCGCTGGTGCACAGAACATAAGAGATACGCGCCCCGGAGCGCGCCCAGCGCGCTAATGTTCCGGCGCAAGAAAACTCAATATCATCGGGATGAGCGACAATTGCCATGGCGCTTTCGGGTACGAAAAACGAATTCACTGCCTGCCTCCTGGAAGATATTTCGATGTAAGCTGTAACATCTGGGTGTAGATTCGATGAATGCCAGATTTTTTCAATGCAGGTGATTTTACCTCTATTTGCGCGCTGCGCCAGCCAGGCATGCGGAGTGCGCGCCTGCATGGCAGCCAGGGCGTGGTGGAGTAGCTGCGATATTCGTATTTTAACTGCTTATTAATTAAGCATTTGACATTCACGAAAGATAAATTTATACTATTATTACCTGGTGATTCCAAATTTGATCAGATTCATAACGTAACTTCATCTGGAGGTGGAGATGGATGACAAGCCTTGGCTAAAGCGGTATGACAAGGGCGTACCGCACAC
>JBGSTO010000198.1:0-2552 GCA_041736465.1 Anaerolineales bacterium | reverse complement strand
GCCGGTCACCAGGGGCGCGGCGGCGACAGCGAGGAGCGCCTGCGCGCCTACCGGGACGCTTTATCTGCTGCAGGTTTGCCTTACGACGAGCGCCTGGTAGCCTTCGGCGAGCACCGCCAGGAGGATGGGGCTGCAGCGATGCAAAAGATCCTTGCCAGCAGCGCTTCTTTCAGCGCACTCATCGCCAGCAACGATCTATCCTGCCTGGGGGCAATCGAGTCCCTGGCTGCTGCCGGGCGGCGCATCCCCAAGGATGTCGCCATCATTGGCTTCGACGATATTCTCGCTGCTCGCGCCCTCTCCCCCTCATTAACTACGATCCGGCATCCCACGTTTTCGCTTGGGTACCAAGCCGTGGTCACACTGTTAGAGCTTATTCACGGCAAGCTGGCGGGAACTGTGCACGTGGTGGTGCCTCCCCGCCTGATTATCCGGCAGTCATGCGGTTGTCACCCTGGGCGCCCCGAAATTCACGCCGCCCAACTATCGTTAGCTGAGCTGGCGCACGAGATGGCTGAGGCGGCGCTGATCGATGCGCGCTTTAGCCGGGTAGAAGATCTGGAAGTCCAATTCGCATCTTTTTTGAATGCCTATGTAGAGGGTCTTCGCAGGCATAACCCCGATTTGATATATGATGAAATCGAGCGTGCCCTTAACTGGACGAAGGAACGCGGCGAGGATGCCTATATCTGGCAGTCCGCCACGGGGGTGGTCTTGCAGCGGTTGAACACGATGCTGGCGCTGTCTTCTACTTCTGAGCCGGCCTTTGCCGCCAGCCTGCTGGACCGCGTCCGCATCGAAATCAGCGACCAGATCCAACGCCAGAGCACGACCGCCCTGCTCAGCTACATGGACCGCATGGCGCAGTTAGGCCAACTGACGGCGGAACTGCTGGCGGCAATGAACATCGATCAGAGCGCCGAAATCCTCTCCCGCCACCTGCCGATGGTTGGGATCAAGAATGCCCTGGTCGCCTTGTATGAAACCGACGGAGATGAGCCAGCCTCTACGGGTGTGGTGTTGTTTGGAGCCGGATTTTCAGCCAGCTTCAATGGGCTGCGCTTTGAACCGCGTAAATTCCCCATCTCTGAGATCTACCCTCCTGACCTGCCCCTGCAGCTGACCATTCTGCCGCTCAACGTGGATGAGGAAACCACCGGCTTTGTCGCCTTTGATGCCCCCAACCCCGAATTGTGCGGAGCGATCGTCCATAACCTGGCTTCTGCGCTGCGCACCAGCCGACTGTACAAGGACGCGATCGAAGGACGGCGCCTGGCTGAGGAAGCTAACCGCCTGCAGAGTCGCTTCCTCTCGATGGTCAGTCACGAGCTGCGCACGCCGCTCAGCCTGATTATTGGCCTTACCGAAATGTCATTACGCGGCCAGGCGATCGAGAGAGGTGATCTCGAGCAAATCAATCTCAGCGCACAGCACCTGGCGCGGCTCATCGGCGATGTGCTCGACCTGGCCAGCAGTGAGGCCGGGCAGCTGCAGATTTTGCGCGAGCCGCTCGATCTGGCGGAGGTGCTGAATGTGGCGGCAAAAATTGGGGAAGAGCTGGTACGTGAAAAAGGCCTGGCCTGGCAGGCGACCCTGCCCAGGCAGGGTCCGTGGATACTCGGCGATAGCACCCGGCTGCGCCAGGTGGTGCTGAACCTGATCAGCAATGCCGTCAAATTCACACCGTATGGGTCGGTGCGGCTGGATGTGACTGCGGCGGGTGAGCAGGCGATTGTTTCCGTCAGCGATACCGGCATCGGCGTACCGCCCGGCGAGCAGGAGACGATCTTTAACGAATTTTACCGCACCGAGCGGGCAATCGAAACCGGTGTGGGCGGGATGGGGCTGGGGCTGGCAATCACCAGGCAATTGGTCGAGCAGCACGGAGGAAAAATAGAAGTCCGTTCGCCCGGCGACCTGGGCAGCGGGTCAACGTTCACCTTCAAGCTGCCGGTCATTTCAAAGATCGGCTTGCACGCTGAGCGTGCTTCGTTATTATCCAGGCAGGGCTCGCCGGTAATGATGCTGGCTGAAGGCGGCGACTCGACTGAGCTGTTGAGCCGCTACCTGAAAGAGCGCGGCTTCGACCTGCATCTATGCCGGGTTGACCAGGATTCCGAATGGCTTTCGCAGGTGACAGAGCTGGCGCCTGCTGCCCTGATCCTGGGAGAGCAGTTGGCGGGTCGTGAAGGTTGGGCCATTGCCGGGATCTTGAAACGTCAGGCTGCCACCGAAAATATTCCCATGCTGGCATATGCCCTCAAACCAGAGCAGGATCAAGGTGAGCTGCTGGAGTTGAATTATCTCCACAAGCCGCTCCAGCCCGAGCAGTTGGCCAAAGAGCTCACCCATATTCTGCCTCCATCTGGGAAACAACCCACTGTACTGGTCGTGGATGATGACCCCGGCATCCTGGAGATGAACAGGCGCCTGGTGGAGCAAAACGGCTGCCACACCCTTACGGCTCGCAATGGACGTGAAGCCATGGAAGTATTGGCTCATACCATCCCCGATTTGATCCTGCTGGATTTGATGATGCCCGAAATGGATGG